>JAFGIR010000166.1 GCA_016929515.1 Pirellulales bacterium | reverse complement strand
TCGCCGATTGGGGAAGACGGCCTTGTGGGTGTCGGCGGTATGCCTGGGCGGTCACTGGAAGCGGATCGACAAGGTTCTGAAGACCCCCGGCGAGATCAACCCCGTCACCATGCCGGCCAATGAAGCCGACATGACTGCATTTCTCAAGAATCGCCGCGACGTGGTGGATCGGTGCATCGAGGTTGGCATCAACCTGATCGACTTTGCCGGCGACTCTGAGCCGGAGGCCTACTGCAAGGTACTCGAAGGCCGTCGCGACGCGATGTACTTGGCCTATAGTCATCCGATGAGCGAGTTACGCACGCCGGAGAACCGCAACGCTCAGAAGCTTGTCGAGTTGTTCGAGGCGGGCTTGCGACGGTGCAACTTGGAGTACGCCGATATTTGGCGGCTTATGGCCTTGGAGCGCGGCGGATTGCATACCGAGGCCGAAACCGAGGCGATGATCGAAGCCCTGCAGATTGCCAAACGCAAAGGGTTATGTCGTCACACGGGCTTGTCGACCCACGACCGACGCTGGGCGAAAAAGCTTATCCAGAAATATCCCGACGTGATTGAGATGCTCTGCACGCCCTACACGGCGCAGTCGAAAGTGCTGCCCAAGGACAGTATGTTCGACGCCGCGGTGAAGCACGATGTGGGGGTGTTGGGAATCAAGCCTTTTGCGAGCAATGCGTTATTTCAAGGCGACGGATCACCCGACGGGCCGCACGTCGAAGAGGACAACCGACGGGCCCGACTGGCGATCCGCTACATTTTGGCCAACCCGGCGCTGACGGCGCCAATTCCGGGTTTGATTTCGACCGAGCAAGTGGACAACATGGCGCTGGCCGTCAAGGAACGTCGCGAGTTGGATGCGGAGGAGCAAGCCGAATTGCAGCGGTTGGGCAACGAGATGTGGGCCAAGCTGCCCGACGATTACCAGTGGCTCAAAGATTGGGAATACGTGTGATGCAACGAGCATGGGTTTTGGCCCTTGGCCTCTTGACGGTTGTCGCGACGCTTACGTTGGTCTCGCTCATGTTTGCCGCGCCGGCGACCGATTCCCCATCGGCAACCGAAGCCGAGCCCGCCGACAACAGCTATTGCCTGGTGTGCCACCTCAACTACCAGGAGGAAGGGCTCACCGGCGGGCATCAGGCGGTGGGCGTCGGTTGCGAGCAGTGCCACGGGCTGTCGGACAAGCACAGTGCCGACGAGGACAACATCACGCCGCCGGACCGTATGTTTCCGAAGAAGGAAATCAACGGCTTCTGCTGCGAGTGCCACCCGAGGACCGAGTTGGTCAAGGACACAGATCATGAAGATCTGTACTCACCCGAACCTGAAGACGATGACGAAACGTGCACCGAGTGTCACGGTCTGCAGCATCGTTTGAAAGTTCGCACGCGGATCTGGGACAAGAAGACCGGCAGGCTCATCTCCGACGACGGTGTGCGGATGATGGCTGGCTCGACCGGGGAGGGGAAAGAGGAAAGGGACGCGAAGCCGGAAACGCCCACGGCCCTGTTCGATCGCGAAAACCTGGTTGCCTGGTGTATCGTACCGTTCGATGCCAAGAAACGTGGACCGGACCAGCGTGCGGCGATGTTGGAATCGCTGGGTATCCGTCAGTTGGCTTATGATTGGCGGGCCGAGCACGTGCCCACTTTCGACGCGGAGCTGGACGCCCTCGATCGGCACAATATCAAGCTCACGGCGTTTTGGTTTCCTCCGACGCTCGACGCGAATGCGAGGGCGATTCTCGACGTGCTCAAACGGCACAACGTCCGCACGCAGCTTTGGGTGACCGGCCACGGCGGCGATCTGTCGGCCTCGCCCGAGCAGCAAGCCGAGCGCGTCAAGGCGGAGGTCGAGCGTCTTCGACCGATTGCCGAGGCTGCGGCCGAGATCGGCTGCACGGTGGAGCTATACAACCACGGCGGTTGGTTTGGCGAGCCCGAGAACCAGATCGCCATTATCGAGCAACTCAAGATGCCGAACGTGGGCATCGTGTACAATCTGCACCACGGTCATGGGCACGTCGATCGCTTCGCGGCGCTGCTTGAGCAGATGATGCCGTATTTGCATGCATTGAACCTTAACGGCATGACTCGCGACGGTGAGTCGCGCGGGCAGAAAATTCTGCCGCTTGGTCAGGGCGAGCTTGATCTGGACTTGCTCCGTACGATTAACGTGAGCGATTTTCGGGGTCCGATTGGCATTTTAAATCACACTGACGAGGATGCCCAAACGCGGCTTCAGGACAATCTCGACGGTCTGACGTGGCTTGTTGCGCAGCTCGGCGGCCAGCCGCCGGGACCCAAACCAGAGCCTAAGTCCTGGCGCCCGGCGGAGAAATGACATTCAGGAGGACAGGCATTCCTGGCGGTCCTTCCTTAATGACAAACGACAGGTCCGAATGCCTGTCCTCCTGATAGGCGACTGCACGGATTGCTTGACTCTGAGTGGCCGTGGGGGGAGAATAAGGGGGAATGCTGCGCCCGGCTTATGCCGGTGTTACCCCCACGAATTCCTCCCCCCAGCAATGGAGTCCCGCCGATGTTTCGGGTTCTTGCACGATGTTTGGTTGTCTTGTCGGTTGTCGGTGTTGGAGCAACCTCGTTTGCCGTGGCCGCCGAGACGCCGCAGTTCCGCGTGGCCACGTTCGAGTGCGACGTGACGCCGCCGCTTCATGGGCATCCGCTGATTTGGGTCACGCCGGTCGAGACGGTCGAGACGCCGCTGTTGGCCAAGGGCATCGTCATCGACGACGGGGTGAATCGGTACGTTTTGTGCGCCGTGGATTGGTGTGGATTGTGCAATTCGTCGTATGAGTTGTTCCGC
>JAFGIR010000165.1 GCA_016929515.1 Pirellulales bacterium | reverse complement strand
TGGGGAGCGGGCTTTGAACGGGACGGGTTGAGGTTCTCCGGTTACGGCGGCGATCCCGACGCGGCGTTTGTCGTCGTGGCGTCGATGACCATCCCGGAGATTCCGGGCGACGCGACCCGCGACGGCACCGTCGACGACGACGACGCCTTGCGGTTGGCCGCCCACTGGGGCCAGAGCGGTGGCTGGGACCAGGGTGATTTCGACGGCGACACCGTCGTTGGCCCGAAGGACGCCGCCATCATGGCCGCCAACTGGGGCTATGTCTGGCCGGACGAAGAAGCTGCGGCCGTGCCCGAGCCGGGTGCGTTGGTCTTGCTGCTGGGAGGTTTGCTCGGTTTGCTTAAACTCCGGCGGCGGAAATAGTCAACAAAGCGCGTTTGCGGCGCCGGCATCGTGTCGGCGGGGCGCGTGGGGCCAGGCGGCACGATGCCGCCGGCAGGTGAACGAGACATGCACGGAAGCTCATGCGGCAAGCGGGAGGATTATTTCTTAATCAGAGAGCGAGGCAAGCGAGGGCTGAGAGAATCATGGCGGGCGAGTGCCGGCTGCCGAACGATCCTCCCGGCTTTGGACAATCGATGGGTTTACGGTTTACGTTCTTTGTTTTCTCGAGACGCAAAGGAGCTTCTATTGATGATGTACAAACCAATCGCGTCAATCTTGGCGGTGTCGTGCATAACGATGCTGCTGGCTGGCGGAGCGTTCGCCTTTAGTCCGGGCGATACGATCGTCGGTGATGTGTTCGTGGCCGGCATCGATGGCTGGGCCGACCCGTATGTCCCCATCGGGACCGATGTACCTCCCAACTGGGGACTGTTGTTGGGTGACGATCAGTCACTGTCCGAGTCCAACAATGAGATTACTGGGAGTAATACGTCGACACGGCGTGATGACGCCATGTCGCAGACCTTCATCAAAACGAACAGCACGACCCCTTCGGTCTACACGCTGTCCGCGAAGGTGGGCACGTGGGACGACGACGGGTATGGCCTTGTGTTTGGCTATGCGGATGAGAGCAACTACTTCCGGGTTGGCGTTCGCCAGCAGACCGGTGATAGCTATGGGTTCTCGTCGGGAATAACTGTCCATAAAGTTGTCGCCGGCGTTCACTCCTTGGTAAAGCAGGATCTCACTTGTGTACCCTCGTTGCCTTACAACAACGGTATGCACTATGATTTGTCGGTGACCGTGGATGGAACGACGGGAGCCTATTCGGTCAAGGCGAATCCAGCGGGTGGAGCCATGGTCGAATATCTCAGTGGTACGGATACCGATCTGGCCAACATGGCTGTGGGTCACTACGGTGTCCATTCGTGGGCACAGGATGTGGATGCGTCGGCAGCAACTGGGCCGTGCAGGGAGCGCGGTACGTTGATTGAGGAGATCGCGGTTGCTTCCACGACGTTAAATGAGACGACCGTCTTTGCCGACGCTTTGCCGGTAGCTTGGCGGGCGCTGGAAATGACCAATGCCGACGGCGTCAAGTTGTGGGGTACCGACATTGGTCAATCGTACGCGGCCGGGGAAGACTACGGCAACTTCCGCCTCGACTTCCACGACGGAAAAATCAAGGACGACACGAACGGATACGAATGGGCAAGCAGCACGGCCGCCAACGTCGACTTCACGGGACCGGCCATCGTGATTGACGAGCCGGGCAACGGCGACTGGACCAACTACGAGGTGGCCGTTCGAGCCGAGTGTGGCGACAACGAGGGCCCCGGAGTTTTGGTCCGCGTGCAAGACGACAACACGTTCTATCGTGTTCAATTCACGGCCGAGGTCATCGGTACGTCAAACGACCGTGCCCCGCAAGGCATGTCGATCCAGAAGTGTGTTGACGACGGTGCGGGCAATGCCGTCTGGTCGGAGCTCTATCGCGAAGACCAGGCAGCCCCGTTGTTTATTTTCTCGCCGGATCAGGCGTTTGACGTCAAGGTCGCGGTGACGGGCGCGACGATCAAAGTGTCCGTGATCGATGATCCGGACGGCGCGGCCACACCCTATTCCTGGACGGTGGTCGACGCAACCGATCCGATTCTTTCGGGTTCGGTTGGTCTGCACAACTGGGGTGGCAGCGATGTCACTTTCTCCGCCTACGGTGGCCAGGCCGGCACGTCGCTGGTCACGGCGGCCGTTCCGGAGCCGACGAGTCTTGTCCTGCTGAGCCTCCTGGCTCTGGTCGGACTGGCTCTGCGACGTCGTTAGTTTGACTGATGACTGTTAATTTCGGGGAAGAGGTGAGGCTGCGGACGGGTGGTTTGCGCCGCTCGTCAAATGCAGTGGTGTACAATCGGCCCGCCGTTCGACGGACTCTTTCGAGGGGTCGCGGCGGCGGGCCGTTTTGATCTTGAAGTTAGTTTAGATTGAATTAGTGCCGCTGTTTGCCGAGGGCAAACAGGAGAACCGATTGTACGCCGGCCCGGGGGCTTGTTCATGGTTCGTTCTCCCGTCTTGGGCAAAGCGACGTAACGGAGGGTGTTCGGAAGACGTTTTTCGTCCGGTGGCGCTGTGCGCCCATCGCAGTCTCGACAGTTCCGGATGACCGGATCGAGGGGCTCGGAACACCAGGCACACTAGATTTATGAAACATGAGAACCTCGATGACCCGATATGCCATTTCTGCTGTATCTGTTCTGTTGTGTTTAACCGCCGGGCTCGGTTGGGCCGTCGAGGCCGATCCCATCTCGGACGGCTCGTGGACGATGATCCTTCTGCCCGACACGCAGCATTACGTTGACGATCCCGCGCGAGCGCCCATCTTCGACGCCCAGACGCAGTGGATTGCCGACCACCAAACGTCCCACAATATCCAAATGGTGTTGCATCAGGGCGATCTGACCAACAACAACATTGCGAGCCAGTACACCTACGCCAAGCATTCGATGGACATCCTGAGCACCGCCGGCGTGCCTTATTCGATCGCGCCGGGCAACCACGACTATGGCACGAACGGTAGCACGGACACTCGCAACACGCTCTTCAATAGCACGTTGTACTTCGGTTCCGGAACGAACTACGCCAACCAGAGCAACATCACGTTCTACGAATCGGGCAAAACCGACAACAGCTACAGCACGTTCAGCGCGGGCGGCGAGGATTGGCTTGTCTTCTCGGCCGAATTCGGTCCTCGCACCGAAGTGCTCCAGTGGATGGACGGCGTGGCCGACGCGCATCCCAACCACAATCTGATCTTCAACACGCACGCCCATCTGTTCAACGACGGCAGCCGGTACGACTGGAGCACCTACGGCGCGGCCCAGACCTGGAACCCGCATAATTACCCGATCGGCGCCACGACCAACGACGGCCAGGAAGTCTGGGACCAACTCATCAAGAAGCACGAGAATTGGAAGTTGGTGTTCAACGGCCACGTGCTCAACAGCGGAACCGGCTGGCTGGCCAGCCGCGGCGACAACGGCAATATCGTCCATCAGTTCCTGGCCAATTACCAGATGCGCGCCCAGGGCGGCGAGGGCTATCTGCGAATTATGGAGTTCAAGGACGATGGCAATTCCGTTAAAGTGTCGAGCTACTCACCGTATCTTGGCTCGTACCTCACGGGGTACGACCAGGATTTTGACTTCAATATGAGCCAATTGCCGCCGCCGTTGATCAGCGGCGTCACGGCCTTGGCTCTGGATGTTCCCATAACGACCGCGAACGCCTCGAGCATCTGGACGATTGAGGGAAGCGGGCCCAACGCGGTCTCGCTCTTGAGCGAACCCAACGTCGCCGATGTGTCGATTGCGATCAACGACGTGCCCACCCATCGAAACAAGGGCGTGATGTTGGCCAGCGTCCGCCAGAACGAACGCGAGGGCTACTATGGCACGGTCGAAGTGTCGCATCTCAATTTTTT
>JAFGIR010000019.1 GCA_016929515.1 Pirellulales bacterium | reverse complement strand
CGACGGACTCTATGAAGGGATGTTCGGTCGACTGCGGATTCCCGCCGGAACGCGGCGCCATCTCTGTCTGGCAACCGCAGCAATCCAAACCGTCGGGCAGCTACAGTTTGTGGACGTGGTTAAGCCGGATGGGAAAACCCTCGAACGACGTTTCATCACGACAGGCCGGTTGGGTTTGCCGGGAAGAGTGGAAGTCCTCAGCGGCTTAGAGCCAGGCGACCGCGTTGTCCTGAATACTATGAGCCCGCGTCCGCGTTAGCCCTCCATTGCCTTCAGGACGCTGGTAGCCGATCGGCGACGGCCCGGAAATGAAATTACAGAATCATGATTGCAGAAAACGAAAAGACACCCTTTCTCACTCGCCTCGTTGAAGTTTTCCTGCGTGGTGACGTTGCCATTCTGCTGACGGTCATTTCTTTGGCCTTGGGAACTGCCGCCTTGTGGCTGACTCCCCGCGAGGAAGAACCGCAGATCGTCGTTCCCCTGGCGGATGTGATGGTTTCCGCTCCCGGGTTGTCGGCCGAAGAAGTAGAGCGGAAAGTCACAATTCGTTTGGAGAAGCTACTCTATCAGATCGACGGCGTCGAATACGTTTACTCGATGTCTCGGCCTGGTCAGGCGATTGTGACGGTGCGCTTCTACGTGGGTGAAGACCGTGAAGACTCGCTCGTCAAGCTGTACAACAAAATCCATTCCAACGTTGACCAAATCCCACCCGCAGTGACCGGTTGGGTGGTCAAGCCAGTTGAAGTGGACGACGTGCCTATTGTCAACGTTACCCTCTGGTCCGAGCGAACCAACCTCTATGGCGACTACCAACTGCGTCGGCTGGCAGAAGAAATCCAGAACGAGTTGCAGGCGATCCGCAACACGAACCGTGTTTGGGTAATTGGCGGAAGGGCCCGAAAAGTCCGAGTGGAGTTGGACCCGGTTCGCCTGGCAGCGCGGCATACTTCCGCATTGCAGGTCGTGGAGGCGCTGCGCGCCAGCAACGTTCAAAATCGTGCCGGAAGCTATGACCAACAGAACCGACAGTTGGTAGTCGATGCCGGCGCTTTCGTGCGAGACGCTGGGGAACTTCAGGACCTGGTAGTCAACCTCTTCGAGAACCGGCCTGTCTACCTCAAGGATGTCGCCACGCTTAGCGACGGTCCAAAGGAGACTGAGACATACACATGGATGGGGTTCGGGCCTGCCGCTAAGAATCCGTACAGCCCAAAGGACGTGCCAACAGCGGGTGGGGAGGCCCGAGCCGAGGAAGGCAGCACGGTGCAAACCGGAGAGCTTTTCCCATCCGTTCATATCGCCGTGGCAAAGCGGAAAGGCAGCAATGCGGTCTGGGTTGCCGACGCGGTGGAACGTCGAATGACCGAGTTGGCCCGTACTCACCTTCCTGAGGGCGTGTACTTCCGCATCACGCGAGACTATGGGGAAACGGCCAACGAAAAGGTCAACGAACTCGTCGAGAGTCTAGTTATTGCGGTAATCGCCGTCATCGGGCTGATTGGCCTGATCATCGGCTGGCGAGCGGCCCTGGTGATCGCGTTGGCCATCCCGGTGTGCTACAGCGTTACGTTGTTCATCAATCTCCTGGCGGGTTACACGATTAACCGCGTGACCCTTTTCGCGTTGATTCTGGCATTGGGCCTGTTGGTCGACGATCCCATCACCGACGTGGAGAACATCGCTCGGTACTTTGCCATGCGGATCTTCCCGCCAAGGAAGTCCGTGCTTCGGGCAATTCAAGAGGTTCGGCCTGCTCTTATTCTCTCCACGCTGGCAATTATCGCGAGCTTCCTGCCACTGATGTTCATCACGGGCATGATGGGCCCTTATATGGCGCCGATGGCACTCAACGTGCCGTTGACGGTCACGGTATCGACCATCGTGGCGTTTTTGATTACGCCGTGGCTGGCGATGGTGGCGCTCAGAAAGCTGTATGACCACCCCGCTGACGAGGAACCTTTCGATCTCACGAAGCGTCCCGCCTACCGAGTGAGTCGGGCCGTGCTTGGACCGATCCTGCGGCATCGTTGGCTTTCGTGGCTGACCTTGGCATGTGTTGGCCTACTTCTGGTTGGCGCGATGGCATTGCCGGCGCTTCGCGTGGTGCCGCTGAAGATGCTGCCATATGACAACAAGGACGAATTTCAGGTCGTGGTCGACATGCCTGAAGGCACGACGCTGCAGCAAACGGACGCCGTGACTCGGCAACTCGCCGAGTATCTTGCCGGGGTGCCCGAGGTCGTCGATTTCCAACTCTACACAGGTCTGGCCTCCCCAATGGATTTCAACGGAATGGTTCGCCATTACTTCCTCCGGCGGGGGGCCAATGTCGCGGACATTCGCGTCAATTTGGCACCCAAGGACGAACGCGCGCAGCAGTCGCATGCCATGCTGTTGCGAATTCGCAGCGACTTGACCAAACTCGCCCGCCAGTCCGACGCCAATATCAAGCTCGTCGAGGTGCCGCCCGGCCCTCCCGTGATTGCATCGGTCACCGCGGAAGTCTACGGGCCGGAAGGCGCAGATTACCAAGAGGTGATTGCCGCGGCCGAGAAGGTAGAAGAACGCATGCGGCGTGAACCGGGTATCGTGGACGTGGACATTAGCGCAGAGGCAGACCAACGGCGGTTGCTGTTCGTCACAGACAAGCCGAAGGCCGCACTCTCGGGAGTCTCAACCAAGAACATAAGCGAGACTCTGCATCTCGCGCTGGACGGGTTACCGACTACGGTCATCGAGCGACCGGGCGAGGTGAACCCGCTTTGGGTAGACCTGCGGCTACCTCGTTCCATCCGTTCAGCGACGGATGATCTCGAAGAACTCTACATAGTTGGCCAGCAAGGTCAGTTGGTACAGCTTGGAGCCCTGGGGCAATTCGTCGAAGATACCGAGTCGAAGACCATCTATCGCAAGAACTTGCGGCGAGTGGTCTACGTCTTTGGCGAGGTTGGGGGGCGACCGCCCGCGGATGCAATCATTGATATGCAGCTCGACCGCGGCGAAGACGGCAGCACTCCCCAACCCGCCGTCAGTGTCCGCCCCGCGGAGAAGCGGACTTGGATTGCTCCCGGGGGTGGTGATCCCTGGGCGATGCCGGCCGGCTACTCTGTCGTCTGGGCCGGCGAAGGCGAATGGAAAATCACACTTGAAGTCTTCCGCGATATGGGGCTGGCATTTGCCGCTGCTCTGCTTGGGATCTTCATCATCCTCATGTTCCAGACCGGCTCAAGGCTCTTGCCGATCGTTATCATGCTGGCAATCCCCTTGACTATGATCGGAATCATGCCGGGCTTCTGGCTGCTGAACGTGATTGTCGACCGGCCGGTCGGGCCGCCCGGTGAAGAGTTGCACTTGTGGCAAAACGCCTATCCCAATCCCGTCTTCTTCACTGCCACGGCCATGATCGGT
>JAFGIR010000164.1 GCA_016929515.1 Pirellulales bacterium | reverse complement strand
GGATCACGTGGCAGAAATCTTGGACGCCAACCAGCGTGATCTCGACGCGGCCGCGAAAGCAAAATTGCCGGAGAATTTGGTTGCACGCCTCCGCTTTGGCGAAGAGAAGGTGTTTGCCCGCGGGCGGAGTCTCCGGAAGATTGCCGAGTTGCCGGACCCGGTCGGGCAGACGATTCGTTCGGAAATGCGTCCCAATGGCCTGACCGTTGATCGCGTCAGGGTACCGTTGGGAGTAATCCTGATGGTCTACGAGGCTCGGCCACACGTAACGGTCAACGCCGGCGCGTTTTGTCTGAAATCGGGCAATGCGTCCATTCTTCGGGGCGGTTCCGAGGCGTCGAACTGCAATCAACTTCTGGGGCAGCTTTGGCAGGATTCCCTGGCCGACGCCGATCTGCCGGTTGATGCGATTCAGGTCATCTCGGGTAGTCACGAGGACGTGCGCGAGTTGCTGCGGCTCGACACGCATATCGACCTGGTGATACCCCGAGGAGGCAAACGGCTCATCGAGGCGGTGGCCGAGCACTCGCGGATTCCCGTCATCAAACATTACGAGGGCATTTGTCACGTCTATCTCGACGAAATCAACGACTTGCCGTCGGCCGTGAACATCGCGCTCGACTCGAAATGCCTTATGCCCGAGGTCTGCAACGCGGCCGAGACACTGCTCGTGTCGCGTTCAGCCACGAGGCATCTGGCAACGATCGTCAGCGCGTTGTGCGACCGGGGCGTGTCGTTGCGCGGCTGCGACGAGGCCCGACGGATCGACGGACGTCTGAAACAAGCCACGGACGACGACTGGCGAACCGAGTACCTCGACATGGTCCTTTCGATACGGATTGTCGATGGCGTCGAGGAGGCTATCGAGCACATCAATCACTACGGATCACACCACACCGACACGATTGTCACGAGCAACACGGCCCACGCAGGGCGGTTTGTTGCCGGTGTCGATTCGGCGGTAGTGCTCGTCAATGCGTCGACCATGTTCTGCGATGGCGAATCGCTGGGGATGGGCGCCGAGATTGGCATCTCGACCGACAAGCTCCACGCCCGGGGGCCCATGGGCCTCGAAGAGTTGACCACCTATAAGTTCGTGATTCACGGCGGTGGCCACGTCATGGGGACGTGGGCCGAACCACGGGACACTCCAACGCCCTAGTCGCGGGGAAGCAACCATGTCTCTTATGTACGATCGTTTCCACGAGAGCTTCTGCCGGGCCATTGCCGGACGGAAATACACCGGCCGGCGAATCGGCGCCGAACTGAAGTTCCCCATGGTCAACCTCGATGGAACGGCGGCCAATCAATCGTCGCTCGTCGCCCTGTGGGAATATCTTCAACAGAACGGATGGGAGCGGATCGTCGACCGTGTTACCGGGACTCTCGCGGGCGCTCGAATCGCGGGCCCGATGAACGACGCGGTGGCCTCTTGCGAAACCGGTTTCTGCAAACCGGAATTCTCGTTGGCACACGTGGCCGATTTGTTTGAGTTGAACGAATCGATCGACGCATTGCGTGAGTTGCTCAATCCTTTCCTGCATGAGCGGGGTGTTCGCTTGCTCGGCTACGGAATTCAGCCCGTCACCCCGCCCAGCGGCTCTTTGCTGTTCAAAAAGGAGCGATCTTGTTTCTGGGATCGCGCCGTGCCGTCGAACTGGCGCATACCGGCGGAACAGGGCGACGACGTGCATCTATTCACGATCAACGCGGGCAGTCATGTTCACGTCAGCGTCGAACTCGAGGATGCGGTGGACGCGGTGAATGTCCTCAACGGACTGGCCGGACCACAAATCGCGCTCACTGCTCATTCGTCCGTTTGGCAGGGCAAGCCTGACGACCGGTACGTTTGTGTCAACGAAAAGCTTTGGGATTGGTGGAAGCCGGCCGCCGCGCGAAGTGGCGTGCCGCAAAGGGCGTTCGTCGATCTGGAAGACTACGTCCGCACGATCGAAAAACTCGCGCCAATCTACGTGCGGCGCAACGGCCAGCCGATTCTTTTACGACAATTTCAAACGTTTGGCGAGTACTTCGCCTCGGACGAAGCCGCCGGCCAGTCGCTCGACGGCAAGACCATACCCCTCGTCCCCCAACGCGCGGATATCCGCACGCACAATTCGTGTTATTGGTATACGGCTCGAATATCCCAGTATTTCACCGTGGAGAATCGCGTGTTCGACCAGCAGCCGCCCGACGATTTGGTCTGCGTGGCGGCACTGACGCTCGGGCTTGTCTCGGCGTTGGACGAATCCAAAGCCCTTCTCTCTGATTGTGCGTGGGCCGAGCTGCGCGAGGCGCGTGACGTGGCTTGCCGACATGGCCTGCAAGGCAGGACCCAGGAACTGTCGCTCCTGACCCTGGCCCAGCGGATGCTGGCCATTGCCGAATCGGGACTCGCGAGGCGAGGGCTGGGGGAAGAGACTTTCCTTGAACCACTGAAACACCGACTTCAGGCGAGGAGGTGTCCCGCGCGGCACGCCACTGCTCTATTCGAAGAGGCAGGCATCAACGGCTTCGTCGAGCAACTAGCGCTTTAGCAGCAGGCATATCGCTCGCGAGAGACCATCGCATTTCTGCCATTACTCAGGACATGATACGAGTACTTTTTGAAAGGCTATTATGATTCGACAACCGCCGCCGCCGACACCGGGACTTCGTGCTTCTCTTTACCAACCGCTTGGCACCCATGATGTGCGCAGAATTGCGGATGCGGCATTCGAGGTGTTGGAGAAATCGGGCATAGCTGTCTATTCTCGCACGGCGCGCAGCGCACTCGTCCGACGGGGAGCCCTCGCCGATCGTGAAGATCCGACGCGACTGCGGTTGCCTCGCACCATGGTGGAAGACGCCATCGCCTCGAATCCGTCGTCGATCACTCTACATGGACGAGACGGCGCGCCTAATGTCGTTTTGGAGAAGAACCGAGTCCATTATGGAACCGGCGGCACGGCGGTTTATGTTCTCGATCCAGAGACGGGCCATCGCCGCAATTCAACCTTGGACGATGTGATTCTCAATGCGAGAATGGTCGAGCAACTGGAGAACATCCATTTGTTCACCATCAATGTCTTTCCGCACGACGTGGAAGACAAGGACAACATCGATGTCAACCGGTTTTTCCACGCCCTGGATAACACGACCAAACACGTCATGGGGGGCGTCTATTCGATGGCCGGCTGCCGCCAGGTGGTCAAAATGGCCGAGCGCATTGCCGGCAGCCCCGAGCGTCTTCGGACCGAACCGTTCGTCTCGTTCATCACGCTGTTGATCAGCCCTTTCAAGATCGACGATCACTACGGCGAAATGACGTGCTTTCTCGCCGAACAAGGGCTGCCCGTGGTCGTCCCGACCGAACCGATCTGCGGCACGACCTCGCCCATCACGCTGGCCGGCAACGTCTTGACCCACGTCGCCGAGACCCTGGCGGGCATCACTCTCGTCCAATCGGTGCGTCCCGGCGCGCCGGGCATCTGTGGAAGCGTCGGGTCGATCACCAACCTGCAGACCATGGATCACGTCGGCGGGGCGATCGAGCGTGCCATGATCAACGCGGCCGTGGCGCAGTTGGCCCAGCATTTCGAGTTGCCACTCTATTCGACCGCCGGCACGACCGACGCCAAGGAGGTCAACTCCCAATCGGCCTATGAAAGTGCCATGTCGAGTCTTCTCGTGGCCATGTCGGGCGCCAACTACATCCATGACATCGCCGGACTGATGGAATTCGACCTGACCGTTTCCTACGAGAAATTGGTCCTCGACAACGAAATCCTTGGCATGTGCCAGCGCGTGCTGCGAGGAATTGACGTCAACGACGAGACACTGGCCTTGGACCTCATGATTGAAAAGGGCCCCGGACAAGACTATCTCGGAGAGCGACACACCGTCGAGCACATGCGTCGCGAGTTTTTCATGCCCAAGCTGGCTAACCGCGACAAACGCGACTCCCTGATGCCGGACGACGACGCGCTGTCACGCGCGAAGCAGTTTGTCGAGAACGTTCGAGACCGCAAACGAGTCAGTCGGCTCGACGGCGACGTGCGAAACAAAATCCTTGAGGCATTTTCCGCCATCCAAACGCCCCCGGATTACGCCGAACATACCGAGGAGGAAACGGTTCGATGACAACCATGGAAGTCCAGGAAACAGCGACCAACACCCCACAACGGCAAGGAGTGCTTGTCGCGCCACGCCAGCGGCTCGCCCGGCAGCAGCTTCAGATGATCGACGCGACCGCGCGAGACCTGCTCGACAATCCCGGTGTGTTGTGCCATAACCTCGCCGCGGTGGAGCTATTCCGCAAGGCCGGAGCGCGTGTCGATCAGGCCGACGGCTGTGCACGGGTTCGCATTCCTTCACGCATCGTCGACGAGGCGATCGACACCGCGCCCTCGCGAATTGTCCTCGGAGCGCGCAAACCCGAAAACCGTCTCGTCCTGGATGCGCGGGAACCGCGAGTTCGCTTCGGCACGGGCGCCGAGACGAACGTCTGGCTCGATGTTCAATACGACGGCGACGCGCCGCGATTCACCCGTGAGCCCGGCTCGATCGAGCGGCTCCGTCAATCGGCCCACCTGTGCGATCAACTCGAACACGTTGATTTCTTCATCCGCAACGTGAACATCCGGGATGCGACCATCGACGCGCGCAACAAGGACGTCAACCAGTTCTTCAACAGCCTGAACCATATCAGCAAACACGTCCAGGCGGGGCTGACCAGCCTCGGCGCGTTGGACGACGTCATTCGCATGGGGCAAATCGTCGCGGGCGGTGCTGACTCGTTTGCCCGGGAACCGGTGGTCTCGTTCATCACGTGCGTGATCAAAAGCCCGCTGCAATTCGTCGACGACACGACGGAAAAGCTCATCGAGATCTCGAAGCGTCGCGTGCCGGTCGTCATATCGAGTTGTCCGATGGGCGGGGCAACCGGTCCTTTTGACGAGTTGGGGATGGTCGCCCAGATCAATGCCGAACTACTGGCCGGAATCACGCTTAACCAGATTGCCGCGCCGGGCGCTCCGGTCCTTTATGGTGCCGTGCCCGTGCGAACCCGGCTCGACAATCTCAACGACATGTACGCGGCGGCCGAATTCGTCCACTACAACGTCGACTGTGCCCAAATGGCACGTTACTACGGGCTGCCCTGCTACTCGACGGCCGGGGTGGGCGACGCCTCGGTACCCGGTATCCAGGCGACGATCGAGAAGATGCTCACGTTGGCCAACGTGCCGCAGGCCGGTGCTCAGTACATCCACTATGCATTTGGGCTGCTGGAACGAACCAATGTGTTCTGCCCGGAGCAAGCCGTCCTCGACGACGCCCAGATCGATCTTGTCAAGCGGACCCTTGCCCGGCCAGCTTTCGAGGATTCGCATCGTGACGACGTGTTGTCGCTGGTCCGCGAGATCATGGCCACCGACCACAAGACCTATATGTACCACATTCCGTTGCCGAGTCGAGATCGGGTATACGCACGCTTTCCGTTGGAGGACGAAGGTGGAGCCCTTCGCGCGGCGCATCGGCGTCGACGGGAGTTGTTGAACAATCCCTACGACGTGTTATCGCCCGAGATTCAACAGGACATTGCCCGGCGTGTTCCCAATTTGCTACACAACACGAAATAGGCGTCAAGAAGCCAGAAGGCCTTGCCATGATATCTCCCGACTCACAGATGGAAGCATACAGTGAAGCCGTTTCCAGCGGGCTGTATGCCAAGAAGTCCGGCCTGGTCGGCAAGTACGACAACGTACGACGATACTGGGAAGATGAAATCACGCGGATCTTCCTCCGGCCTCATTTGCAGAACCTGATTGACCGCAATCAGGCCGAGATGCGCCGTGTTCGCATCGTCGATCTGGGCTGTGGCAGCGCGGACGGATACGAGCTGCTCACGGGCGTGCGCCACCGCGAGCCGGACTTGGAAGATGTCGAGGTCAATCTGCTGGTTCCAGAAATCCTTGGACGCTATCAGGGAGTCGACCTGAATGAAGATTTGATCAACCAGGCTCGGGCAATCTACGGCAACAACGGAAAGATGGCGTTCGTTCAGGCCGACTTCACGCAAGGGGCTCCCCGCGACGACGGCGAGAAACCCCATGATCTGTATTTCTCGTCCTACGGCACTTGTTCTCACCACAATGATGACGAAACCATGATTACGCTGCTGGCGGATATCGCCCAGCAGGTGCAAAGCCACGCGGTGATCGTCTGCGATTGGATCGGCCGCTACTCCTACGAATGGCAGTCGCTCTGGACGCACGACTTGGCCGGCCACCCCAACATGGACTACGTCGTTTCGTATATCTACGAAGCCGAAGAACGTGAACAGCGCCGCGACGAGTTGCAGCACATCTGCTTGCGGCTGGTCAGTCGCCAGGAAGCCGAGCATATCGTGGCCGAGGCAAGTCGCCGGTCCGGCGTCGACATCGAGCCACTCCGCTACTTTGACCGAAGCGTCTTCACGGGTCGTCACATGGACACGGCCGAATACAACCCACACGCCCAGCCGATCCGCGAGGCCGTCAACTCGCTCCACGAGGCCAACCAACGGACCGATCTCAACTCGGTGTTGATCGACTACGCACCCAAGCCCGGTTTTCGGGAGATCAACGACTACTTTGAAAGACTTCAAATGTGTTGGAATCGCTTGGTGCGTTATGTCGACGAATTGCTCCACCTCTACAATCAGTCGGAGAGACAGTATTCCGAGAAACCTTCCGCCATTCTCGACTCGTACCCGCCCGTCCTGCAGGATCTCATGCGTCGAATGCGCCACGTCGTCGACGGAATCGGCTGGCTCAAGACGGGCTTACCCCGCGAGAACATCATCGAGCCTCAACTGGGATACGCCTTGCGCGATTTGATCATGGAACTTCAGCAAGGCATGGGCTACGCGCATGGGCTGGTCGGCATTTTCAAGGTGGACAAGGGCTAGTTCCGTTCGGCGAGGCTGCTTGGACCATGATCCAGTTCGAACGTGTCTCGAAGATGTTTCCCGGCGGAACTCTGGCCGTCGACAATCTCACGCTCGACGTTCACGCCGGCGAGACCTTGGTGCTGCTTGGCACCAGCGGCAGCGGCAAGACAACCTCGATGAAGATGGTCAACCGGCTTACCGAGCCGACGGCCGGGCACGTTCGCGTGGATGGTCGGGACGTGATGCGTCAGGACCCCATCGCGCTGCGCCGAACCATCGGCTATGCCATCCAGCACATTGGACTGTTCACGCACATGACCGTCGCCGAGAACATTGCCGTCGTGCCACGGTTGCTCCGTTGGCCCCAACCACGCATCGACGAACGCATCGACGAGTTGCTTATCATGGTCGGCCTGGATCCTCGACAATTCCAACCACGCTACCCGGCCCAACTCAGCGGCGGGCAGCGCCAGCGCGTCGGCGTGGCTCGGGCTCTGGCGGCCGATCCCCCCATCGTGCTCATGGACGAGCCTTTCGGGGCGCTCGACCCGATTACCCGAGAACAACTTCAGGATGAGTTTCTTGCCCTCGAAGGTGAGATCCGCAAGACGATCGTTTTCGTCACCCACGATGTTTTTGAAGCCGTGAAGATGGGCGACCGCATTGCATTGCTCGATGCTGGTCGGTTGCAGCAGCTTGACGCGCCGCGCGATTTGGTCGAACGGCCCGCCAACGAGTTTGTCGAAGCATTCCTCGGGCACCATCGAGTCCAGTTGGAACTCATGACACGGAAAGTCGGCGCGCTTGTCAAAGCGGGAGATATCGGTTCCGAGACGACGACCGCCGCCGCCTCGCTTCATGACAACGATTCACTGCTGACGGCACTCGGTAAAATGAAGTCGACCCGCGCCGACCGGTTGTCGGTCTTTCGCCGAGAACAGCACGTTGGTACGCTGTCTCGCCGGCAATTGCTCGCTGCGATTGCCGAGAGTCTCGGTTTGTCGGAATCCTCGCCATGAACACCATCGCCCAATTCGTTGACAAACATGGCGACGAGGTCGCCGTGCACACCTATGAACATGTGTATCTCTGCTTCTTCACGCTCGTGATCGCCGTGGGCATTGCCGTACCGTTGGGTGTCGTCCTGGCCCACTGTCGCCGGCGGTCCCTGGTCGCCTTGGTCATGATGGCTGCCTCGGTCGTTCAAACGATTCCCGGGTTGGCTCTGATCGCCTTGATCGTGGTGCTTTGCGCGCTGGCCGGATGGCCGACAATCGGAGCTTTTCCGGCAATGATCGCACTGGTGCTCTACGCCCTGTTGCCGATCCTCCGAAACACCTACACGGGCCTGCGCCAGATCAATCCCACGGTGATCGAAGTCGCCCGGGGAATGGGGATGCGCCCTCGCCAGGTGCTCTTCCAGGTCGAACTCCCGCTGTCGTTGCCCGTCATCATGGCGGGCATTCGGACAGCGACCGTTTGGACGATCGGCATCGCCACCCTTTGTGCTCTGATTGGTGCCGGGGGACTCGGTGATCTGATCATGCGGGGCTTGCGGAGCATCCAGATCGATTACCTCCTCGCCGGCACGATTCCCGCAGCCATCCTAGCCGTAGTGGCCGACTGGACTCTTGGCCAGATTGAGCAATGGCTCGCGCCGCAAACACGATCACGCAAATCCATATCGGAGTCGTAAATCATGGATATCTCTCTCGTTGGATTTTCTCGCTCACTGGTGGCCTTCATGGCCATTCTCAACCCATTCGCGCTCTCGCTCTATCTGGCGGGTCTGATGGATGAGTTGGACCGAAAGCAATTCTTCTCCGTACTGTTGCAGGCAAGCCTGATTTCCTCGGCAGTCTTCTTTCTGTTTGCTTGGTGCGGCGAACCGCTGTTGGTCGATTTTCTGGCCGTCGAGCCCAGCGCGCTGCGAGTCTTTGGCGGACTGATTTTCGTCATTGTCGCCTACAACTACGTGACTCAGGGCTACAAGGCAACCGTGTTTTTGCGGGGCGACCTCGAGGGCTTGCCTTCTTCCATCGCATTGCCATTCATGATCGGGGCAGGCACGATCACACAGGCCATCCTCACGGGCAAACGGCACAACACAGATTCTGCCTTCATAATCATCGCGTGCGCGATTGTGCTCTCGTTTCTGATTGTAGCGGCCTTCAAGATCACGCGCGATCACATGTCCGGGCCCCGTGAGCGCGTATTTCAACGCTACGTGAACATCCTCGCCCGGCTCAACGGTTTGATCATCGGCGCCATCTCCATCGATATGATCGCCGAAGGACTCAGACAGCTTTGGTTGCGTCCCATCGGCAACTAGGAAGAACGGATTATGTCCCAACGCAATCGTCTCTTGGTCATCCTAACGTCGGTGATACTGCTGGGAGGCGCGCTGGTGGTCACTGGTCCGTTCGTCCACGCGCCCGGCCGAGCGGACACGCTGCGCGCCGGCTTCGATGCCGAGTTTATCTCGCGTCGCGACGGCTACCCGGGTCTATGCGCCCATTACGGATTCACCTTCCACGAGGACCCTTGCCAAATGGCTCCTGGCCTGATGTACAACGCCGTGGCCAATGGCTCAGTCGACGTAATCGATGCCTTTGCGACCGACGGCCGAATCGAGGTCTTCGACCTGGTTATTCTCGAAGATGACCGGCACTTCTTTCCGCCCTACCACGCGGCGCCGCTGGTTCGTGGTGTCACGCTCAAGAAGTATCCTGAACTATCGCGAGTCCTCAACCGGCTTTCGGACGTCATCTCGGACGAGGCCATGCGGACACTCAACCGTGACGTCGACGAAAACGGGGCAAAACCACGCGACACAGCTCGCCGCTTCCTCGTTGAGAGAAACCTGTTGGACGCCGACAATCTCCCCGATGAAGACCACGCCGGCGTTGTTCGCATCGGCAGCAAACCGTTCACCGAGCAAGAGATCCTCGGCGAAATGATGGCCTTGTTGATCGAGTCCCACACGTGGTTGCAGGTCGAACGGCGACTGAATCTCGGCGGTACCATGCTCTGCTTCAACGCGCTGTCGAGCGGCGACATCGACCTATATCCGGAGTACACGGGCACCGGCCTGGTCAACATCCTGAAGCGTCGGGCAAACCCTGATCCCAACGAGAGCTATCGGATCGCCAAAAGGGCGTTCGCCGAACGCTTTGACCTCATCTGGCTCAAGCCGTTCGGCTTCAACAACACCTACACGCTAACCATGCGAAGAGAGCACGCCAGAAGGCTCGGTGTACAGACCATTTCCGAATTGGCCCAATACTTGACCGAGCAAGACCAACTCAAATGACGTTCGCCGGCAAGATGGACCGCTGAACAACACCCTGCACTCAGCGGTTTATCGCTTCCTCCACCGCGCGGCAGCCCACGCCATCGCGGCAAGCAAAGACCAGATGACCAACGTCGCTGGCTCGGGAACATCGTTCCCCACGGGTTCCTCGTCCTCAATCGTACCGTAGAAACCGCTTTCGCCCGTCTCATCGACGGCGTTCAGATGCAGGGCAGCTCTGAATGGTCCCGGCTTGTTTTCGCCCGGGCCCTCTATGCCCAAGATGTCAAAGGTGGTCTCACTGAGCGTGTTGGTACTTCCTGGTACAAGCAAAATCTCATAGACCGATGTTGCACCTTCTTTGAACGGATCGATCCACGTGAAGAACAAGTCGTACTTCCCGTCACCGTCAGCTTGGTAGTTGTTTTCCACGTAGGATTGGCCCTGTTGACCCTGTTTCGTTTCCGACGCCTCGACGCCGCTGCAATAATTGAAGACCAATTCCCCCAGCAGGTCGGCATTATCCACGTTAAAATAGCACTGGTCAATTTTGGTACTGCCATTCACCGGCAAGTCCAACGCATCGATCGTGAGCCGGACCACGTTGATTTCGCCCACGACGTCTTCAAAAACCACCCTCACGGCCTGATCGGCGATCGGGACGTTGGTCCCGCTGAATTCGTCGCCACCGAGGTACATCACTACCGAAGCTTGGATCGGGCAGACCAATCCAAACATCACGACCATCGCCCATCCAAAAATCCAGCGTTTCATCTTATTCCCCTCGATGCGTCTATCCGCACTTAAAAACCCCAATATATCCCATTGTCCATAGACTATAGGCCGCCGATCAAGATTTTGATGGCCCTAAAAACAATAATAGAGCGGACTTTTTCCAACTCTTTGGGCACCCTCACTCACAAAACCCCCCATCTTAACAGATTCCACCCCCGTGGGGCATGCCCTCGGCACGCTGTGAGCCAAGACACCTACATGTGCAACTCCACGACGTCCTTGTCGTGCAGCACGTAGTCGCCTTTGACCACGGTGCCATCGTGAACGGCGGTGCCCCAGACCCGCGCGTGCTTCAGCCCTTCGACATAATCCTTGTGAATCTGCCCGGCCAAATCCAAGAGCGTCAGCCCGCGGCGGAGCGTGAACGGCCGATCCCGGTCGGGCTCCTTGGCCGTGGGCAGTTTCGTGTAGACCCGAACCACGTCCATCCGCCGATAGACTTCGTTGCGCAGTTCCTCTAGCCCCGTGCCGTGTTTGGCCGAAACCACGTATTCCAAAAAGTCGACGTCGAGCAGTTCGTGGAGCAATTCGAGCCGGGTGGGTGCGTCGGGCAAGTCGATCTTGTTGGGTACAAGCAACGTCTGCGTATACGACAGCCCAACGTCCTCTTCGTCGAGGTGCGACGTCTTGTCGAGTCGGGTCTTCGTGTCGGCCAACTTCTCCAAGACATCCTGGCATTGCTCGATGCCTTCGTCCGCGCCCAAATCGACCAACAGTAAAACCAAATCGGCTGCCCGGATCAGCCCATACGTATACGACTCGATGAAGTCGGACGTGATCGGAGGCGTGTCGATGAGTTGGACCGTGACGTCCTCCCAGGCCATCATCCCGGGGGTGGGGACGTGGGTGGTGAACGGGTAGGGAGCGACCTCGGGCGTTGCCCTGGTCAGACGCCGAACCAATTGGCTTTTGCCCGAATTTGGCCCTCCCAAGAGAATCGCCGTGCCGGCTCCCTGGCGAGGAATCCGCACTCCGTGGCCCTTCTTGCCGCTCTTCTTATCGGCGGCAATCTCTCGCTTTAGCTTGGCGACTTTCGACTTGAGTGATGCTTGAAGATGGTCGGTCCCCTTGTGCTTGGGGATTTCCTGGAGCATCACCTGAAGACATCTCAACTCGTCCTCGGGCGTGGCCGCCTGGCGATACTCGTTTTCGGCCTTGAGGTATTGGGCAGTCAGATTGGCTGGCATGGCGGCGTCGGTTCAATCCGATTCTCTGCGACCACGACACGAGGTTGCGGCAGTTGCTCCCGTGATTCTAGCGTTTTTGGACTTTGTCGACCAGCGTGACCCGCCCATCCCTCGATCGCCTGGCCAAAGAACAAAAAAGGCCCCCGCGCCACGACCGGAAAAACACCGGTTCGTCGTGCGGAGGCCTGGCAAACAGACTGTCTTCCATCAATGGCTGCTCAGTCGCGCGAGGCCCGCCATCCTCCGAAATCGACCGTCTCGCGAGCCGTCGTCGCGGGCCGCGCCGAGCGGCTGTCACTCACATAGTGAACCTGCCGGATCGGCCGCTGCGTGACCTGATCGGCCGGATCGAACAGCTTCGGCTTCTGTATCGTCTTTTGCATGATGTCGGGCTCCGGAATCGGCTTCACTTCCGGATCGATAATTACTTTTTCCTGCGTGTGCTTCCGCGGCGCCGTGGTTTCGCCGGCGGCCGGCGAGCTGTCCGGCGGCGCAACGAACGTCGATTGGGTTGCCGAAGACCCCGTGCCACAGCAACTCGACCCGATCGGCTGCACCGACGTGCCGTAGTAGCTCGTCGAGCAGCCGCTTCCACACGACGTCGCGCACGGTGAGTAGCTGGTCGCACAAGGATTCGACCAAACCATTCGGTAGGTCGTATAGGGAATCAATTGGGCACAACGCTGATACGAGGTCACGGGCCGGTACGCCGTCACCGGACACCCCGTGCACGGATCACAACCGCACACCGCCTGGCAAGTCGTCACCGGCGTCATGCGATAAACCGTCCGATAGCTCGTCTGCGGCACATAACAACAGGTTTGGGTTGCGCACGGGCTACAGGAAGTCGTGCACGAACCTGTCGCGCACGAACCGCATGAACTGGTCGACGTGGGCACAAACGCCGGAGCGGCCGTCGCCGCCGGATCAAAGGGCGACGCATAGGTCGTCGACGAGCCGGTCCCACGGCACCAGTTCCACGGCATGAGCCGATCGAGACATTCACAGGCACTGCCGCTCGTCGGTACGCCAAAGGCCAAGGCCGCGACGCACGCCACCAACAGGCCACGCGTTATTGAGCGATTCATTTCTCTCACTCCACGTTTCGGAAATCAGTATTCTCTTCACTAGACCAGCATCGCGCCGTGCTGTCAATCACTAGCCGTTCGCGCCGGTGCCGCCTGACGTTTCTACGGATCAAGCGGACATTTTGGTTTACGCCGACTGGGGTGATTCGGTCCGTGCAAGAAACACCTCCAGTGTTTGAAAACATAAACTAGGATCCGCGTGGAGGTGGCTGAAAAATCAAAAAACTCGCCCAGGACTACCCACGTTAGCAGAGGACTAGCCAACCAGACAGGAACAACCGAAATAGCCGACCGGCGAACCTCACCCAATCGGACGGCCTTCCCGAGCGATTCCAGCCCCCCGACCTGAGTATTCCGCAAAATCCGGCGTAATCCCATCGCGCCTTACTTCGGACGAAACGCGTCGCCGAGCAGCCGGTTGTCGAAATAGTCCGGGACCGAGCCCTCGGCCGCGTAAAGATAGAGGGCGGCAATGACGATCGCATTGAGTGCCGACGAAACAAGCCCTATCAGCAGCAAAAGGATCACGCCCAATAGGATTCCAAGAATAGCCAGCGGGACGAGTCCGGCCGTCAGGGCAACGAAGCCAAGCACAATGGGCACGAACCCCACCAGGCTGGCCAGGAAGACGATCACGCCGATGCCGAAGTTGGCCGTCAGCGCTTCGCCCCAGGTCCCTCGAAGGATCGACAATGACCGTTTGGTAGCTTCGACGGGTCCCTTTCTTTCAATGACGATCACCGGCACGACGAAGTAGGTTACCGCCGACCATGCCATGCCCATTAACCCTGCGACGATTTGCCCAACGCGCTCGCTGCGCGATTCGATAATTCGCAGGACAAGCCCAACGGTGGCGCTGACCAAGGCCCAGGCGACGATCTGGGGTAATCGATCCCGCGCGGCGCGAAAACCGTCGGCCAACGTCGGGTCGCCGCCCTTGAAGCGGATGATCGCGCAACCAATCAGGGCCGAATTGAAGAAGACAATGACAAAGTAGTTGACGAAATAGAACGCAAAGAGGATCACGTAGGCCAGCGGATCCTCGGGAGCCGCCTTCTCATTCATAAGGGTTTGAAAATAGTCCGTACTCCACAGCGGTATCGCGAAGCTGGCCAGAACGACCAGACACGCCAATCCACTCAGGAACGGAAAAACCAGCAGTTCCTTGTCCAACTTCAGCACGTGCCAACTTCCCTTCGCCAATTCCCAACCGCGAGCCATTCGGTCGAACATGAATCAGTCCCCCGTTGTTACGAGAATCGAACTGGAGACAGGCACGACCTGTCCCGGACGTCGTATCCCGATTATAGGTCGCCCCGGCATCCTCGCAAGGATCGCTCGGGCACAATACCCCTCGTAGTGAGTCCACGGTTGACCGTCGGCCAGCGACCGGGGAAAATGGACTGCCCTCGCAACGTTGCCCCACAAACTGTCAACATCCCCGTGTCTTCGGAGCAAGACAACCATGGAATGCAACAAGGATCACAACGTCGAATTGTGTAATTGTACCTATTCGCCCTGTTCGCGCAAGGGAATCTGCTGCGAATGCCTGCAATACCATCTCCGCTCGCGAGAACTGCCGGCGTGCTGTTTTCCGAACGACGCCGAGAAGACTTTTGATCGTTCGTTCGAGCATTTTGCGAGATTGGTCAAGTCCGGAGCTGTTTAGCAAGGCTTGTCTCGACCAAACCCCGGTCCGACAACCGATTCGGCTAACTTGCCGGCCTCGCGTTGGTCGACCTTGCCTCGTTTCGTCGCGCGAAGGTCAACGTTGGACTTTCCATGGCCAACACCATCGCGTCGTTGCCATCGGATGACGGCGGCCCCGGTTTTCCGATTCCCGGCCATTGCTCCGTCAACCGGGGCATCCCCCCCTTCGCATCTGTTGGCCATTCGTGCGTTTTCTAGGGCTTTTTCGGCCGTTTGGATACCTCACCGCGACGCCTCTGATTGACCCTCGACCTAGAATTGAATTGGAGTGGGATCCATTTCGACATTCCCGTGGAAAAGGAGGTTCGAAGATGGCAACTGCCGGAAAAGCACCTCAAAAGACGAATATAGCTTCGCACGAAGCTCCTGTCACCAAGGAACAACTCCGCCGCGACCGTATCAATCTCGCGTTGGTCGTCGTGATCTTCGGTGCGTTGATTGCCTTGATGATCTGGCTGGCCACTCTGGGGCCGCCACCAGGAGACTTCCAACACATCTACCCGACCCTGCCGTAGAAACGTGATGTGCGAAGCAGGAAGTGAGAACAGTCTCGCGGCCGCCACTGCCGGCAAAAGCCGGCAGTGGCGAAAAAGGGGATTGCCACGAATTCGACCGCGCGCTCGGTCCGCTCGTGCGGAGTGTCCAATCGCTTCCCGAAGAACCTTCTCGTTCAATGGCGATCTTTAGTACGTCATGCCGGCGCGCAACATGATCGTATCGGAAGGAACCAGCTCGGGCATTGCCGACTCGAACTTGAGCTTTCGAGCGAAGAGGTACGCCATTTCGACGTAGTAGTCCAAGCCAAAGAGCACTTTGTGCTCCAGCCCGAGAACCAGACGCAAATCGCTATAGGTCGCGACGTCGTCGGTGTCGTCGTTTCGTCGAATGGCCCAACTGCCGCCGCCCAACTCGCCAGCGAGATAGACCCAGTCTTGCACCTCTTCGGTCATGGCGCCATACCAATAGACGCGCCGCGCGATCTTCGGCCGGGGAACCATCAGTTCGAAGAGCAGGTCGGGCGAGGGCTCCCACACCAACCCGGCAAACGGCAGTACCCGATAGTCTTGCCGGTCGAGGTAGGCCACGCCCAGAGCGATCTTCGCGGTTGGTGTCCAGTCCCACATCGCGCCGAAGTGGCCGCTGATCCGCAGAGCCTCGTCCGAGTTCTGCTCGAAATCGCTATACAGACCCGGCGTCACCGACAAATCGGCCGACCATCGCGACGAGAGCTTGTGCAACCAGCGGAATTGGAGATAGGCGTCGTAGAGTCGTGGCGGCAACTCGGCCCCCTTCGGCCCTTCGAGATAGTGGACGGCGAAGCCCGGCATGAGCAACAACGGGTGCCGCCGGTTGGGCAGGGGCAAAGCGAATTTACCCCGAATTTCTCCCTGGTATTCGCCCAGGTGGTGCGGCGCCGTGCCCCCGCACAACCATGTGTTGTCGAAATAGAACTCCTGAAAGAACCCATTGCGAGCGTCGATCGGCCGGTCCCAGATGTTCTCTTCAATTTGCTTTTCGAGGGGCAACTCGAAGTGCGTGGTCGCCTCGGGATTCGAAGCGAGTAGAATGGCCGGCCGCGGGTCAAGCGTCAACGACTCGCTCGCCGAATAGGTCGTGCGAAGCGAGAGCGACTCGCGGGCCGAATAGGGCTCGCCCGGCAGCATGGCCGTCGGCAGCCCGGCCACCTCGGAACCCCGCGCCGAAACGGTCGCGGCGAAACCCAGCACGAGACACAGCATCGCAACCAATCGATTGGCCGTTGGCCTAGCCGTTGTCAACCACGGTTGACGGGACCCTTGGAGCGAAGAACATGCCGTCATTTTGCCGTCCCGTTCAACGAATCAATCCGGCGCGGAGGAAAATCGTCGTGCTCGGGCTGTACTTGTCGCCCGTGCTGCGCACCACCAGTTCTCGATCGAAAGCCGTGCCCACCTCAACCAGGCCGCCGATTTTGTCCATGCGGTCGAATTCCAGCCCAATCGCGAATCGCAAGTCGTTGTAGTCGACTTGATCCAGCGGACCGGGGACGCCGTCCGGCTTGATGATCCATGACCCGCCGCCGTATTCACCCCGGCAATAAAGCCACCATTCGGTAGTGTTGTAGTTTGCCAACCGCCGCGCGATCCGTGGATTTGGAAAGAGGATTTGGAATTGCGTGTCCGGATTCGGGGTCCACACAATGCCACCGGCCGGCAGAATCTTGATTCGGACACGGTCGAGATAGACAACACCCGCCTTGATCTTGAACGCGGGCGAAAGCGAAAGCACCATCAGTCCGTGGCCCGTGTAACGCAGGCTCTCCCCGGTGACCCTGTCGAGGTCGGAATAAACGCCAACGCGAAAAGCCAACTCACCGCCGACCGGCGTGCCTGGGATCTGCGGGTTCCACGCCGCGTCAAGATAGGCATCGTAGACCCGCGCCGGCATATTCGAAAGCAACCCCGGCGGCAAATCTGGCCCGTTGGGACCCTGCCACCAGTGAAAGGCGAATCCCGGGGTGATGAACAAGGGCGTTTCCTGGTTGTAGAGGAACGGAAACGCAAACGTCGCGCTTAACTCCAGGTCGTTCGTGCCAAAACTCTTGCTTCCCCGAGGAGCCAGGTAGTCGTAGTCGAGCCGGAGCTCGTCGATCAAACGCTGCAGACGGCCCGTGTCCGGCAACGCGGGCACCGGCGGATAATAATCCTGCGGCAAGAGCGTCGGCGCCTGCGATGCCCCGGAAAGAGGGCTCGGCGATTGCGTGACGCCCGGGGGTGCGTAGGGATCCCAATTCGGCGCCGGTGTCACAACGGTGCCTCCCACCGTGGGCAATGGGCCGGCCACCTCGCCCGAAATCACCGGCGCAACACCCGGCGGCGGCGGAACCGTCTCGCCGGCGACAGCCGACGGAAACCGCGTGTATTGTCCCCAGGCAACGGTTCCGGAGCTTGCTACCGCAACAAGTATTGCCAAACCTAAAAAACGTGCGGTTTTCATGGCTCACCTCTTCATTGCATCGCGTCGTTTCGGCGGCTCCACGGCCGCCACGCTGACAACGGCCGACGCTTCAACGAGTCGAAGTAACGTGCAAAGGAACGTAGAATGGGTAAGATACAACATCAAAGCCGCGTGAGGACCTAGCGGCATTGGACGTCCTCCTACTTTACCCATTCCCCCACCTTGAATAGACAGTTGATTCGCTCGGCCGAAGTGCCTCGAAACAAGAGAATAGTGTCCCGCGAAGAGATGCCTTCAATATCAATCCCCCGCCAGCAGGTCAAGAGCGTTTCGGCCACACACGGCAGGTGCGACGACTTCGCGAACTCCACGCCACGGATCATAAAATGCTCCTATTGCATATCCTGCGACGTACAACACCACCGAACGCAGCCCACCTTTCCAGCCTTCCCCATTCCTGCTAATCTCATGCTCCATGGTGTCGCCGACGCACTGACGCGGTAATCCGGGCCAACGATATGGACCTTCAACACATTCTGTCCGAGACCTTCGTCGCCTCGGCCGAACATCACGAAGTGCTCGGGTCGACGAACGATCTCGCTCGCCGTCGCGCCGACGAAGGACTGCCTTTCCCCCGATTGATCACCGCCGAGCACCAAACCTCGGGCCGCGGGCGAGGCGCGAACGTCTGGTGGACCGGCCAGGGCAGCCTGGCCATGAGTCTGCTCCTGCCGTCCGAGTCGATTCCCGAAGAAGCCGGTCGGTCGATCTTGATCTCCCTGGTGACTGCCGTTGCGGTGGTCGACACGCTCCGCCCGATCGTCGAAACGCAACCACTCACCGGGGGTTCGGTTTTGCTGGGACTCCACTGGCCAAACGACGTGTTTCTCTCGGGCCGCAAGCTGGCGGGAATTCTCATCGAGGTGTTGCCCAACCGGGCCCACGTTATCGGAATCGGCATCAACACGAACAACACGGCCGCCGACGCCCCGGACAACGTTCGCCCCAGGGTAATCACGCTGCGCGACGCAACCGGCGTTGTTTGCGACCACGTCGAGCTATTGATCGGCCTACTCAATCGCATGGAACTCGGCCTTCGGGCTCTGAGCGTCGACCCAAACGCGATTGCCCAAGCCGCCAACGAGCGATGTCTGCAGCAAGGTCAAATCCTGAGCATCCAAATGGGCAAAAAGCAACTCACCGGCCGCTGCCTCGGCATCGCGCCGGACGGCGCGCTGCTGATCGACACGCCCGATGGACCACGCCCATGCCACAGCGGTGTCGTACGATAGAAAAGGGGCGTCAGACCGCGGGCCGGAACGCGTCGCGCAGCATCGCCCGAATCATGAAGACGGCGTTGGCGGCGTAGCGCGGGATCATGCGACCGGGCTCTCGCGTGATCCGGTAGAGCCACTCCCCGCCGGCTCGCTGGACCCAGCGCGGCGCCCGGCGCACCCGGCCCGCCACGAAATCCAACGACGCTCCGATCTGAACACAGGCGGGAACGCCCAGTTCGTCGACGTGCTCCGCCAGCCACAGCTCGCCCTTCGGCTGGCCGAACGCCACGAACAGC
>JAFGIR010000163.1 GCA_016929515.1 Pirellulales bacterium | reverse complement strand
GATTTCGAACGACACCTCGTCGCCGACCGTCACCGTGGCCGAGGAAGGCCCGACGATTCGAATTTGGACATTCGACGTGCCGACGACCGTTGTCGCGCAGTCTCTTGCCCGAAGTCCGGCGGCCGCGGTCGCTTCGGCACACGTCGTGATCGTCCCGGCCCGCGACGCGCGCAGATCGACGTCGAACGCTCGCGATTGCCGCGGACCGAGCCGGCCCACGCGCCACCGCAATTGGCCTCCGGAAGACTCCGCCGACGGATGGGCCTCGACGAATTCCGTTCCCGCGGGGATCTCGTCGACCACCGTGACGTCGTCGGCCGGCAAGTCGCCCGGGTTGGTCACGGTGATGCGATAGCTGAGCGTCGCGCCGACGGCGCCGACCGACGGGCCGGTCTTCCTGATCGACAGCTCGGGCGAGGTCCAGGTAATGGTCGTGCCGCCGCGGCCGACCACCAGCGGTTCGCCGCCGTCGCCGTCGAGCGTGCCCGGACGAACGACCTGAACGTTGATCTGGTTCGTGCCCGACGCCGCTTGCGACTGGACGATTTCGACGCTGGCCACGCCGGACGCATCGGTCACGACTTCGGTCACCTGGGCACCATCGGCTCCGAAGCCGGCCGGCGGACCACCGGCGATTTCGTAGCGAACGCGCCAACCGGCGCGAGGCGACTGGTCGGTGTGCCGGGTCACCTTGGTCGCGAAAACGTGCCGGCCCCCGGCCGGACTGATCGCAGGCGTTGGAAATTGCCAGTCGGCGTCGACCCAATGAATCGTGGCTACTTGCTTCCGGGCGGGCCACCCGTAGACGCTCGTCGCATAAGCCGTCACGTGGCTCGAACCCTCGACCGGCGAAGTGACCGTAACCCAGCTCTGACCGCGCAGCAGATTCACGTCGTCGGACGTGATGGGCGTTTCGCGATTCAGGCTCAGGTAGCGCCGCGACGTGCTCGTGATAACCCAATGGTTATTGATCTTGCGCGGCCAGATAAAGTCGCCCAACATCAGATCGGTCCAGGTCCCCCGGCCGTAATCGACCAGTTGGCCGGGGCTCTCGGACGAGAGAATCCATTCGACCCGCTCGTTGGTCCGCAGATAACCGTCGGGACCGACGACGCCCGCCATCAACACGACGTCGCTGCCGACCGGCGCGACGCACCGCGACGGAGTGACGGCCACTTGGACGTTATCCCATGGGAGCGCATTGCCCGGATAAGGACGAAATTGCCCCGGGCCGGCCAGTGGTGGGTGGCTGAAGATATGTCGCCCGCTCGGATCGATCCCGCTGGACTGGCAGCCACCCAACACCACGGCGCAGAGCAATACGCCGATAGCTCCGATTCGGCTTCCCGTTCCGAATTGCCTCATGGCCCAGCTCCCAGGCTTGCGAGGTCGGTTGCTCATGCTTCCTTGTTCGCGCGCAAAACACAACGCACGATGCCTCACTAGGGAAGGCTAGCATGCTTTTGGGCAACATGGGGACTTTTTTCAACCTCGAATGTCGAGAAAATGCCACACTGGGTCGTTTGAAATCCGCGCAACCCGCAGAATCGCCACGACCCGGCCGGAAACGGAGAAGACACCGAGAAAGAATGCGGGGCGAAGGCCCCTTACGGCTTCGTCTTCTTCCATGCCAGCGTCATCCAGCCGTCTTGGGTAGTCCACTGCGACAGCGGCACCCGGCCGACTTTTTCCCAGCGGCCCTTTGGCTCCAGGTAGCCGCGCGGGACGATCTTCTCGTTGAAGATCTTCGCAAAACGCTTGGTGAGCATTTCGCGGAGCGTTTGCTCCCGGGCCGAGAGCTGACGCTTGCCCTTGACGAAGTCGGGCGGATACACTTCGAGGTCGCCCTGGCGAACGGCCACGAATCCCTCGTCGGTCTTTTCGATTTTGTACGACGCCGAGACATTCATCCCGGGATATTCCTTCTCGGCACGCACGTAGCCCGTCGCGTGCATCGAAATCGTGAAACCACCGTCGTCAAAGGCAACCACGAACGCGTCGCTCGGCGCGAATTGAATCGACCACGAAGCCTTGCCTTCCTCGGGTGCGAGACTCTCGGGCACTTCGCCCAGAATGTCCTCGACCGTCTTGAGGAATTCCTCCTCGTCGACCAGGCGGCCGGCCACCAACGTCGCGGCCGAATTGTTGATCAACGATTCGTGCACCCGAAGAGCCACGTCGGCCGGTCCGGCCAGCTCGGGCGGATCGTTCGTCGCGGCCAACTGATTGTAGGCCGACCGCAAGGCCCGAACGTACAGGCCCTGTTCGGTCGTGTTGACGACGAGTTGTTCGGGAAAGACCCTCCGCTGCCAAAGCGGACCGCGAAACCGTTTTTGGAATCCGTCGTTCGCCTCGGCGATCAGTTCGTCGGTCTGTTCGTCCATGCGACGATTGACGCGGCACTCGGCGTGCTGGGCGGCGATCGCCTCGGCCTGGCTCTTTTGCTCGCACGCACGGCGCCACGCGGCCCGCTCGACAAACTTCGAATTGCGCCGCGAGCGAATGCAGTTGATCGTGGAAGTCGTGGTGACGTGGCTCGTGGCCGGCAACGCTTCGATGCGTTCGGGCGTAATCACCAGACGCTTGCGCCCTTCGGACGTCGTCACCCCGGTCGTGTAGATGCGGACCGGCCCGTGATAGCCCGTGTTGTCCGTGTGGGTCTCGGCCGACAACACGATTTCGAGAACGCCGTGGTCGTCCGACGGGATTAGTTCGACGGCAACCTGTCCTTTCGTTTGCCCGGTTCCCCGAATGGTCGTGCCAAGGATGACGTCGCGGACCGGCGTTGTTTCGTCGATCGGCTTGCCCATCCCGGCGCCGATGAAATCGCCCGACACTTCGATAAACACGTTCGGTCGGGAATAGTGTTCTCGGCTCAGCCGGACCAGCTCGTCGGCCTGACGGAAGTCGGCCAACCACGCCAGCATCGGGCCAATCTGATTGGCTGTCGCCCGCGACCCGTCGGCAGCCAACGCTTCGAGTCGCTCGGGCAGCGTGTTGGCGACGAGATTTTTGTAGGCGGCCTCGATTTCCGGATTGCCGATCGCGCGAGCGACGTTCAGATAACGTTGTAGCGCCAACTTCAGATCGACGAACCAGACGAGTTCGAGACCCCGATAATCGCCGTTGAGCCGCGTATAGACCTCGTCGAATTTTTCCAGATCGGGCGCATCCGATCCGTCCAACTCGGCGCGGAGCTTGTCGAGTCTGAGATATTTCCGCCAAGCGAGACCGTTTTGACCGTCTTGGTCGAGTCGCGTTTCGAGCGCGTTGACCGTCCGACAAACGTCGTCCTTGGCTTCGGCCACCTGAGACGATCCCAGCGGCGCGAACCGCTCGGCGGCCTTCTGCTGGGCGGCCTTGATCGCGTCGGGAAGCTCACACACGCACGGCGAGGCGCAGAGCCAAAGGCAACAAACACTCACAACCATGCTCAGCAAATACGTTCTACGAGCAGCTCTGGTTTTCATCGCAGCAATCCTTTTGCGAACGGGACAGAAAAACCACACCCAAAGGTGGCAAACACGGCCCAGACGAGGATAATCCGAACAGATTGAACATTCTACCCATTCGAAAAAATTAGACTGACCGGTTGATTTTCCCCAACCTACCCGTTAAATCTACTCTTGCCAACCTTGATCCGAATCGGGTCGGCATGGAATTTCGCTCGCCCCCAACGGGGGCGACAACCAGCGCGGCACACGGACGCACCCGGTTTTCCGCACTTCCATGCGGAAATGCCGTGTATGGCTCGCTGGCAGGCGATGGCTACGGGATGGGCATGGACATTTCCTCCCGCAACCATAGCCCACGCTAGCCCCATGAAAACCACTCGTCGGGTGGTTACTAGTTACCTTGATAGAGCTATGCCTGTGTCGGACACCGCAGTCCGGGCGGCAACGGCTCCCGGGTAACCCCCCGATTCGAATTACACAATCCGTTCGTTTGCCAGGCCGAGCCCGGAACCTCGGTCGTTTCTTTCCACGGAAGGTGGGCTGCGTGGCCAAAGCCGCGCACGACTTCCCATCCCGTTTCGCCGGTGGGACGAATCCACCGTCGAAACCCATCGAAGAGAGCATAAAAAATGCGCCTTACCACGATCCTGTCCGTTGTCCTCCTGGCCGGTCTTCTCGCGTGGCCCCATCTTCCGGCGACCGCGGCTGCTCCAGACTCACCGTGGCTGACCGATTATGCCCAAGCCGTGTCGCAAGCCAAGAGCCAGAGCAAAATGCTGCTCATTCATTTCGAGAAACCGGACCAAAATGAACTGCGAGACTATCTGCGTTTCGAAGTGTTCGCGGCCGACGGCGTCCGCGCGAACCTGGCCGACCACGTTTGCCTGCGGCTGTCGACCGACGCAAAAATCACGGCCAACGATCATGAACTCGTCGTCCTCGAACACGAGGCCTTTGCCGGCCTCAAACGCGGTGCCGGTTTGGCCGTGCTCGACTTGGCCCATCCGAAAGCCGACTACTACGGCTGCGTGGTTTCGGCCGTCGCCACGCGCTCGAAAGAAGACCTCCCGTCGTGGCGGTTGGCCGCGATGCTCAATCTGTCGCCGGGCACGCCCGCGGCACGTGCCGCGCAACTAGCAAGCCAAGAGGCAACCGAGCGAGCGCGTCAAGAGGCCGGCCCGCCGCTCGACTGGCACGAAGATTACGCCGAGGCGATTGCCCAGGCCCGGCAAGAAGGCAGAATGCTGCTGATCGTGTTTTGTGCGAAGGGCGACGCTTCTCGATGCGAGTGCCTGTGTGACGACGTGTTGATCGACCCGAAAGTCCGCGCGGCGTTAAAACCGTTCGTGCGAGTCCGCGTGCCGTTGGACGCCACGATCGGCCAGGGCGACGAAAAGAAGAAGTTGATCGACCACGTGGGCTTTGCCGAAATGCTCGGCCGGCAGGGAATTGCCGTCGTCGATCTCGCGCACAAGGACGCCAAGCAGTACGGAACCGTGGTAAGCTGCTTTCCGACTCTTCGGCAACAGCCCTATTCGGTCGACAAGATGCTCGTCATTCTGAATCTTCCACCCGGGACGCTCACCCAACGAACCCTGATCTACGCGGTGCGCGCGCATCCGGAACGCCCGGCAAGCACCGACGGAACGCTGAATCCCGATCTGCTCGAAGAAGCCGAGAGCCATTCGGCCTACCAGGCCCGCATTCGGCTCCAAGGACATCATCGTTGGGAGTTCCGTTTCCACCGCATCAACCGGAAGCTTTCGAGCGGGGCGATGGCCAGCGAGGTGTGCGCCGAGAGCTGGCCGGGCGAAGGTCTGCTCCAAGCCGCCATCGAGTGCGTCCGCTGCTGGCGGCTTTCGTCGGGCCACTGGAGTGCCGTGCGAGCCCGACAAGGCTGTTATGGTTACGACATGCGCCGCGGCAGCAACGGCATCTGGTACGCCACCGGGATCTTCGGCAGCCGATAGTGGGCCGCTCAGCGACACCGGTCACGCAATGCGGGCCATCCGATCGGAGACGCGGATTTCCCAAATGGCTTCCCCCGCATTGGGACACGATTCGCGCCAGACTCTTGGAAACACAGTTTTGAGCGCTCAAAATGCGAGGGGACGGGCGATGGAGCGTCGACCCCGGCAATGCGTCACGTGGCTGGCCGCAGCGCCGCGCCAGCAGACACCGAGGAACCACCGGATCGCTCGACACGGCGGGGCACGCCTGGGTAGAATAGATGGTCAAACGAGCTTGAAACGGCCCAAGTTCAATCCGAATGAGCGAGGTTGGCTAATACGTATAGTCTCCCGGGCAGGAGAACCGTCTTCTTTTTCGACTGCGGAGTGTCACCAATCCGCCGGCAATCGGGGCGTCCTCTGAATCAGCTCGGGGAGTAGCGAAATGAAAAAGGTAACCGTCTTCTCTGCTCTTGCTTTTGTCCTCTTGACACTCTCTGTTGCGGAAGCTGACTGGTGGAAAGGGAACACGCACACGCACAGCAATTTGAGTGACGGCGATAGCCCGCCCGCGGCGGTCGCCGCTCGGTACGACAGTCTGGGATACGATTTCCTTGTGTTGACCGATCACAATGTGCTGTCCGATTTCGCACAATACTCGGCCCCGGGTTTTCTTTGCATCGATGGGGAAGAAATAACCTCGTCGAGCGCAATGCACGTGAACGGTCTCGGCATCACCAGCTTGGTATCCACGGGAGACTATCAGCAGATGGTCGACGGGGTCAATGCACAACCGGGGGCGATTGCCACCTTCAACCACCCTACTTGGTCCAGTAAGACAGCCTACGACATCTACCCGATTGAAGGGCTCAAGTTCATGGAAATCCGCAACGCCCTGGTGGCGGACGATGATGAACCAATTTGGGATGACGTTTTGTCGATGGGCAAGCAAATCTACGGAGTGGGCAGCGACGACTGTCATAAGCTGTACACCCAGTCGGGAAAAGCCTGGGTTGTCGTACGCGCGCCGAATCTGACGCAAAACGAAATTCTCAGCGCCATGAACGCCGGCGATTTCTATTCGTCCGACGGCGTGGTTCTCAATGATTACGTCGTCTCCACGGACAGCATGATTGTCGATTCCCAAGATGGAAACCTCATCGAGTTCATCGGGTTCCAGGGAGCAGTCCTGGCGTCGGTCGCCGGTGCCTATGCCGAATATGACTTCACGGACTCCGATCCGTACGTCAGGGCACGCGTCACGAACGCGTCGGGGCAGCACGCATGGACTCAACCCGTGTTCCGGTTCGCGCCGCCACCGCTCCCGCCCCCTCCCCAGATTCGAGGCGTCTCGGGGGCGAACCTCAGCGTGGTCGATGCCACGACCAATGCGACGAGTGTTTGGACCGTTGAAGGCAGCGGCCCCGACGCGGTTACGTTACTGAGCCCTCCGAACATTGCCGATGTCTCGGTGGCCGTTGACGGAATTTCGACCTATCGCGAAAAGGGCGTGATGATGGCGAGCGTCCGTCAGAACGTCCGCGGAACCAGCTACGGCACGGTTGAAGTGTCGCAAGAGAATTTCTTCAGTCTGAGCAAGAACATCCTTCAGATTGCCACGAGCCGGGCGACTAACGGCGGCGAGTTCAACGTCAACCCGGCGGTCGCGTTCTTTCCGTTTGCCGACGGGTGGATCGGCGGACACTTCGACAACGACGGGGTCTGGTCGCAATACTACGGCGTTTCGCCCAGCAACATCAGCCAGATCGGAACCGACGGCCCCTATGAAATCACGATCGACGACATCGATTCGCAGAACGACGGCATGCTCTTCGCCATCGGCGGCGAAAACGGACACCACTTTCTCTCGACCGCCCCGCTGGCCGACGGCAGCGGTTGGCAACTGGCCGTTCGCAACAACACGGCCACGACGTTTGCGGATCTTGAGAGCACGAAGTGGAGCTTCGTCTACGTCGACTACGACGCGCCCGGCTTGACCGGCGGCCGGATTTCCGACGGTGGCACGGTGGTCGACGGCGTCGGCTCATTCTCCGTCACCCATCCGAGCACGGGCGTCTATCGAATCAATGTCACCGGCTACACGCCGGAGGACGGGGTGTTGCTGTTGACGGTCGCCGACATGGAAACCGACGGAATCACGGCCCCGGCCGACAACATCATCTCGTACGAAGCCGACGGCAGCGCGTTTCTGGTGAATGTCCGCGATCGCGACGGGGCAAACTCCCCATTGGAAAACACCGACTTCGTTTTCGCGTTTCTCGCCTTCGACAATCAGCTCATGCCGGCCGTGCCGGGCGACGCCAACTACGACGGCGTGGTCAACCAGGCCGACGCCGCCGCGATGGCCACCCACTGGGGCGTCGAGAGCGCCACCTGGGCCATGGGCGATTTCGACCTCGACGGCGTCGTCGGCCCAAAGGATGCCTCAATCCTCGCCGCCAACTGGGGGTACGGCGAGGCCGAGGGGGGCACCGTGCCCGAGCCGTCAACCCTCGTATTGCTGATGACGCTGCCGCTGGCGGTGTTATTTCGACGTCGTCGTCGCTAACCCTTAAAGCGTGCTGCGTGTTGACGGACGTGTCTCGATGGGCTCCAGAACGCCGAGGGGGCCGCAGCCGGCTCCCTGGGCGGTGGACAATCAGGCGTCGCGTCGCTAGACTGAATAGTGGTGCCGTTCGACAGACGGCGCTCCCCGCCTCGCTCACCCCCGCCTGAGGAAGGTTCCTATGTCGAAGAGATGCTTGTTTTGCGCTCTCCCCGTCATTGTCCTTTTTGCCTTCGCCACGCAAGGCCACGGAAGCGGTTTGCTGCCGAAACGCGAGCATCAGGTTACCATTTGGGCCCAATCGGCCGAGCCCGAACCGAGTTTTCTCCTGATCTTCTCAACCAAGCCGCTGCTCGATTCGCGCGATCGGCTTCGCACGATGATCAAGACGACCGACCTGCTGCGCCTCGAAGCCTCGGTCGAGTGCGTCCCGATTCGAGTGTACGGCAAGCGCGCGACGAAGCGAGGGCAATACGACTATTATTTCGGCCCCGGCAAGGACGCGGACATGCCTTGGAACAACGGTGAGGATTTTCGCTGGCAAGACTGGGAAAACTTCTCGCCCGACGCGTGGGATTGTCTGGCAATCACGACGCCGCCGAGCAAGAAGCGGAGCGACCGCGCGTCCTGTGAGATTCACAACGTCCTGATCAAGAGAAACGGCCAGCTTCTCTACGACTCCCGGGCGAGGGCGTCGCGGCCCCGGCAAATGCCGATCGACGTCTCGTTCGCGCCCACCGCGGTCCAGTCGAGAGGTTTCGCCCATCCCGTGTTGAATCTGGCGGAACACATGGTCCAATTTCGAAATGACTATTACGAACTGCGCGGCAACCCGATTTTGACGCGCGTCTTCGTCGATTTGGGCCAGTCGGGCTTCCGCAAGTACGTCGGCCCGAAAGCGGCCGACGATTGCCAGTGGTGCAGCGAGTTTGTCGCCCATGTCTTCCGGCAGTGTGGACTAACAGCACCGTCGCCCGAAAAAGGCAAACTCGGCTACGGCGCGATCAAGAAGTTTTGCCAGAGAAACGGGGCCGTCTATCCGGCCCGCGAGGTGGCCTCGTGGCCGGACGAAAAGAAGAAACGGCTTATCCCGCCCGGCTCCTACATCTCGGTCGTCGGAAACACGGGCCTGACCCACTCGCTGCTGTTCATGGACTGGATCGAGGAACCAGGCAAACCGATCACGCAGTACACGGCCGTCTCGGGTAATCGGAGAAAAATGGTCTGGATGGATTGGGCCTTGAAACTGCCCGACGAAGACAAACTGGAAAAACTCGACCCGGCCAAAATCGCCGACCTCGACAATCGGGCCATCTTCGGCGTCCCGAAGCAGGCTTTTGCACTCGCGGCGGCCGGTCGGGCCGAAACCAGGCACGCGAAACACCTCCCCAACAAACGGAAGTCCCGGTCGGACGACAAAACCGCGTCGAAAGAGAAGACCTCGAAGCCATCGGACGACAAGCTTGCTAGCCGTCGCGCCTCGTCCAGACGCCACAAGTCGTCCGCGCCCGACCCGAGCCGCCAGGCCGAGCAAGCACTTCGGATGGCCGAAATGCTCTTCTACGCCGGCAAAGCAAATGCCGCCAAAAAGCGTTTCGAGCGGATTGTCGCCAAGTATCCCGACACGCCGTGGGCCGAAAAGTCCAAGGGATACTTGGAAGATCAAGAGTAGCGGCCGGCCGAGTCGCGCCGCACGGGTTCTCCTCGGCTGTTTCTGCTGAAGCAATTCGGCAATGTGAGCCTCAATAGGATGCGAGGCAATTCAAACCAAGAACGGTTTCAGGCTATGCCGAAATAGGCTATCTTGGGTCTTTTCCGCCGGCGACGTCCAATTTCGAGGCGGCTCGGACGAAGTGCTTTCAACCCCCCCAACCAAAAGGAGAAAATCATGCTGAAACGAATTCTCGTGGGCGCGATGTTTCTGGTCTGGATGACTGGCGTGTCGGGCTGCGGAAACCAGGCCGACTACGACGCCAAAGTGACCGAGGTCAACGAACTGACGACCAAATTGACCGCGACCGAGGCAAAAGCGGCCGAGCTTGAGCAGAATCTGGATGCCCTGAAAGGCGAAGTCGAAAAGGCCAAAAAAACCGAAGACGACGCGTTGGCCAAAATCAAAGATATGGAGTTGGCAAAAACGGACCTGAAGATGCGAATCAAGACGCTGGAAGAGATAAACAAGAGCTTGAAGGCCAAGGCGTCGGAACTCCAGGGTCTCAAAGCGAAAGTGACACAACTCCAAAAGGACCTTGCCGCCACCAAGAAAAAACTCCAGGAGGCCGAAAAAGCAAAACGCGACGCCGAATCCTGGGAGATTACCCATGGACCGAACGGCGAGCACGTCCATACGGTGAAATTGTCGCACGTCGAAGGCAACCGCTACCGACTTGTGCCGAAGAGCCTCGCCTTCAGCGGGGTCTATGAGTTCGACGGGACCAAGCTGTCGATGGTCGCCGAGAATCCCGGTTATCCGGACCTAGCCTGGTCCAAAAAGGGCCCAGGGCTGTTCGAGATGGTGGGCGACGACTACAAAGGTGCCCTGATGCGGAGAAAAGCGGCCGGCGGACCGTCTCCGAAGCCGTAGGGCACGGCAAGACGCCGGAACGTCCTTGCCTGAAGGCATTTCAAAACTGGTAATCGGATTGGGTGGCTGGGGCTGGGCGAAGTGAAGCCCCAGTGGTGACGCTCTGGGGCACCGCTGCGCTATGCCCCAGCCACCCTTTTTGTGGTTTTAGGATGTCTTCTATATTCCGTGCACGCATCGTCGTGCGACGGTGACTCACGAACAAACAACCTCGGGCCTTCTTTCCGCTCATTTCGAGCCGCGCCGTTCGTATGCCCGCCGTGCTCCCCTCGTTCTGGCCCCCCAAAGAAATCCGTCGCAAAAACTTCCTTTTCTTTCCAGAATTCGCTTGACCTGTTACTACGCTTGTGATAACCTGCTTATCACGCTTGTAGTAACAGGAGGTCGAACGTGAAAATATCCGATGCGGAATGGCTCGTCATGCAGGTCGTGTGGCGGCACGAGTCGGTCGGGGCGGCCGAGGTGATCGGCCAAATCCTGCCCGAGACCGACTGGAACCACCGAACGGTTCGAACGCTGTTGAACCGGCTGGTCGAGAAAGGGGCGCTCGACGCCGAGCTAATCGATGGGCGGAACGTCTATCGCCCGCGCGTCAAACAAGAGCAATGCCTCCGCGAGGAGAGCCGGTCGTTTCTCAACAAGGTCTTCAGCGGCGACGCGGCGGAGATGCTCTTTCACTTTGTGAAAAACGAAAACATCTCGCCCGAGCAAGTCAAGCAACTCAAGGCTCTGCTCGACGAGAAACAGCAAGGAAAGGGGAAATAACATGGCAACGCCCACGGAACTGGTCGATTCGCTCTCCGGTCTGCTCCTGGCGGCTTCTTGGCAGGCGGGCTTGCTGGTGGTTCTCGTTCTGGTCCTTTGCCGCGTATTTCGCCGGATGCCCGCGCGATGGCGATGCGTGCTCTGGATGGTCGTGCTGGCGAGGTTGTTGCTGCCGGTCGTTCCGCCAAGCCCGACGAGCCTTCTGAACCTTGCCCGTCTGTCGGCCGTGCCGTCGGCCGGCCCGATTCACGATCGAAGCATAACGATCGTTGAGCCGGCGCCGATTCCGCCGCGCGTCGAACCGGTCGAAGCAAATCCACTCGAAGCCGCGCCGCCCCAAGAACCAGCCTTCGAACGGGCGGCCGCCCCCGGCGAATTGGCCCAACTGCCGGTGCTCGTCGAGCAAGCTGCGTCGCCGATCCGCGAGGCGTCGAGCGTGACCTGGCCCAACGTTCTGTTGCTCGTCTGGGCGCTAGGCGTGTTGCTGCTGGGCGTTCGAAGCGCTGCGGGCATGGTTCGCCTGAAGCGGATTCTCCGACGCTGCTGCCCGGTCGAGGAACCGTCGGCGCGGTCGCTTTTGGCGACGTGTTGCCGCCAGATGGGCGTTCGTCGCCGGGTCGAGTTGCTGGCGACCGATTTCGCGATGGCCCCGGCGCTGGCCGGCATGTTTCGGCCGCGCGTGCTCGTCTCGCGACAAACGCT
>JAFGIR010000162.1 GCA_016929515.1 Pirellulales bacterium | reverse complement strand
CTTATGCCGACGGACGCGACGCCGCACGCGGGCGGCCGCGCCGAGACGAGGGGCGAGTGCCGTTCGCTCGCGAGCGTCGCCGGCGGGGTGCTTTGCGGCGCGGTGATCGCGGTGCCCGGGGTGGCCTACGTCGTGGCTCTGTTCCAGGTGGTCCTCTGGTTCCACGTCGGGCCGCCGTTCCGTTTCATGGCGGCGTGGTCGCCGGCGGCTCGGGTCGGGTCGTTGGCGGTGGAGCTGCTGACAACCCTTCTGGTGTTTTACCTCGCGCAAGCCGTCTCGGTGGGCCGTCGTTGCCGGGGTGCCGCGCTTCGCTACGCGGTGGCCGCCGTCTACGCGGCGCTTCTGTTCTTTCGACTCAACGCCGGCACGTCGCTCGACTTCTATCTGCTGACCGAGAATTGGAGTATCCTGTTTTACCGCGAGTCGCTCGCGATGCTCATTACGCGGGTTGGCCTCGACCACTGGCTCGTGGGTCTCAACGGCGCGTTGTTGATGATCGCCGTGGATCTTCTTCACGGGGTAGACAACCGGGCCGTAGGGCCGCGGCGAGGGTGGTTGTCGGCAGCGATCGTTTTCGGCGTGTTGCTTCTGATCGTCGTGTCGCCGGCCTACTACTGCAACGATCTGACCTACGCGGCGCGCACCGCCACGGAATGCTGCCTCGGACAGTTTGTCCATCCGGATTGCGACGACGCCCCGGGCTATCCCTACGTTCAACCCGCACCACCGGCCGGCCCGGCGCGCGAGACGCCGGTCGAGCGGCCACACGTCTTCCTCATCATGATGGAATCGTTCAACGCGAATTTCGTCCGGGCCAAGACCGACTCGGGCAAGGAAGTCACGCCCGTGTTCAACGCGCTGGTCGACGAAGGCGTCTTCGTCGAACGATTCTACGGCAACTCGGTGCAGACGTGCCGAGGACAACTGGCCGCGCTCTGCTCGATCTTGCCGAGCACGCAGGAAAAAGTGTTCACGGATCATCCCGAGCTGCGGGTCAAGTCGTTGGCCCACATTTTGCGGGCAGCCGGCTACCGAACGTCGTTTTTCAAGGCCTACCGCACGCTGAAATTCGACAACACGGGCCGTTTCATGCGCCACCTGGGGTTCGACGAGGCGCATGCGATGGATCGGACGTTCGTGTCCGAGGTGGATAGGCCGTTCACGTGGGGCTGGGGCTTGCAGGACGACAAATTCTATCAAAAGGTGTTTCGCCATCTTGATAAATCGGCGGCGGCCGGCACGACGGAGCCGCGCTTCGTGTGTCTTCACACCGTGTCGCACCACGTGCCGTTCTGCAAGATGCCGCCCGAGTTGAGATACCTGTATCCGGAGCCGGCAAACCGCCGTCAGCGTTTTGCCAACTCGATGTTCCTGGCCGACAAGTATCTGGCCGAGTTCTTCACGCAACTCAGAAGCCGCCCGGAGTATGCCAACAGCATCGTCATCGTGACGGGCGACCATGGGTTTCCGGCGGGCGAGCACGACAGTTTCTACAACGAACGCGGTTTTTGGGAGGAGAATTTCCGCACGCCCCTGTTGATCCTTTGGCCGGGGCATCTGGAGGCCCGGACGATCGGCGAAGGCACCTACAGCCAGATCGACATCGCCCCGACGATTCTGGAGCTTGCCGGAATTTCGGCCAGCAATCACTTCACGGGTCGATCGATTTTGTCGGATCGGGGCGACCGCCCGATTCATCTGATTCAGCCCTACAACGGCGCCTACCGTTGCGTCGTGCGGTTTCCGCTGAAATACGTTCACGGCCGGCGCGGCGGCGACGAATATCTTTTCGACCTCGACAAGGACCCGGGCGAACGGCGCAACCTGATCGAAGAATATCGCGGGAGCCGGGAGCTTGAATCGCTCAGGGGCGAAATCGGATACATCGATCGGAACCAACTGTTGATCGATCGGAATCGGATCTGGCCTCGGCACGGGGACATGGACGACGCGGTGGTGGTGAAGCGGGGCGACGCACGGCCGGTGCTGGCGCGGGGCACACGCGAAGGAGCGTCGCCGTGAAAAGACCGTTCCATCATTGGCTCTTGGCCGTCTATCCCGTGTTGGTTCTCTATTCGATCAACGCCGACCAGACGCCCTGGTCGACGGCCGCGTGGCCGATGGCGATGGTTCTGGCGGCGGCTGCGGCGGGCTACTTCGGGGTGAGTGTTCTTCTGAAAGATCGCTGGAAAGCCAGTCTGCTGGTGACTCTTTTTGCGGTGTTGTTTTTCAGCTTCGGTCACGTCCACGCACTGGTCTATCGATTCCTGATCGATCTAGACTGGGACACGGCGAGCCAGTTCGACGTGCCGCACTTCGTGCTTCGCCACGACACGATGTGGGAATTGGCCGCGCTCTGGCTTGTTTTGCTGCTCTGGGGCGCGTGGTCGATTCTCGATGGCGAAGAAAAACGCAGGAAGCGGCTGTGTGGTTTTCTGAATGTCTTGAGCGTCGCGCTCGTGGGCGTTTCGCTCCTTTGGGCGATCTCCGGCCGTGTCAACGCATCGTCGGCCACCGCGGCCATCGCCGGCTCTCGGGCGTCGGCCACGGCGGCGGCTCGGATGCCTGAAAACCGCCCGGACATCTACTACATCATTCTCGACGGGTTCGCCCGCGAGGACGTGTTCCGCGAGCACTACGACCACGATCTCGGATGGTTCACGGATCGTCTCCGCGCCAAGGGGTTCACGGTCGTGCCGCGGTCGCGCGCAAACTACGAGTGGACGTTTCTCTCGCTCGCCTCGTCGCTCAACATGGACTACGTCGATTCGCTCGTCGACGAACTGGGCAGACGCAGCCGCGATCGCCGACGAGCCTATGCGATGATTCGCGACAACCGGGTATCGCAATACCTCCACACGCTCGGCTACCGGACGGTCCATCTGAATTCGACGTGGGGAGGCACGATGACCAACCCGTTCGCCGACATCGAAATAGGTTGCCGCCGGGGCGTGTTCCAGGTCGAGTTCTACCGCGTGCTGCTCGAATCGACCGTGCTGGCGCTCGTCGACACCCGCGTGACCGACGATCTTGCGCAGTGCCATCTCCACAACCTCGAACAACTCCGGCAGATGGGCTCGATGCGGGGCCCCAAGTTCGTTTTCTGCCACTTCGTCCCGCCCCATCATCCATACCTGTTCGATCGCGACGGAAACGTCCTGCGGAACGTCACGGTCTCGAATCAGTTTCAGTTGCAGAAACGGCTCTGGGCCGATCGGAAAAGCTATCTTGATCAGGCCGTTTTCATGGGCCGAAGCATCGACGGCGTCGTCGAGAACATCCTCCGCGAGTCGCGCGTGCCGCCGATCATCATCATTCAGTCGGACCACGGCCCGGACATCGCGGGCTCCGACCATCACCGTGCCCGGCTGGCCAGCTTTCTGGCTGTCCATCTTCCCGGTGGAGCCGAACTCCTGCCGCCGGACGAAACGCCGGTCAACCTGTTTCCACGCATTTTCAACCACTATTTCCAGGCGGACTTGCCGATCCGCGAAGCGAAACACTACGCATCGAGTTACAACGCGCCGTATGCATTTCGGAAGATGACATTCGACCAGTGACGGCCGACGCGTCGTTCCACATCAACCGGACGGAGGAAAAACAAACATGGAACCCATCGCTTACATCGATCCCGGATCGGGAGCCGTGCTGTTGCAGTGCGCGATTGCGGTGATCGTGACGGCCGGCGTCTATTTTCGAAAGTGCTTGCTGAGCCCGATCGCCTGGATGCGCCCCCGCCGCGCGCCGGTCGACGAGACACAAGCCGACGGCGAAACATGAAGCCCGAGGCCCAGTTCGATTCCGGCTCGTTTCGCGACCCTTGCGGCTCGGTGTTTTACCACGAGGGCAACGTCTATCGTGCCGTCGACGACGAAACGTTCGCGCTGGTCGAACGCCTCGAGGCCGATGGCCTACTTGCGTCGCTCATCGCGTCGGGCCGGCTGATCGACACGTCGATTGTTCGCCCGTTGGAGGCCGACTTCGACGTGTTGCGCGAGATCGCCTCGGGACGTCGCGTGTTGCGCCATCGGGCGGTGCCCTTCGTCAGTTATCCGTGCGAATGGACGTTTTCGATGCTGGCCGACGCGGCCGCCGAGCAACTCGCATTGCAGCTTCGACTGCTCGAACACGGATACTCGCTCAAGGATGCCTCGGCCTACAATACCCAGTTTCTCGGTGCCCAGGCCGTCTTCATCGACGTGCCCTCGATCGAGGTGCCCGCCCGAGCGGACCTCTGGATCGCGTATGGGCAGTTTTGCCGGATGTTCTTGTTTCCGCTGCTGTTGGGCCGCTATCGGGCGGTCGACACGAAGGGATATTTTCTCTCTCACATCGACGGCATGGAGGTCGAGCAGGTCTATCGAACGCTCGGCGCCGCGACGTCGCTTCGGCCGATACTGCTGGTCGATGTGTTTCTCCAGCGGCTTCTGCAAAAACGAGGCGCCGACAGCGTCAGGCTCGCCAGGGCAGGGCACGGCACCGCGTCGAACGGCGCGGCGTCGGTTGCCGCACAGCAGTTCAATCTGAGGAGACTCTCGCGAAAAATCGACGCCCTGGCCGCGTCGCGCCGGTGGCCGAGTCGGTGGAGCCGGTATGCGGCCGCGAACAGCTACTCGCCCGACGCGGAAGAAGAAAAGGCGTCATTTGTCGAGGCCGTCATGCGGCGGCACCGTCCCCGCGCCGTTCTCGACGTTGGGTGCAACACGGGACGCTACAGCCGGATTGCCGTCCACGCCGGCGCGCGAACCGTGGCGATTGATTCCGATCACGACTGCGTCGATCGGCTCTACCGCCAGGCGAGGGACGAGGGGCTCGATCTGCTGCCGGTGTGGATGGACGTGGCCAACCCGACGCCCGGCACGGGCTTTCGCAATTCCGAGCGAACGAGCTTCCTCGACCGGGTGCACGGCGGCCCAACCCGTTTCGACTTGGTGTTGGCGTTGGCGTTGGTTCACCATTTGCTGGTCGTGTCGCGGATTCCGCTGCCCGAGATATCGCGGCTTCTGGCCGACCTGACCGAGCAATGGCTGGTGGTCGAGTTCATTCCGGTCGACGATCCGATGTTTCAACGGCTCCTCGCGCTCCGCGAGAACATCTACACGCACGTTACCCAAGAGCACTTCGAGCAAGTGTTTTCGACGGATTTCCGAATCGACGCAAGACAGAAACTGCCCGAATGTGGCCGGACGCTGTACCTGATGGAGCGAAATGGCCGGTGAAAGCGTTGCCTCGCACGATGACTCATGCAACACTCCGGCATCCGGGCACCGGCGACGCGCCGGCTCGGCCCGGACCGGAATCAACGTCACGAACCGCGCCAAAATGCGTTCGCGCGGCACTGTGCTGCTATCTGCTCACGCTCGCGCTGGTCGTCGTCGGGTTTTCGATCGGGCTGGGTTGCCTGCGGCCGGGTGGAAAAACCAGCGACGCCGCCGGGCAATCGTTTTCTCGTGAATTGCGCGACGTGGCGACTCGATGGGACGGCGCATGGTATCTGGGAATTGTCACGAAAGGCTACCGCTACAATCCCGAAAGACACTCGTCCGTCGCGTTCTTTCCGGCCTACCCGCTGATCGGCGCGGCCGTGCGGCGAACGACCGGGCTGCCGGCCGACGTTGCGCTGGTGCTGGTGGCCAACGTCTGCCTGGTGGCCAGCTTTGGGCTGTTTTGCCGCTACGCGCGAAGACGATTCGGCGAGCAGTCGGATCGAATGACGCCGTGGAGCCTCTTGGCCATGGCGCTCTTTCCGGCGGCCTTCTTCATGTGCATGGTCTATGGCGAATCGCTGTTTTTGCTGCTGTGTCTCTTGGCGATGTATGGCATCGAGTGCAAATGGCGGCCCTTGCTGATTGCCGTCGTCGTCGGTTTCGCGACGGCCGTTCGTCCGGTGGGCGTCGCCTTGATCGTTCCGCTGATCCTCGACGCGTGGGCCCGGGCCGAGTCGCGCCGCGGGGCGATCGCGACGTGCGTTTGGCTCGTTCCGGTCGGTTGCTGGGGCCTTCTCGGCTACATGGCCTTCCAGCAGGTGGCGTTCGACGATCCGCTGGCGTTCGTCCAGACGCAAGGATGGTGGTCGCTGCGGCCGGCGGTCGACGGCATCGAAAAAGCGCTGTGCCTAGCGAGTGGCGAACCGATGTGGTCGCTCTACGTTCCCTCGTCCGCCGGTTACTGGGCAAAACACGAAGGCCCGCGGTGCGTCTGGTTCAGCCTGCACGCAGCCAACCCGGTCTACTTCCTGGCGGCCGTCGTGCTCGTCTACGTCGGCGCGGTGAAGCGGTGGTTGTCGCGCTACGAAGTCGCGCTGGCCGTCGGGCTGCTGGCGATCCCCTACATTGCGCGAGGCTTCGAGATGTGCATGGCGAGCCACGCCCGATTCGCCGCGGTCGTCTTTCCGATCTATCTCGTGCTCGGCCATCTGCTCGGCCGCGCACCTCGATGGATGGCCGTCGGCGTGCTCGTTCTGTCGGGCGTGTTTCTGGTGGTCTACTCAGCCGGAATGGCGGGCGGATACCGGACCTTCTGAAAGAGACAAAGGCAAGGAAGAGAGCGTTTTCCCGGATGGCTGGAGCCCACAAACGGTCCTCCGCCCGGACCGTCTCCACCGGCGTCCTCAGTGGCCCGGAAGATGCCAGGCGAGGCCGATGAGCCAATTGGCGATCAGCGCGAAGATCAGCATGCGGCCAAACCAGACGGGAATTCGCCGGCCCAGGGGCCATCCGTCACTGTGGCGCAGCCCGAGCATACGATAGGGAAACTGCAGCAACACGGCCACGACCAGAAGCCACCCGACGCGATGGACGGCCAACGACTCTTGCCACCGGCCGTGGGCCAAATGGACGAAACTGCGCGTCAAGCCGCATCCGGGACAGTCGACGCCGAACAGGCTCCGCGACATGCACGTTTGTGGAAGAGGGTACTCCTCCAGTCCCCAAAACGCGATGCGTCCGCCCGGTTGTACCTCGAACCAGCACGATAGAACGACGACGGCACATGAAATCCACAGCATGTTCCGATGGTGGCGGCGCCGCCCGGCGCGCGTGCGTGCCGCGTCGGCTTCGTCGGTCGCCCCCGTGCGCGGCACGGGCCAATCATCGAGAACGATGATTTCGGCGTCGAGCACTTGATCGTTCATGGCGTCATTCAACCGCAAGGATCTTTATCATTGACAACGCAGGCCAGCGCTGCGCTATGGTCCAGAAGGCAATCTCGCGGTAGTGAGGAGATGCCTTCTATTGCACTATCCCCAACGCGCCAAATATGAACCCGGCAACAAACCAGCCGACCATGGCCAACAAGACAGCGCCAAGCATCTTGGGACCCTTGGGGTTTCCTTGAATCAACCAAATGACGCCGAGAATGCAGGCAATCGTCCCGCAGAAAATGGCAAGAATCCAGTCGAGCGCCGTCAATTCGTCATCCCCACCGCTGCTGCGTTTCTTCTTCCGCTTCTGCTTCTGTTTTTGCTTCAACGTCGGGTCAAGAATCTCGTTGCAATACCGGCACTTCGCGGTTCCACGAACGATCATCTCGCCGCACGCGGGACAGGGGAAGCGATTTGGATCGGCCGACGGCACGTCCACCCGTGGGCCCGTGTCGGCAAGCATCTCGTCGAACTGCTCGGCGCTCACGCCACCCAACGGACCCTGAACGCCGTAAACGTCGTTCGGATCGCCCAAGTCGGGCAGCTTTTCGTTCAAGTCGGGCAGTTCTTCGCTCAACCCAGGCAGTTCTTCGCTTGCCTTCGGTGGCACGGGCTTCGGCAGCTCGGGCAGTTGCATAACTTGGCCACAGTGAGGGCACTTAGCCCGCTTACCCGCCGCCGCGTCGGGCGCCGAGAGCTTCTTTCCACACTTCGGGCATAAGACGGCAATTGGCATTATGTTTTCCTGCTCACGTGGTGCTTTCTTGATCGTTGCGCAATCACCAAGGGCTGGGGTAGGTTTCTTTCGCCCGCCGGCACGGCAATCACGAATTGGCCGTTGCGTCCGAGGGCAATTCGACCGTTTGTTTCTTGTTGCCCGTGGCGTCCCAAACCTCGACGATCATGTTGCTCATAGCCGTTCTCGAATCGATACGCAAAGAAACCGTCAACAAGATTCGTCGTGCGTGGCCCCGAGCAGAAGCCCTCGCCCAATCGAGAACGCGCCTTGGCGACTACTCGATCACAAAACGGCTCGGCGAGCGAGGCGCGAACGTCCGCCCCCTCTGCCCGGCCAATGAGAAGTCAAGTTCTTCACTATCTGGGCTCGCAATACAGGTTGCCGGAATGTATCCCAGAAACACGGCACTCAACCTCCACTCCTAATGGGTAGCAAATCTGGCCCGCTCGGTCAAGCTAACACAACTCTTTTGATGAGGTTTTACGCTGATTCTCGGCGGACGAACCACTGGCGCGACAGAGCGCGAGAGAATATCTCGCCCCGCACAAGAGAGGTGCAGAAACGCGTGTCGAGGCACATGCCGACTCGCGAATGGACACAATTGAGTACACCCCGCCCGGTTCGAACGGGCAACCTTCGGTTCCGTAGACCGATGCTCTATCCAATTGAGCTAGGGGTGCGTGGATCGTATTAGCCTGGCCACGATTGTCGCCAGCCTTGAACGAGGCTGGCAAAACAGTACGTATCGGCTACCGAACGATATGAGTATACCAAATCGACTGGAGGCGCAAAGGGCCGATCGGACGCAGCGAGTGGTGACCAGCAGGCCGGACGATGGGGGGGGCGTCGTTGGGTATTGTCGACTGCCGCCGGAATTTGGGGGCGGCCAACCGCGAGGAGCGTTTGGCCTGCGGAGGGTCAGCGCGCGGACACGTCCCGCGTCGATTACGAAATGGTCGCTCCGTGGGCTTTTTTCGGCCGGGGTTGGGTACCGACGCTAGGCCGAACGCCCGCGAAGTCGGCCGACGCTGATGCCTAGCAGACCGAGCACCGACCAAATGATCACGGTCGATGGCTCCGGAAGGGCTCCTTCCGTGTACCCAATAGCCGCCACCATGTCTTGGCTGCCGGCAACGCCCATCTGGCCGCCCGCGTAGCCGGAAGCCAACGTCTCGTAGGCAAACAGCTTTGGATTGGTGTCCAGAGTGTTCGCAACGAAACTGAGCGATCCCGTGCTGCCGGGAGCAAGATTGTCGGAAGCACCGTACTCGTCATAGTTCGCGCCGGTCAAGGTGGTCAACAACGGGTCGATGTTCCTGGCATCGTAGCAGAAGATGACCTCGTCCAATTCATACCCGGCGGCGGTAACAATGGGAAACGTCGAAGCCACCGAAAACGTCGAGAACTGCGTGTAGAGCGCGAAGTCGTATATGGGCGAAGTGTCGGTGTTTGTAAATGTGTAGGTGTATTGCCACGAACTCGCGCTGGCCGGCGTGATAGTCTCAACGACCGTCAGTGCGTTGGTGCCCCACGCCACCAGCGTATTGCCACCAGTACCACCGCCAAAGGCATTATCGATCGAGGCCTGCGATTGGCTCGCGACCGCGGAAAGAAACGCGAGACAAATCAAGAACACCAGCAGCCGTCTCATCACAATCTCCTGTTGTCTTCAGCCAATAGCCTCTTCGAGCCCCAATAGCTTCCCCCAACCGCTATAGGTCGCCACTTCCCAGGTTGTTAGAACCAAAAGGCGAGTTTTGCCCAAATTATTTAGAATTTCTCGAATATCTCTTGCCCCTGCAGGGCTATCTAAGAGTTTGTCTTAAAACGACTTCTGGCGCTTACGTATAATCTGCACGAAACCCAGATTGCCCACTCGACTCACTCGCCTTATTGGGTTCCGCGATTATCGAGCCACGAAAATCGGGCGTGTCGGTTTAGGCAAAGCGTCGCCAGAAAGTAGCGATACCAGTCCTTCCGGGGGGATTTTGTGTCACGGACCGGACAGATTGAATTCTCCCATTTCGATCTGCAGGAGTCTCCTCTTTAGCAAGACCCCCCCGGGGGCGGTGAAACCACCAAGCCGTCCGCCCGCTGCGACCACCCGATGGCATGGCACGAGGATTGGGGTTCGATTCGACGCAAGGAACTGGCCCACGGCGCGAGCCGCCCGGGCGTGGCCCGCTTCGGCAGCCACTTCGCCGTAAGTGCGTGTCTGTCCATGGGGTATGCAGCGGCACCGGTCGAACACGCGGCGGCCCAGCGGTGTCAAATAGCCCGTGTCGACCGAGACGTCCTGGAAAGTGTCGGGCCGGCCCAGCACGTAATCGTAAATTCGCTCGACCAGCGTGCCGCAAGCCTCGGTCGGGCGCAACTCGGCCGCCCACTCCGACCGGATTGCGGCGATTGCTTCATCGCGGGTGGAATGCGCAAGAGTGAGTTGAAAGACGGTCTCGGCGTCGGCGGCCAACGCAATCCAGCCCAAGCGTGTTTCAAACGCAGTTACTGATTTTTGCATGGTTCAGGAACGGTTGTTTCTCTGTTCGTGGGGCACGGCGCGGCAGTTAGCCTGTTTGGGGGTGGCCACGCCCCGGCTTTGACACTCTTGGGTAGATGACCCTATACTATGGTGGATCGAATAGTCAATGCGCCCCTCGGGAGCCGCGTCTTTATGACGCTGCAACGTGGAAGGAATGTCCGGAATGACTCGTTACGCTTCGTTATGTGACGATTTCTACGTCAACATGAATCTCAGCACGGAGATGGAGCTGCCGACCAACCGTGAGACGATTCTTCACTTCTTCGAACGCATTCAAAAAACGTATCCCAGCATGCGTAATTTTTATTGTCGCGATCGGGGAGACTTCGTGCTCGAAGAAGACAAGGATCAAGGCAACTACCGCTGGGTAACGATCGAATCGCGTCGCGTCTGCTCGGGCCACGTCAATCCGCCGTCGATCGACGAGGCGGTCGGCCAGCACCAGTTGGTTCTCCAAATGGCTCCCTACATGCTTTCGGTCAGTCCGCTCGACTGCGAGGCGTTGGATCTGCTGTATGGCTTCGATTTCAGCTACCGCGGCAACCACAACCAACTCGTGGCCGAGGCGTTGGGCGTCCATCCAGCCATGGAGCGACTGGCTGACATACCTGGAGCGTCGGTCATCAACCACGAGCCGTCGCTCACGATTGCCCTCGATGAAGACTGCCGGACCCAGTGCCGGTTGAGCATCGAGACCCGCACCAGTGCTTACCAGGTTCGCACGGGCGACTACTCGGAGGATCAACTGAGCGTTTACGTCACGGCCCGGCAATACGGAAGCCTAGGTTCCGACGACTCGTTCGACACCGTGCTCACGAATCTTTCACGCGTCTGCGACGAGATGCTCGATAGCTGGATCATCGAACAGGTGCTCGATCCGCTGAAGCGCACCATCGCGTTGAAACAAAGCATGTGAGCGACTACGCGTCGTTCGCTCCCGCCGTGGGCCGCGTGATTGTCACCCAAAAATCGTCCAACGAGCGGACGAGCATCAAGATGTGATCGATGCGGACCGGCTTGCTGATATAGCTGTGACAATTCAGGTCGCGGGCACGGATGATGTCTTCCTCGGCCTGTGACGTGGTTAGAACAACCACCGGAATCGTGGCCAGCGATGCGTCCGATTGGATGTCGCCGAGCAACTCGCGGCCGTCGCGTTTTGGCAGATTGAGATCCAGAAAGACGAGATCGGGACGCGGAGCCTCGGAGTATTTGCCCTCGCGGCGAAGAAACGCAAGCGCCTCCTCGCCGTCGACCGCCACGTGCAGGTTGTTCGTGACCTTGGCCTCGTTGAGCGTTTGCTGTGTTTCCCAGACGTCATCCGGATCGTCCTCGATCAACAGAAATTCGACAGGCCGTCCGAGGGGCTGATCTCTCATCGTGGAAACCCTTTTCGTGACTGTTCATGGGCGGGCCGGGAACGGAAAGTAGACCCCGGCGAACATCATCGCCCCACGATCACCCACTCTTACTGTACCCAACAGTCCCAATTCCGCAAGCCACCCATCGATCGGCACTTCATCGCGTAGCACCGATCGTTGAACCGGTCGGACAGAGTCTCCAGAGGTTCTCTGTAGTCAGTCGCGATCCGGTTTCGCCAACCTTCTCAAAACGTCTTGTCGTCGCGTGACGCCCATTCAGAAACCGATGTCACCGGCCTCTCTTGTCTCTCCCTTCGAGGACCAAGAGATCTCTTTTGAAGAATGTGCGACCCACGGCATACCTATGCCAAGCAATCGCCACGCACGATCGGGCCGACATGCCAAACCATGGACGCCGGGTCTTGCGTAAGCAGTCACAGACGTTGAATCCGCGTAAGGCCGCGTCCGCTTCGAACCGTGAAATTGACCATCCGAATGGGGGAGTAAAGCGACATTCTTCTCCCTCAATAAGGTGCCTTTTTCGCCACGCACAAAAATCGACCTTCGATATACGACGAACACATTCGACGCAACCAATTGCCATAAAACCACTTGCGAGACACGCAATCACCGTAAGTCAAGCGCAAAATCTCGGGCGATGCGAAACTCATGGACTGTGAAGAATCGCCTTTTCCGACAAAGGGTGACCCTCGGAAGACCGCTACAACTAACTCCAAAACGTCTCTAAAATAGGGCCCATGATCGATGAACCTGGCTTTGAGATACTCTACGAGGAAGGTCCATGCCTGGTAGTCAACAAGCCTCCAGGCGTGCTGACCCAAGCACCGCCCGGCATCGACAGCCTTGAAGTCCGCATCAAGGAGTTCTATCGGCGGCGTTTGGATCGCTCGGGCAAGGTTTACCTGGCCGTGCTCCATCGGCTCGACCGGCCGGTTTCGGGCGCCATGGTGTTTGCCCGGCACGTCCGGGCCGCAAGACGTCTCGCCGACCAATTCGAGGCTCGCACCGTTGAGAAGGTCTACTGGGCATGCGTTGCGGGGCGGGTCGTGCCCGAGTCGGGTACCTGGCGGGACACCTTGCGGAAGATCCCCGATCGACCGCAAGCCGAGATCGTCGCCGACGATCATCCCGAAGGACGCGCGGCCGTGCTTCACTATCGCACGTTGAGCCATGCCGATTGGGGAACTTGCCTGGAAATCCAACTCGAAACGGGTCGAACCCATCAAGTCCGCGTCCAGGCCGCCTCGCGCGGTTGGCCCGTGCTCGGCGACGAGCGATATGGCTCGGCCGCGCCGTTTGGTTCTCAATTCGAGGACGCTCGGCTCCGGACCATTGCCTTGCACGCCCGACGGCTGGCATTCCGCCATCCGATGAGCCGGCAACCGGTCGACGTGACGGCGCCGCCGCCGTTGGCCTGGCAAGATTTGGGATTTGAATTAGACTGATCGCAGAGCAGGACTTGCCACGAAGACCACGGGCACGAAAACTAGGAAATTGAAATATGACGACATCCGCTTCACGACTACATGATCCCTTTGGCACTCGCGACACGTTCGAGACGGGCCGTGGGTCGGCCGGAATTTATCGCTTGGCCCGGCTTGAAGACCAGCGATTATGCCAGGTCGATCGGCTCCCGTTTTCGATCCGCGTCTTGCTCGAATCCGTATTGCGCAACTGCGACGGGTACCAGGTCACCGAAGCGCACGTCCAAGCGTTGGCCGGTTGGAAGCCCACCTCGTCCGCGCCGGGCGAAGTGCCGTTCAAGCCGGCTCGCGTCGTGCTTCAGGATTTCACCGGCGTACCGGCGGTGGTCGATCTGGCGGCGATGCGCAGCGCGATGCAACGCATGGGCGGAGACCCCGCCAAGATCAATCCCTTGATCCCCGTCGATCTGGTCATCGACCACTCGGTCCAAACCGACTACTTTGCTTCGGCCGATGCGCTGGAATTGAATCGCGACCTGGAGTTCCACCGGAATCGTCAGCGCTACGAATTCCTGCGTTGGGGACAGCAAACGCTCGACAATTTCCGTGTCGTGCCGCCCTCGCTGGGCATCGTTCACCAGGTGAATCTCGAATACCTGGCTCAGTGTGTCTCGCTTCGCGACGATGCCCTCGGGCCGGTCGCTCTGCCCGACACGGTCGTCGGAACCGACAGCCACACGACGATGATCAACGGGCTCGGCGTGCTCGGTTGGGGCGTGGGCGGCATCGAGGCCGAGGCCGTCATGCTCGGACAACCGCTCTACATGCTCGCGCCCCAGGTCGTCGGATTCGAGATGACCGGGCAGCTGCCACCAGGCACGACGGCCACCGATCTGGTGTTGCGCGTGACGCAAATGCTTCGCGCCGAAGGCGTGGTGGGCAAGTTCGTCGAGTTCTTCGGTTCCGGCGTGTCAACCATGACGCTGGCCGATCGCGCCACGGTGGCCAACATGGCGCCCGAGTACGGCGCGACGATGGGCTTTTTCCCGGTCGACGGCCAAACGCTTGTCTACCTCCGCCAGACAGGCCGAACCGACGAGCAAGTCCGGTTGGTCGAGCGCTACTGCAACGAACAGCAGTTGTTCCGCACGGACGGCGCCCCGACGCCCGAGTATACGAAGGTGCTGCGCCTCGATTTGGGCACCGTCGAGCCGAGCTTGGCCGGCCCCAAACGTCCACAAGACCGTGTCGCCATGTCGGACATGAGCGACGCGTTCGCGCGTTCGCTCCGCGCCGGGCTCGACGAGCGAGGATTCGCCCTGGCCGACTCGCAAATCGGCCAGACCGAGACAGTCAACATCAAGGGACAGCAAATCTCGGTCGGCCACGGCGCCGTCGTCATTGCCGCAATCACCAGCTGCACGAACACGAGCAACCCCAGCGTGATGGTGGCTGCCGGGCTGCTGGCCAAACGGGCCGTCGAGCAGGGCTTGACCGTCAAGCCCTATGTTAAGACGAGTCTCGCGCCGGGTTCTCGCGTGGTCACCGATTATCTCCGCAAGGCCGGGCTGGACGAATATCTCGACAAACTCGGATTCCACACGGTTGGATACGGCTGCATGAGCTGTATCGGCAACAGCGGACCGTTGGTGCCGGGCGTCGACGAGGCGATTCTACAGGGCAATCTGGTCGTTTCGGCCGTCCTCAGCGGCAACCGAAATTTCGAAGGACGCGTCCATCCTCGAACCAAGGCCAACTACCTGGCCAGCCCGCCGCTGGTCGTGGCCTATGCCTTGGCCGGCACAACCAACATCGACCTGGCGACCCAACCGCTCGGCACCGGTACGGACGGCCGGCCCGTCATGCTGGCCGACATCTGGCCCTCGGCCGAAGAGATCGACGCGGCCGTCGCCAAATCGCTCTCGCCCGAGATGTTTCGGAAGGAATATGCCGATGTGTTCAACGCCAACGAAACGTGGAATCGCATTCCGGTGACGGAAAGCGAACTCTACGCGTGGAATCCGACGAGCGACTACATTCAGGAGCCGCCGTTCCTGGTCGATTTGGACGCCGAGCCCCGCGCGATCCCACCGATTCGCGGCGCGCGGGTGCTGATGGCGCTGGGCGATTCGGTCACGACCGACCATATTTCGCCCGCCGGCGCAATCGCCGAGGATAGTCCGGCAGGCAAATATCTTCGATCGCTCGGCATCGAACCCAAGGATTTCAACAGCTACGGCTCGCGACGAGGTAACGATCGGGTCATGACCCGGGGTACGTTCGCCAATGTCCGCATCCGCAACCAGTTGGCCCCGGGCACCGAAGGCGGCGTCACGCGCCACCTGCCCGACGGCCAGACCATGGCCGTCTACGACGCGGCGATGAAGTATAAAGCAGAGGGCGTTCCGTTGGTGGTTCTGGCCGGCGCCGAATATGGCACCGGCAGCAGTCGCGATTGGGCCGCCAAGGGGACCTTCTTATTGGGCGTCCGCGCCGTGATCGCCGCCAGCTTCGAGCGAATCCACCGAAGCAATTTGATCGGCATGGGCGTGCTGCCGCTCCAGTTTGCCGAGGGGCAAACATGGTCGTCGCTCGGACTGTCGGGTGAAGAGACCTTCGAGATCGTTGGGCTCGACCAAAATCTCTCGCCGGGAGCCCAACTCGCGGTTCGCGCGACCACCGTTGCCGGTTCGGTCAAGGAGTTTTCGGTCACCGCGAGGATCGACGCGCCGGTGGAACTCGAGTACTACCGCAATGGCGGAATTCTGCAGACCGTGCTGCGCAAGCTCGCCAAGGCTCGCTAGATCGGGTGGGAGAAAGCGATGTTTCGCGCACGTTTGCGCTTCGTTGTGCCGAGCCGCGCATCAAGCCTCGCGACATTTTTGAAAAAATTTTTCGGTCAAAATCAGCGACAGCGGGGGGTATGCTATTGAAACAATGACCGTTTCCAATACACTGGATTGTGTGTTCTATCTTCGATCATCTCAACAGTTGGGCAGGTATCGTCTTTTGAAAAACCGCGTGGAGCGGTACCTGCCGTTGTGGCAGCTTAAGTGTTCGTCAACGGAAGGAGCCATTTGGCTCTCTTTGTCGCGTTCGCAAAGCTGACCAGCAATCAGAGAGGTGGGTGGTATCTACTTGATCCTATGTTCCGCGCGGCAGGACCAGTCAGCTGCTAGTTGGGCATGGATTCTGTCGCTTGCAGAACCGGGACCACGGCATCACGCTGCGCCTGACAAATCCGACATCGGATTTCACGTGTGGAATCGTAGCGGGGGGAGTGGCTGGTGGTCGGTCGACTCTTCCGCGCTTTTTGAGGTCACTGGGTACGCGTTAAGTAAAGGAGGGAGTGTGATGCGAGTAGCAGCGAGATGTTTGATGGTGGCAGCCGTGTTGTGCGTCGTGGCCAGCGTCGCCGCAGCCGACCCGTTGCCCGGAGAGATTCTGAAGTTCAGCCAACTGCCCATGATTGCTACGCCGGTCGCGGGCCCGGACGGAACGCAACAGATCTATTATGGCCACGACGAACTGAGCACGGTCTGGTGGGATCCCACGACCCCGCCAGATGATCCAACGTACCACGGCGTGTTCATGGCCGACGATTTCGCCGACCGATCTCCTAACCCGGTCGTCCACGTCAAGTGGTGGGGTTCCTACATGGGCATCAACCCCGACGAAGATCTTCGTCGCGTGCAACGGTTCGCCATTGTCTTCGAGGACGACGTGTCGAAGCAACAGGCGATCGAGAATCCAGACGACCCCTACGATTTCAGCCATCCCAACTGCTTGGGCCCGAAGTTCTCTCAGATCTCGGTCCGCGATCCGGACGGCCAACTCACGATAGCGGAAGGAACGTTCACCGAAACGCTTGTCCCGGGCAGCAACCCCCTTGAGCCAGTATTTGAGTATAACGCCGAACTACTTTGCCCCTTCGCGCAGCAGCCGGATACGGTTTACTGGCTGAAGATCGTCGCCCTGGTCGATGAGCCTATAGATGATCCACTTCGCCTGAAGTGGGGATGGCACAACCGCGACTACACGATGATGGATCCGTTGGCCTCGGTGTCGCCGCAGGTCGTACCGGGTGAGCACGATCAGGGCCCGCTCTTCGCGGGGACGAGTTTCGAGACGCCGATTTGGCATTTCCAAGACGACGCCGTCGGCGGTAACGTCGAGAACGTCCATGTCAACGATCCGTGCGACGTCCACATGGACCAGGATCATTGGGCCGGCACGGCTCCGTCGATGTTTGCCGCGATGTACGTCGACGGCGACGATGGCCCCGACGGCATCGGACAATACTCGAAGGATCTGGCGTTTGAACTCTACACGGTGCCCGAACCTTCGACGTTGGTGTTGCTGGCCATGGGAGCGTTTGGCCTGTTGCTTGGCCGCCGACGCTAATAGGTTCAGTATCGTTTGCAGCGGCGATTGATAGCCGTGAACTCCATGCCCGCGCTTTTACCGGCGCGGGCATGTTTTTTTGACTCGTCGCGACGACCACCGACGTGCGTCAGGCCGTGGACGACTTGGGGTCCGGCTCTCTGCCCAGCAACTCGAGGTCGTGTCGGTAGAAGAGGACCATTTCAACCGGGCTAAGATTGAAGACGACGCGTCCCTCGGTGTCCCAATGGTCGCCATCGAACGAGAACTCGGCCGTGGCCCAACGAAGGGAGCCAAACGGCAGCGCAGTCAATTCTTCAGGCAAAACATGACCGGAAATGTGATTTGTTGGTTTCGGGTTGTCGAGAATGGACCTTCGGCCGGCCACGATTACGGTGATGGTTACCAACGCGGACAGTCGGCCGGTACGACGATTGCGAGCGTAGGTCACCTTATCTTCAAAATCACAATCAAGCCAACGAGGCGCAACCCGGTGGTGCGCCACCTGGGCGAGATCGATGAACTTCGCTTCGAGATGCTCTCGCTCGCCGTGGAACCGACGCTGTGCTTCCGGCAAACAGAACGACCGGCGACGACCGGCCGGCCTGCAAATGGCCAGACCACGATGGACCAGAACGCGGAGTCCGGCAAAAAGTGCTTTTATTGAGGTAACCACGCCAGTTCCCCAAAAACGATGGGCAGAGAGTCCGTACTCAACCGAGACTACCTTCATGAAACCGTGATGTGGGCAACGCCCACCAACAATCTCTGCCCGCTGGCAATTCCTTGCCACGAGTTCCTTTCTATCGCGAACGGAGCAGAAATGCAACTACTCGGCCGGTCGGAACAGCCCGGGAACAAGGTGAATCCCGGTTCTTGGCCGAGAAGAAACCACCATTCGTGGGATCCCATGACAGTACGCTTGGCACATTTGCCATTCGGGCGTAGACTATCCATGTCCGCTTTGTCCATCGTCGGTGGAGGGTTCCGCGAAACGGGCTCCTGCCGGTCGTGCTTGGGGAGATGGTCCCACAAGCGTCCGTGAAGGCCGCGCGCCCCCCCTTTTTTGTGAGAGCAACACAACACGCGGGCAAGGGCCCGTCCTTGCGAGGTAGGAAAGATATCCCCATGCCACAAGCCATCGTCGATCCCGAAGAGCTACGGCAATTCGCGCGGAACCTCAAACGTTTT
>JAFGIR010000161.1 GCA_016929515.1 Pirellulales bacterium | reverse complement strand
TGGCGTGGCAGGCCAGGGCCAGTTCCAACTCGCCCGGGGCAATGCCGCACCCGTTGTCCACGATGCGAATCATCTCGCCACCGCCGCCGGCGACCGCCACGTGGATTCGCGTGGCTCCGGCGTCGACCGAGTTCTCCATCAACTCCTTGACGACGCTCGCCGGGCGCTCGATGACCTCGCCCGCGGCAATCTTGTTGATCAGGCCCTGAGAGAGTCGGTGGATGCGCATGGGAGAAGCGGGGGATTGGGGATGGGGGATTGGGGATTGGAAGGAGGCGGCTTGACGTTTTGCCTACTTCCCCGGGTCTCCTTTTTTACGCTATCCGACGTCGCAACCGATTTCTCAGACTCCGCAGCATTCTTGCCTCTTGGGTGCAGCGTTCCAGAATTGGCTTGGTTTGCTCGCCGTTTCCATATCTGATTCGCTCGGCGACCATCAGGTGCGTTTGCAGCTCTGCCAGGGAACCTTGAGCAATGGCCAGGTGACGCAGGAAGGTCTTGGTCGAGCCAGTTGCGCGGCCTTCGGCGATGTTGGCGGGAATCGAAACGGCCGATCGCTGAATCTGACTCCCCAAGCCGTAAACCTCGTGCTTGGGAAAGTGTTGCGACAACCGGTACGTCTCCTCAGCCAACTCCATACCCAACTGCCAGACTCGCAACTCCCTGAAATCCTCCACACTCATCGTTCGCCCCCAGTCCCCAATCCCCAGTCCCTAATCCCCACCCCCTAGTCCCCAGCTTTTGATTTTTCGGTACAATGTTCTCTCGCCGATGCCCAGCATCGTGGCGGCTTCTTCGCGGTTTCCGCCGGCCGCGCGGAGGGTTTCCTCGATGAACAACCGTTCGACTTCCTCCAGTCGTTGGCCGACCAACCCCGCCAACGACACGGCCGTCGGCGGACCGGTTGGCTCGTTTGGCTCGGCCAGTTCCTCGGGCAGATCGTCCACGTCCAGCAGCCCGTCATAATCCACGACGATCATGCTTTCGACCATGTTGCGGAGTTGTCGGACGTTGCCGGGCCAATCGTAGGCGAGCATCCTCCGCCGCGCGGCCAACGACATGCCCTTGATTCGCTTGTTGTGACGCGAGGCAAACTCCTTGATGAAGTGATCGATCAGCGCCGGAATGTCCTCGGCGCGCTCGCAGAGCGTCGGCAAACGGAGCGACACCACCTTGAGCCGATGATAAAGATCGCTGCGAAATATGCCCGAGTCGATCGCGTCCTCCAGACTCTGATTCGTCGCCGACAATACGCGAACGTTCACTTTGATCGGGTCGTTCGATCCGACGCGAGTGATCTCGCCGTTTTCGAGGACGCGCAGCAGTTTGATTTGGGTGGGCATGGGCATGTCGCCCACCTCGTCGAGGAACAAGGTGCCGCCGTGGGCATACTCGAATTTGCCCATCCGATCGGTCGACGCATCGGTAAACGCGCCCTTGATGTGGCCGAACAATTCGCTTTCGAGGATGTTTTCGCTCAGTGCGGCGCAATTGAGTGCCACGAACGGCTTGTTTTTCCGAGGGCTGTTTTGGTGGATCGACTGGGCGACGAGTTCCTTGCCCGTGCCCGTCTCACCCTGAATCAATACCGTGGCGTCGGTCGGCGCGATCCGCTTGAGCCGCTCGATGACGTCGCGCATCTGCCGGCTGTCGCCGATGACGCCCTCGAAGCCGAATTTTTCGTCGAGCCGGCGTTTGAGTTCCAAGTTGTCGCGCCGTAGCGTGCTACTCTCGGCCGCCTTTTCGGCCACGGCACGAAGCTGCTCGATCTTCAGCGGTTTCAATAGATAATTGAATGCCCCTCGACGCATCGCCTCGACCGCCGAAGGGATCGTCCCGTGGCCCGTCATGAGAATCACTTCGCAGTCGGGCAAAGCCTGCTTGGCCCGATCGAGAATTCCCAGCCCGTCGACGTCATTCATAACAAGGTCGGTGACAATTATGTCATAGATGCCTTGTTCGATCATCTCGGCGCCTTGGGTGCCGGAAGTCGCCACGTGACAATGAAAGCCCACCCGATCGAGGCTTTCGGCGACCACCTCGGCGTGGGCCTCGTCGTTGTCGACGATGAGCACTTCGATGGGCAGGGCCGAGGTCTCGGCCGGCTGCTGTGGTTTTGCTTCTTTGTGGGCCATGGCGTGATGATACAACATCGCCGGGCAGCCGGGTAGGGCCAGGAGCGGTGCTGTTTTTCGGCCACAGGACGCAGATATCCAAGCACGCGTTGCCCGAAGAACGGAACGATCTTCCTTGCACGGTTCAGGAGGTCGTGCTTTTTTCGGTTGCCAGTCGCGCGGGGGTAGGCAGCTTGATCGTGAATTGGGTTCCGCGGCCGGGTTCGCTCTGCACGAGAATGGTCCCGCCGTGGGCCTCGACGACCTTCCGCGTGGTCGGCAATCCCAGGCCCGAGCCGCCGTTTTTCGTCGAGAAGAAGGCGTCGAAGATCTTCGCCCGGGTGTCCTCGTCCATGCCACAGCCCGTGTCGATTAGATCCAACGCCACCCCGTCGGCCGTGGCGTAAGATCGCACGACGATTTGTCCTCCCTTCGAGACGGCCTGTTCGGCGTTGAGGACCAGATTCAGCAGGGCACCGTGAAATGCTTCACGGTCCAACAGCACGGTGGGCAAGTCGGGCGAGAAATAGGTGACCAGTTCAATGCCGGCTTCCTTAGCCTTGGGGCGGAAGAAGTCGAGCACCCGATCGACTTGATCGTTGAGCCTCGTAGGCTCCAACCGGAGGTTGCGCGTTTTGGTGTAGTTGAGAAAATTGTCCAACAAATCTTGCAGTCGCTGGCATTCCCGTTCGACGACTTGGACCTTGCGCAGGGCTCGCTGGTCGCGAGCCGAGATGCTTTCGGAAAAATCCTCGGCCAACAATTCCATGTTCAAGCGGATCGTCGACAGCGGATTCTTGATTTCGTGGGCAAGCCCCCCAGCCAGCCGGACAATCTCCTGATACTGGTCGATCAGCTTCTGGTTCGTGTCGGATTGGGGAGCGTTGGAGTCGGACATGTTTGTTGGCCGTCGGGTCCGTTCGGCGTGCAATTTCTCTCTCGCCACAAAGACAGGAAACGCACGAGGGAGTTGGCCCATTATTATGGCCAGATGAGCCGACCCGTGCAAGCGAGTTGTCGAGCAGATGCATCAAGTATGAGAAGAGGCGGGCCGTCGAGTGGGACAGCCCGCCTGTTGAGTTTGCTACGGAGCGTTTCGGGCCAGCGCCGTCGGTAGGACCCTGGCTACCCTGACCCTCTACTCGCTATTGCCGTCGCCGTTGGAAGCGACCTCGGCCGGTTTCTTTTCTTCGGCGATGGCGGCCTTGCGGCTGAGCTTGACTCGGTCTTGCTCGTCGACGGCGATAACCTTAACGTCCATCAGGTCGCCGATCTTGCAGACGTCGCTTACACTGGCCACGTAGCCGTCGGCCAGTTCGCTGATGTGGCACAGGCCGTCTTTGCCGGGCAGTATTTCAATGAACGCGCCGAAATCTTTAATGCTGGTAACGCGTCCATGATAGATCCGGCCGACTTCGACCGCTGCGGTAAGCGCTTCGACCCGATCGAGGGCTTCCTTGGCTGCTGCCGCGTCGGCCGATGCGATCGTCACCGTGCCGTCGTCCTCGACGTCGAGCGATGCACCGGTGCTGTCTTGGATGGCACGAATCGTTTTTCCGCCGGGGCCGATCAACAGACCGATCTTGTCCGGGTCGATGTGTGTGCGCAACAGTCGCGGAGCCCACGATGAGATTTCGGGCCTCGGACGTGAAATGGTCGTTAGCATAGTGCGGAGAATTTCGATTCGTGCTTCGCGCGACTGCGTCAAGGTGGCGCGAATGATTTCCTCGCTAATGCCGTTGACTTTCAGGTCGAGTTGGATGCCCGTAATGCCGTTCTGCGTACCGGCGATTTTGAAATCCATGTCGCCGAAATGGTCCTCGTTGCCGATGATGTCGGTCAGCAGGACCCAGTTTTGGTCGTCTTTCTTGACCATGCCAACCGAGATGCCGGCGACCGGGTTGCTGATCGGCACGCCGGCGGCCATCAGCCCGAGCGTCGCGCCACAGACACTGGCCATTGAACTCGAACCGTTTGATTCAAGAATGTCCGAGATGATGCGGATCGTGTAGGGGAAATCCTCGGGGTCGGGCAGCACGGGCTTGACGCTCCGTTCGGCGAGTGCCCCGTGGCCGATTTCACGACGGCCTGGCCCGCGAATCGGACGAACCTCGCCGACCGAGAAGGGCGGGAAGTAGTAGTCGAGCATGAACTTCTTGGTGTATTCCTCGAATAGGCCGTCGACGCGTTGTTCGTCCCGCCCAGTGCCCAGCGTGACGGTAACCAATGATTGGGTTTCACCTCGCTGGAACAGGGCCGAACCGTGAACACGAGGCAGGATGTCCACCTTGCACATGATCGGACGGAGTTCCTTGTAGCCTCGTCCATCGGGCCGCGTGCCCGACAGAATCTGATCGCGAATTACCAGGGCCTCAAGGTCGTGCCAAGCCGAGTGGAAGCGGGCCGGGGCAATCGCGTCTTCTGCCTCCGGATCGGGGATCATTTCTCCCATTGCGCCGTCTTTGACCTTATCGCACGCTTCTGCCCGGGCGATTTTGCCCTCGGTCCGATTGGCAACCGAGAGGGTGTCGTAGTATTTCTCGCGCAACGTATCCAGCAGCCCATCCGGTTCGGGAATCTCGTATTCGGCCTTCTGCGTGTCTGCCTTTTCAACCAGTTCGTTCTGCAAATCGCAAATCTGTTTAATGTACTCATGAGCCTTTACGACCGCTTGGGTCATCAGGTCCTCGCTCATTTCCCGCGCGAAGCCCTCGATCATCAACACGGCCTCCTTGCTGCCGGAGACGATCAGGTCGAG
>JAFGIR010000160.1 GCA_016929515.1 Pirellulales bacterium | reverse complement strand
GGCCGTTTCGGTCGCCTTCAATTCCACCAAATGGCTGACGAGGAAACCGTTCAGGTCGTATACCCCCTCTTCGCACCGGGCAATCTGCCGGCCGAGCACGGCGACCACTTCGTCGCGCGACTCGGGATGCCGCTTGGCGATCTGGAACAGCCCGTCGGCGGCCGAGACGCGCGGAAACTCGGTGTTAAGCGTGTTGGCCAGGTACTCGGCCAGGGCGAAAATCGCCGGAGGGCCGATCTGGCCAAAGACCTCGGCGAACTCGCCCAGATACCAATCGTCCCGCTCCTCGTCGAGCCGGTTCTGCATGGCCAACAGCGGCTCGACCGCCTCGATCGCGCGAAGCTGCCCCAGTGCCCGCCACGCATGGATCGGAGCCGAGTCGGCGGGACTGTCCGGCAGACTGTCCTCGTCTTCCCACAGCCGCACAATCTCGACCAGCGCCGGCACATGCTCCCGCGCGAGGCCCAACTGGCCCACGTAGTCGGGCATCTCCTTCTGGGTGCCGAACTCGGCATCACCGAACGCGAACAGCCGATCCAGGGGTGGGGGGTATTGCCAAGGTTCAACCATAGTAACCTCCGTCAATTTCCATAAACAAACCTGTTGCCATACTTCCGACGGCCATACAATCACCCCCCCCATAGTGCCATCTCTAGCGTAATTGAGCCCGAATCGGAGGTATCCTCTTGAACGGGACTTGACTTATTTCCAATGGTGACCGATGATTCCAATAGCTCATCCACCATGTGTGGAAGGAGTTCCGACGCCGTGCCTTTCAAAGGGGACGGCGTCAGCCGTTTCTTGAGGCATCTCTCTCCTGTCGTTTCTTTCGTTTCGTGTGTTCGCGGTCGGTGCAAAAGGCTGTGATTAGCTGGTAGTACCGTCCCCGCTCGCCCAACACGACCAAATACGATTCTCGAAGCCAAATGTGGATGCGTTGGTCTCGTCCTTTGCGCTGCGTCCACACATCGACATCCGCATCGTGTGCATGTTCAATGACTTTTCGCACCCAGCCGATTCGTTCGCATCTACGCAAGTCGGGCGTGCGATGGTCTTCATCGGGGCCTTCGGACACACAATGCCAGAAGCCGGCCTCTTTGCCATCTTGGATGGGATCGCGCCGACAGCGAACCCATTTGCCTTGAAACTTCGGCTGTGCCTCAATGAAGTCGCGGTAGAAAATCGCAAACACCGCGTTGACGTATTTGTCCCAATTGCCGTCGTGCTCTTCCAAGCGGATGAGCGAAGGCAGCCAGTCCTTGCCCTCGCTCATGGCGTGTTCTCCCGTGGATGCCAGCAAAGTAGGTTGAGCTTGGATTCTCGCAGCCAAGTGCTGCGTTCCAGCGATTTTCCCGACCGTTGCTGGATGCGTTTGATGATCGCCAGCTTTGTTGGATTCAACACTCCTGTCGTGCCCGGCAGATCGCCGTGCCGACGGCGATGATGATAGCCGACGGCCCCGATCAGAAGGTCGGCCAGTTGCATCACTTCGGATTCATGCGACCGCACCTGCTGAACGCGGTCGATGATCGTATTGTCGTCGTCATAGTTGGCGCTGCGGAGCACGTCTTCCAACTTGGCGCGTTTCACTTCGCTTCGGGTGTCCTTGATGTCCAGAAATATCCGGTAATGCTGCTGGGGATCAATGATCGGCTCCAACAGCGTAAACATCATTTTGTAGTACCAGTCATCATGCGTGTGCCCCCATTGGGCATGATCGAGAACCGTCTTGTCGATCACGACGCCGCGAAAATGCAGATCGTCGTCGTCAAAAAAATAGTCGATCCAGTCGAAATAGAGTTCCCGCTTGGCCTCGGAAATCTTCGTCCATTTTATCTCGAATTGGTTTAGACGCGGCCGCCGAAGGTCTTCTTGCGACAAAACCCGATGTTTCTGCTTGAGTTCTCGTAGTCGAACGGATATCTCCTTGACACGATCGGTCGGGCACCACACCGCGCCCAACACCATCACCGGCCGCCGGTCGTGTTCCAGATGGCAGCTTTCGTCGCAATAGATATTGAATTGCTCGCCCATCAGTCGTGCTCTCCCGTGGTGATTCTCTGGTTGCCCCGTGCCCGACGATTCGCCCGACGGCGCTCGGCCTTTCGTTCGGCCCGGGCAAGTTCGGCCTCTGATTTGGGGAAGCCGATGCCCGAATCCAGGCGGTTGCCGCCATGGATGCGCATGGCGCGGTCGATTTTGTCCACCGCCTTGATTTGCGGCTCGGTTCGCATGGTGAACTCGACCGCCAGCCGACGCGGCCGACCTTCGACGGCCGACACCTTTACGCTCTTCGGATCGTTGATCACGCTCCGCCCGAGCGATTGCATATCGGCCCAGTCGGGTTTATCCGGCGAATCGAACTGGACCTCCACATGGACCTTCATCATACGTTCCTTTCGACGGCTTTTACAGCATCCTTCACCCGCAACTCGCCCGATAGGAGCTTTGGCAACAGGGCGTCGCGGGTTGCGGCTAGAGTCTTCGCTTGCCTCGCATTGGCCGATATTTGTCGAACGATAGATAGGTTGCACGAGGTAACCAAAGCCCCGGGCAACTGGTTCAGGCGGCACCGTTAGCAGGTATTGGCTGAAACAGTCCGGTGGGACTCGCTGTCGGCCGCTGGTGCATCTCCTCAAACGAGTCGGAGATGTACTTCAAGAAGATCAGCCCCAATAACGACGTGCTTGTACTCGGCCGCATCCATGTTGTTGCGGAGCTTGTCGGCGGCCAGCCAGAGCTTTGCCTCGAAACCGAGGTTTGCACCGTTGCCGTTGGTTTTGTTTTTGGCCGCGACCTTCTTTTTGCCCATTGTGACAGATTCCGTTTCTGCGCGTGGC
>JAFGIR010000159.1 GCA_016929515.1 Pirellulales bacterium | reverse complement strand
GGCACGGGGGCTTGTCATGTGGGGTGTCGCGGTGGTTATGGCGGTGGTCCTGGCGCCTCCGGTCGTCGCGGCCGACGACGCGGCGAAGCCGGCCGCGGACGGCAAGCTTCGGTATGACTGGAAGGCCGGACAAGACTATATGTATCGCGTCAAGATCACGGTCGACCTGGGCGACGAGAGCCTGGAACTCACCGGCTGCCCTCGCTATCGGGTCGTCTCGGTCGACGGCGACAAGATCAGGTTGGGCTTCAAAGGGACGTTGAGAGAACACGTAACGACGAAGGGCGGCCGGTCGTCGAGTTCGATGATGAGACCTCGCGGGCCTCGCGGACCGCACGGCATGGCCGGACGACACGGTCCCCGTGGGCCCAGAGGACCTCGGATGGGCTCGATGTTCTCGCCGCTGACCGGCGTCGGGCCAGGCGGCCCGTTTGGCGGCAACGAGCTGACGGTGGATCGCCAGGGCAACGTCGCGCGCCAGGACGGCACGTCGCACTTGCCGTTTCTCTTGGGCAATCTCTCGCTGTTGATGATCGAATCGCTCCCGCCCGAGCCCCAATCGACGTGGACCGTGGCGAACGACGCAGGCATCGTTATCAAGGAAGGCATGCCTCGCTTCGGCCCGTTCACCGAGACCGAGAGCTTTGTGCCCGCCAAGGAAAAGACGATCTACACGGTCGAAAACAAAACCGACCAGGGCACGGTGATCCGCAAGCAGTATGAGTTCACGGCTGCGGCGGCCAGCGGCGAGAAGCCGCCCTTCGCCATCACGGGCGACGGAAAATACACGTTCGACACCGAGCAAGGTGTTTCGGGCAAGCTCGATTTCGACATGACGCTCACCGTCCGCAAGGGAGGCGTCAGCATCGAGATTCCGGTGAAGGTCGCCTATCATCTCCTGGACGAAGCCGAACGCGCGAAGATGGCCGAGCAGGCCGCCGAACGCAAGAAGGAACTGGCCGCCAAGCGTGAGAAGCTCGGCATGCAGACCGGGAGAGACACGACGACGCGCCCTGGAACGCGGTCTCTGCACGGTGCGGCAACAGCGAAAGACGCCGGCGCCTTGGCGGCCGATCTCCAGTCGGGGGACCTGGGCCGCATGATCCGCGCACTGCATCAATTGATGCGAAGCAGACCGGAGGAACCCAACCGAGCGGTGGCCGAGGCTCTGGAGACAGTTCTCCTGAAAAACGACAACACGGCCTTGCGCGTGAATGCCGCCCAGGCGCTTCAGACGTGGGGCACGAAGGAGAGCCTTCCGGCGCTGAAGAAGGCGGCCAACGATTCCAACCGCCTGGTGCAAATGCAGGCGAAGAAGGCCATTGCGGAGATTGCCTCGCAGGAGTAGCGGAAAACAGAATGGCTTGCGACAGGCGTTTCAGGACTCCTGGCCCGCAACGGGGTATGTTCGGGAATATGCCCCACGAACACTTCGTATCGCATCGTCTCGGCGGCTCGGTGTCTTGTCGTGCGGAATCCGGATTAGCGGTCTTTAGCCGCCGGCTATTGGCGGCCCAGTTCGCCCTGAAAACCGGCCGACTGAAAGGTCTTGCTCTTGACGACGTCGGTAATTTTGAGCGTGACGAGGCTGTCGTACGGCATCAGGACCATTCGAGCACCCATCGCGTCGGGCGAGCTGCGCGAGAAGAGGACGAAATGCTCGCTGGTCATGAAGCCGTTGAACGGGATCTGTTCGTTGAGTGAATTGATGATGACGCCGCGCCGAGGTATCTCGGGCGACCACTCGGCAAACAGGGTCTTCCAGGCGGATTCCAAATTGCTCATGGGTTCACCAAGTTCTCGAAACAAGAGGGCGTGAGTCGATCGGCGACCCACGATGTGTTCCCCACACGCCACGCAATTATAGGTTTTCTCGATCCGACGGATCGAGAATCTCGATGCGTACCCTTAGAATTCGCCGGCGGGTGGCCTCGATGACCGTGACGCGCGCCCCGTCGCGCACGAGTTCTTCGCCGACGATGGGCACGTGGCCGAGTTCGCTGAAGACGAATCCGCCGATTGTATCGAATTCAGCGTCTTCGGGCAGATTCAGGTGGAGCCGTTCGTTGATCTCGTCGATGTGGACGTTGCCGAGCGATTCGGCCACGCCGTCACCCACCTGGCGTATGCCGTCGACGAGGTCTTTGTCATACTCGTCGCTGATTTCGCCGACGATTTCCTCCAAGACGTCTTCCATCGTGACCAGGCCCGACACGCCGCCGTACTCGTCGAGGACAACCGCCATGTGATGACGGCTGTGCTGGAATTCCTGAAGGAGCACGTCGATCGGCTTGGTTTCGGGGACGAAGTGGGGCTTGCGCAGAAGGTCCGTCCACGACGTTTCCTCGCGATTGATTCCCTTGGCCAACTCGGGAAGAAGGTCCTTCGCGTAGAGCACGCCGACAATGTCGTCGCGGTTCTGGTCGAAGGCCGGGATCCGCGTATGGCCTTGCTTGATGACGAACTCGAGGGCTTCGTCCCACGAGAGAAGAATCGACATCGAGACCATATCGGTCCGCGGCGTCATGATCTCCGACACGTGGACGTCGCTCAACTCGATGACGCCCTCGATCATTTCGCGGGCGTCTTCTTCCAGGAGGCCTTCGCGATGACCCTCGGTGACGATCGTGCGGATTTCATCCTCGAAGGATTCTTCGTCGGGCACGTCTGGCTGGCGTCCGGCCAATCGATGCAGGAGCGTGTCGACGAAGCGGGCACCGAGGATAAGGGGAGACAAGAGGCTTCCGATCGTCCGCCAAACCGGCCAGGTGTGGTAGACAAACGGCGTGGACCAAAGCCGGGCGACGGCCGATGGAATCCAGATGTCGACGGCCAACAGCAGCAGGGCCGCCACGACGACACTGGTGCCGAGCAAGGCCCAATTGGGTGTTTCCGATGCCTCGGGCGACTCGACGAGCCGAATCCAAAAGGCTCCGGTCAGCACGACGACGACCGTGGCGATTACCTGGAGCGTTTCGGCAGCCAGTCCCACCTGATCGTATTGCCGGAGGATGGTGCCCAGCCGATTCATCTGGCCACGGCGCCGACAGATCTCCTCCAAATCGTGCCGCGAGAACGCGATCAGTGACTTGGCACCGATCGCGGAGAGGCAGGTGACGATGAGACCGGCGACCGCCAACCAGAATACCAATTCGGCACTCACGAAGTTCTCTCCTCCGGTTCGATATTATCAGACGTTCGCGCTTCGCTCCACCGAGGTTTCAGGCCGAAGAAGCCAAGGACGACCTTCTCTCGTTCTCGCATTTTCACTTGCTCTTCGGGCGTCGCGTCGTCGTAGCCCACCAAATGGAGCGCGCCGTGGATCACATAGAGCAGCAACTCGTCATCAGCCGACCAGCCGTAGCGGACGGCTTCGTTTTGGGCCGTTTCGGTGCTCACGACGATCTGTCCGTCGAGATGCTCGACCGAACTTTCGAGAACGAAGCTCAAAACGTCGGTTGCATAGTCGTGTTCGAGGTAACGCCGATTCAGCTCGCGAATGGTCGGGTCGTCCACCAAGGCAACACTGATTTGGGCTCGCTCGATCCGGGCTTCTTCCAGGATCCGCACGACAGCAAGCCGAATCGATTCCAGGTCGACCGTGAAAACGGACTGCTCGTCGGCGATGTCGATCACGAGTTCGGGGTTCTTTCTCAAGCCAACCACCGTGTTTCAGAAGGCTACCGAGGTCTATAGGTTTGTCGCACCCCGCCCGGCGAGGCCGTTCCGCGTTGCGATGGGTCGGGCGGTGCTCAAACGAGCAGGCTACGTGGTTCGCTGGTCGGGATACTTCACGCGACCGTGGTAGATCGCCGTGACTGTCTTGATCATCGTGTCTTCGATAATGCGGAGTTCACGGAGTGTCAGTCCGCTCTCGTCGAATTGACCGTCTTCGAGCCGTCGCTCGGCAATCTCGCGCACGAGACCGTCGATTCGCGCCGGCGTGGGGCCGACAAGCGTTCGGCTGGCGCTTTCGACCGCGTCGGCCAACATCAGCACGGCGGCTTCTTTGGTTTGTGGTTTGGGGCCTGGGTAGCGAAACGTGCTCTCGTCCACTTTGTCGCCGTCGGGATTGTCGCGCTTCTGCTGGCTTGCCCGTTCATAAAAGTAGCCGACCAGGGTGGTGCCGTGGTGCTGGAGAATGAAGTCGATGATCGGCTCGGGCAAGTGATGCTGCCGGGCCAGATTGGCGCCGTCTTTGATGTGGGCGATGATCACCAGCGTGCTCATGGCGGGGACCAAGGTCTCGTGGCGACTGGCTTCGTCGCCTTGGTTCTCGATGAAATAGCCCGGTTTGAGCATTTTGCCGATGTCGTGAAAATAGGCGCCGACGCGGACGAGCAAACCCCGGGCGCCGATGGCTTCCGCGGCCGCTTCGGCGATCGACCCGACGGTGATGGAGTGGTTGTACGTGCTTGGGGCACGGCGTATCAACTCCTGCAGCAGGGGATGGGCCACGTCGCCAAGTTCGAGCAGGCTGATGTCGGTCAAGACGCCGAACATACGTTCGATCAACGGAAGCAAGCCGGTCATCAGGAATCCGGACGCCAACGTCAGCCCGGCGTTTTGCACCGCGTCGAAAATCAACGGCCAGTGCAGCGACTGATTGTCGATAAGCGCCAAGGACACGGTTAGCAGGCCGGCAACCAACCCGCTGTAAAACCCAACGATAATCAGCTTACTGCGACTGCGAATGTGGCTGAGCTGAAGGACGGCCGTGGCCGTCGAGCCGAACAAGATCAAGAACTCGCCAAGGCCCAGACCCAGGGCAATCACCAGGAACAGCGCTACCGTGCCGGCGAGCAACAAGGCCAGCTCCCGGTTATAAACGATTGCGATGATCTGGCCGAACAACAACAGGGGTACGATTTCGGCGCACCAAGGATCGCGCGCCGCCCAGCGTCCGACGGCCAGGGTCAAGACGATCAGCAAGAGCAAGCCCGAGAGACGCCTCCAGTCGAACAGCAGCCGGCGCTGGCGGTGAAACAGGTAGAGCGAACAGAGCCAAAACAGAACGGAGATGATCGCCAGGACCGCGAGAATACGCAGCAACATACTACCCAGCGTGCGCTGGGCCTCGGCCGCGCGGTGTTCGCGCAGCAGCAGGTCGAGATGGTTCCTTCCGAGCGGTTCACCCCGTTTTGCGAGTACATCACCGATTTTGTAGTTTGTAAAAACATCCTCGACGTTTTCGGCCGCCTTCTCTTGGGAGGCTTTGGTCCGATTCACGTCGAGCGTCAGCGTCTCCATGTTGGCCAGCTTGGGCTGCAACCACGCGAAAAGATGATCAGCCAACTCAGTGGAACCCAACTGCTGGGTTAGCGCCGCCTTGATGTTGTGGGGTCGCAGAATGACGTCGCTGACCGTCACCGGTTCCTCGACCCCCGGACGGTCGTTTCGGTAGACCAAAATCTCATCCTGGTTTCCCTTGACCGGTTGTTTCAGCAAACCGTACTTCTCATAGCGTTCCAGTGCCGACGCTACTGCCTGGTCGATTTTCGCCAGCCGCTCTTCGCCCGTCACTTCTTCCTTGAACCGCTGAAAACGCTTTTCTTGTTCTTCCAGGGATGGCGGCGGGGCGCCTTCGGGCAGGGGTGGCTGGAACACGGCCCATTTCTGCGCCATTTCGTCGTCCAGTTTCTGAGCCGCCGCCAACTCGACAATCGTGTTGCGCAGCTTGGCTCGCAACTGAACCAGCGGTTCGGGATTCTGGTCGTAGACCGCGCGAGCCCGACTCCGGGCCAAACTCTCCTCGTCCTCGGTGGCCTTGAGGTCGAAAACCTGGAACGGCGCTCGCGCGACCACGTCGCGGTCGAAGACGTAGTCGGTGCGATAGGAGAACGGAGTGGACCAACTGTGCAAGACGGCGGCAAGCACCACGGCCGCCAACACGCCGATGCCCAACCGCAGAAGCACGTCGCGTTGCCCCAAGCTCGTCAGCGCGCGTTCGAACTTACTCGGGGGCAGTTCCAGCGCGGCCACCCGTTCCGATCGCGTTTTTCTTGATCCGCTGGCCGCCATGGTCTGACTCGCTGGGCTCTTCTGCTCGGGACAAGCGTTCCTTAGCGTCGTTTCTTGGGCCGGCCGTCATAGGCATCGACGATCCGTTGCACCAGGGGATGGCGAACGATGTCCGAGGTGGTGAGTTTCACCGCCGAGACCCCTTCCAGTCCTCGCAAGCGATCCAACGCGTCGGTCAAACCACCGCGAGCGCCGGGCGGCAAGTCCACCTGGGTCGTGTCGCCGGAAACCACGATCTTGGACCCATCGCCCATCCGAGTTAAAAACATCTTCATTTGCGAAATGGTTGTATTCTGCGCTTCGTCCAGAATCATAAAGGCTTGGCTGAGCGTTCGACCGCGCATGTAGGCCAATGGGATGATCTCGATAATGTCTTCTTCCCGATAACGCTTCATGAGATCGTATTCCATCATTTCACGAAGCGCGTCCAACAGGGGGCGCAGGTAGGGATTGATCTTGGCCTGCAAGTCACCCGGCAAAAATCCCAAGCTTTCGCCCGCCTCCACGGCCGGCCGGACGAGAACAATCTTCCGAACTTGTTCCTGATGAAGGGCCGCCACGGCCATGGCGACCGCCAAATAGGTTTTGCCCGTGCCCGCGGGCCCCGTGCACATCACCAGATCGTTGCGGCGCATGGCCTCGACGTATTTCACCTGGCCGGACGTGCGGGGCCGGACCTCGCGCCCACCCAAGACGCCAATCGCCGCACACGGCAACGACGCCCGGCCCGCGACCACTTCAGCCAGAACACGATCGACGTCTTCCTCGGCCAGACTACCATATCGGTGGACGCGTGACTGGAGTTGTTCGAGCACCTGGGTCGCCTTGGCCACGGCGTCGACCTCTCCCTCGATATGGATTTTGCCGTCGCGCGAAGAAATACCCACCTCCAACGATTTGCGGACCTTTCGCAGATGTCGGTCACAGGTGCCGAACAGAGCAACCATCGCTCTGGAGTCGATTACCGCAATACTGGTTTCTGTCATTCCTTGCTTCCGCGGTCGTCGCTGGCCGGCGCAAAGACAAAAGCGATGTTTCCCCCGATACACTTACTATAGCTGAAGCCGTGGGTTGAGGACTAGCGGGCTGAAGGAGGTGGGCGCAAGTGGTAGTAGAACATCAACTTGCAGCGAGAAGGAAAGGAGACACCGAGAATTGCGTCAACGGGTGCCTACCGCGACGTTTATAACCATTGTGCAGGCACTCTCCGGCAGGAAACGGCCCCAATCACAGATCCCTCAAATTGGCGATGTACGTGCGGCAGAATGGACAGATATGGGTGCCGGCGGAAATCTCGCGGTTGCACTTCGAGCAACTTTTCTTCGGCGGCGAAGGGCTGGCTACGGTCTCGCTTGCCGCCCGGTTTCCGACGATCGTCGATCCGGTTCCCGACTGACTCGGATCATGGGGTCCGAGAACATCAATGATCTCATCTTCCGAGAGAGCGCTGTCCAACTCGGGGACTTCGACACGGGCCTTGCACATCGGACACAGCCCGATCTTGCCGGCAAAGCAGTCCTTTACCCGGAGAAGATGTCCATTCGGACAAATCACTTGGATCGACATCACACGTCCCTCCCCGGTAACCCTCACGCGATCCAGGACGTTTTTTCCGATGCCTCTTCTGCCTAGCTCCTCGTTCTGTTGCCGCCTTCGGTTCTTGAAATGTCTCGGAACTCGTACTGATGATCTCGGAGACCGTGCACGCTTTCACCCACAGCCGAACGACCAACGTGAGCGGGTTCCTTGCCATGGTGCGGAGACATCCATTGACTGGCGGCACGGCCGTCGTCTCCATCGGATGGAGTCCGAGCCACCCCCTCCACTATTATGATAATCCGTCTTGTCGATACTGCCTAGCACAGGTTGTCAAGAAAGCACAGAAAATCAAACTAATCATGCGACTGCGGATCTGGCCCATTCGGGGCTCTTTCGGTGAGCCGCGACTCACGCTCACCGGCCCAACGAGCCGTCGTGGTGCAACATTCGAAGCCGCAACACCAGGAAGGGGTCGTTCCGCGCGACCTTAAGAGCAGAAAGTGAGTTGTATTCTTTCGGGGGGGTGTGGCCCTGAGCGCCAGGTCATGGGATGTCCAGTGCTCGGCACCCCCTTCGCCGCGGCACGGTTTTTTCGGATCGTTCGTGATAGTGATTAGTGAATATCCATGTCGCAACTCAGCCCACCGGCAGCCGGCAGGTAAGCGGTACGGACATAGTCGGCCACCATGCGATCGGCGCTGAATCGCCAAGCCAGCGAACTAATGGAATTCATCATTCGCTTGATCCATTGGAGCGGCAGGCCGTCGACGTCGCGATCGTAGTAGAGCGGGATCACTTGTTCTTCCAGGTTGCGATAGAGATGCTCCGCGTCGCGCGCGTCGGTTTTGGCCACGTCGACGTTTTGCATGCCCCGGCCGATGGCGAAGCCGTTGGAGCCGTCGTAGGCCTCGGCCCACCACCCGTCGAGAATCGACAAATTCAACGCCCCGTTGAGGACGGCCTTCTGGCCGCTGGTTCCGGAGGCTTCCAAGGGACGGCGTGGCGTGTTGAGCCAGACGTCGACGCCTTGGATCAAGTGGCGGCAGACGTTGATATCGTAGTCCTCGACGAAGGCGATCCGCCCGGCAAAACGGCTGTCGCGGCGAAGGTTGGCAATCCGCTTGATGAGTTGTTTGCCCGGCTCGTCGGCCGGATGCGACTTGCCGGCGAAGATAATCTGCAGAGGACGTTCCGGATCGGTGACCATGGCGGCCAGGCGATCCATGTCGCGGAGGATCAGATCGGCCCGCTTGTAGGTGGCGAACCGTCGGGCGAAACCGATGGTGAGGATATTAGGGTCGAGCATGTTCCGGGCGGCTTCGACCGACTCGTCGCTTTCGCCTCGTCGCCGGCACTGGCGGCTGACGCGGCGTCGAACAAATGCGAGAAGGAGGTTCTTCAACGTGTTGTGTGTTTCCCAGAGTTCGCCCGGGTCGACCTGATGGATTCCCTGCCAGACCTCGGGTTCGCCCATCCGTTTCTCCCAACCGACGGAGAAATGGCGGTCGTAAAGTTGTTCCATTTGGTAGGCGAGCCAGCTCTGGACGTGCACGCCGTTGGTGATGTGGCCGATGGGTATTTCTTCTTCAACCCGCCACGGCCAGAGGTGGGCCCACATCCGGCGGCTGACGTGGCCGTGGAGGCTGCTGACGGCGTTGGCCCGGCGCGAAAGCTTCAATCCCAGCACGGTCATGCAGAACGGCTCGTGCTCGTTCTGGGGTTCGACGCGTCCGAGCCCCATCAATTGCTCGAACGAGATGCCCAGCCCGTCGCGCAGCGGACCGAGGTGCTCCTCGATCAATCCGCCGTCGAACCGGTCGTGTCCGGCGGGGACGGGCGTGTGCGTGGTGAAGGCCGTGTGGCGGGCGACCAGGCGCAGGCTTTCATCGAAACTCATGCCGCTGTCGATCATCCGCTGGCGGACGGCTTCGAGCGTGGCGAAGGCGCTGTGCCCTTCGTTCAAATGGTAGACGCCCGGCGTGATGCCCATGGCGTGCAGCGCGCGAATTCCGCCGACGCCGGCGACGAGTTCTTGGCGGACACGAGTCCGGTTGTCGCCGCCGTAAAGCCGGGAGGTCAACTCGCGGTCCTCGGGCCGGTTTTCCTTGACGTCGCAGTCGAGAAGGTAGAGATTGACCCGGCCCACGTGCATGAGCCAGACCTTGGCCAGAAGCGGCCCGTTGCGCGTTTCAATCCGGATCGTCAGCGGTTTGCCGTCGGCGCCCCGGGCCGGTTCCATGGGCAGGTTCTCGACCTTCGTGTCGAGGTACTCCTCCCGCTGATATCCGTCCACGTCGAGTTGCTGCTTGAAGTAGCCCTGGTCGTAGAATAACCCCACGGCCACCAGCGGGACGCCCAGTCCACTGGCACTCTTGATATGATCGCCCGACAACACGCCCAAACCGCCGGAATAGACGGGCACCGACTCGTGCACGCCGAATTCAAGCGAGAAGTAGGCCACTGGTTTCGAGCCGAGCACGCCGGCATGGGTCCGGCCCCAGGTTGCCGTTTCGGCCAGATACTCTTTCAGCCGTCGAAAAGCATGGTTGATTCGGCTGAACAAAACGAGTTCCGACGCTCGCATCTCCAGACGTTCGGCCGTGAATTCCGACAGCAGGGCAATCGGGTTGTGGTCCAACTGTCGCCAGCGAATGGGGTCCAAATCGCGGAAAAGATTGATCACTTCGGGTTGCCAACTCCACCAAAGATTCCTCGCCAGAGCATTGCACTTATCGTACAAGGCCTCGGCCGAAAGACTGGTCAAAGCCGACGGTTGTTTCGCCCCTGCGGGAAGCATATCTGTTTGACTCATGGGGATCCTTTCAAAAACAACGGATTATACCGGCGGTTTCCCTATCAGGCGACCCCAGTGTACAGGTCCAAGAAGACCGGCGTTCCGGTGAGCCGCATCGTGGCCAAGGATCCAAACTCTGCCACGGGCGTCTTTCCGTCGGCCAGCCGTTTCGGTTCTCGACGTGTGTCGACTAGAATCTCCAGAATGACTCTGGCGAGGCTCGAACTCGGCGAGCCTAAGCCAATCCTGGAGAATCCCCCAATTCTGCGTGTTCCTCAGATTTCCCAGTATGTCCATTTTGTGGATTGACGAGTAGTGAATCCGGAGGGTCTTACGCCGAATCCTGATTTTCAGGCTGGGGTTTGTTGGGACAAGTCGGCCACGGGCCCGCGCGAAGGACAGGGACGCCCAGTGGGCGTTTCAAGACCAGAGGCCGGATTGTCGTCACCGACAAGCCAAAGAAACCGTTTTTTCTTCCGCAGTCAGGCGAACCGAATTGCCCTGACCATCGGGTTCCCGTCCGCCGAAGCCCATGGCGGAGGACGATAGTCGCCCTGAGTTCACTGCTAATGCAAGCCTCGCAAAATGCCTCTGGTCTGACAGACGATGCCCTGTTTGCGGCAAACCTCGGAGTTTTTGCACCAGTTTTCGATGGATCCCGCGTTCCACCGCCTGTCCACACTTCGAGAAAACAGGCTACTTCCCGGATCGTGGGCACGCACGATCAATGTAGAACGTGTTTGTTGATAGCTGCGCAACCAATGTTCACCGCCGCGCGCCGATGGGCCGCTATGCGGCCTTATTGGCTTGCCAAACGTTACGGGAATCGATCATTGGCAACGCAGGCTTCAGAAAGAAGACTCACCTTTCAATCTTTTGAAAGACCGAAACGCGTGCCCGGGAATGCGCGCTGTGTAGGAGAAGTGTTCCAGGCCGTTCGAGGGGCGAGAGGCAAGTTCGAGGAACGTGCTAAAGTGGGTTATCGAGGCCTGCAAAGCCGATGAACGCAGGGCGTCCAACGGAAGCCCGGTTTTCAAGCGTTTTTGCCTGGAACGATCCGAACGTTGGAAATGCGGCTGTCCGTGGATCTCTGCAGTCGAGGGCAAGAGGGGGTTGACCTCGAACCGGCCTTGTTACTACATTTATGCATGAGGGGCCTCTCTTGACCGGCTTCCATGGTGTCTCTCTACCGGGTGCCCCCAATCGATTGATTGTCGTGCTGAAAGGACTCGGCGTGTTCTCCGTTTCTCTTGAGTTTTGTTAATGCCCAGGCGCGGACCGGGCGAACCGAGAACGGCTCGAAGGCGTACACTGGCATATTGATACTCGTATTCTGAAGACTGTGTCTTCTGCATGGCAGGGAAGTATCGGCGGTCCGTTGGCCGTCCCAGGTGTACCGGAATTCTGAATACCAAGTACAATGTTGTAATAGGTGAAGACGGGGAATTCCAAAGCGGTTCTCGACGGAAATAACGTTGCGGCCGTGAATTTCCCCTTTTGGGGAATCAGAAACTCCAGGTAAAACCACGGGGGAACGGAAAAAGGTGCTGGGGTCCATGGCTTGCCCAGAGACCCGGGTTTCGCGAAATCGGATTGGTCTTTCTTCTGGGTGGGCCTGTTCGGGCAATTCGCGTGCTGGTTCGCAAGAGTATACTTGATTGACCAAAGGGCACCAACCACGAGGCCAAGGAGGAACCGATGGCAACTCATTCAGATCGGATTGGATCCATGCCTGGGTCTGATGAGCATCCCTTGCCGGAGACGTTAGCCGATGCGGAGCGATTGGCCGCTTCGATAGAGCAGGCAGTCCGACGAGAAACCAGCGGAGGCGTCAAGGGCCTTCGCGTCGAGGTCGGCCGCGGCGGAGTTCGCCTGGAAGGGCATTGCGACACCTATTATTGCAAACAGTTGGCGCAACAAGCCGCCATGTGCATCTCGGGCGACGACCGGCTGACCAATCAAATTGAAGTTTCCTGATACGGCCGACCAGACGACTGGATTGAAGTCTCTCAGAACAACCGATGTGAGTCTCCGCCGGGTTGACGGTGTTTGCCGACCATCGGCCGCGTTTGGTGCCCTCTGGCGGTGCAAGCTCGGCAGACTTCTTGCGACCCGCACACTCTCTTCGCTCTTTTTGCCATAGCTTGGCAGGCATCCGACGCGACTTGCGATCACTCCATGCCCGGGTAGAATGTAGCGCGTCGGGCTCACGTATGCACCCGCGAGGACCGCGCGAAAAAAACGCCCCACGCGGGGACGTTACTAGGTCGCTGACTAACGACGAATCGCTAGCAGACGTGGCCTTGCGCGGTCGAAAGACCCTTACTGTGACAAGGGGCAATCGTCGCTCGGATACACGGCTATTAGTGTAGCACATTTCCGAATCTATACAAGGGGGTATCTGAAATGAAGACCAGGAAAACCAAGGATAGCTTGGTTGGTGGAAGCAGCGTTTATCGACTCGGAATTGATCTAGGCAGTGCGTCGATTGGCTGGGCCGCCGTGCTCGAAAACGACCAGGGAGAACCCGGCGAGATCCTGGCAATGGGCGTTCGCCGGTTCGAAGCGGGGGTTCTCGGAGACATTGAAGGTGGAAAGGATGAATCCCGCGCGACCGCGCGGCGCGACGCGCGCGGCCCGCGGCGTCTGACCTGGCGACGTCAATACCGATTGCGGAAGCTCTTTCGGATCTTGCAGCGGCTCGATCTTCTGCCGCCGAGGAAGGACGACTCGCACGACGAGCGACACCGGATGTTGGCCGACTTGGATCGGCAAATCCGCCGTGAGCATATCGACCCCACCGACCACGTGGAGAACCAGTTGCTGCCCTATCGGTTGCGGACACGTGCCCTGGATGAACCCTTGCCGCGTCATGAGTTCGGCCGCTCGCTGTATCACTTGGCCCAACGGCGCGGGTTCCTCTCGAACCTCAAGGCCGCGCCGAAAGACGACGAGGACGCGGGGGAGGTGAAGAGAGGTATCACCGAGTTAGAGGCTCTCATGGACCAGGCCGGCAGCCGGACGCTGGGCGAATACTTCGCTTCGCTCGACACGGAGCAATTCCGCATCCGCCAGCAATGGACGGCACGGTCCATGTACACCGACGAGTTCGAGAAGATCTGGGCAGTCCAGGCCGCGCATCATGGCTTGACCGACGAGGACCGGCAACGCGTTTACGACGCGATCTTCCAGCAGCGACCATTGAAATCACAAAAGCACTTGATCGGTCAGTGCGACCTGGAGCGGGGCAAGCGTCGGGCACCGGTCGCGTGTCTGGCTTTCCAGGAATTCCGCATCCGCCAACGGGTCAACGACTTGGTGGTTGCGGCCCCAGACAATACCAAGAGCCGTCTGACGCCCGAGCAGTGTAACCAGCTCGTCGCGGCCCTGGACACGCAGCCGAAAATGACCTATGCGGCGGTCAGGAAGCTCTTCGGCATGAAAAAATCTCGCGAGTGGGGCCGCAACTACGTGTTCAACTTCGAGGAATCGGGCGAAAAGGAAATCATCGGCAACCGCACCGCCGCGAAGATGATCGAGGTGCTTGGTGAACGCTGGCTCGCCATGTCGCGCGACCAGCGCGCCGCGCTGGTCGACGAAATCCTCTCATTCGAATCCGAGGAACTGCTCGCTGCCCGGCTCGTGAAGGGCTGGGGATTCGACGAGGCGATTGCTCGGGCAGTCGCGCGGAAGCCGTTGGAGCCGGGCTACAAGGAGCTGTCGCGCAAGGCCATTGCACGCCTGATGCCGTTGATGGAGCAAGGCATGCAGTATGCCACGGCCCGCAAGCAAGTCTACGGCGAGCAAGAGGTCAACTGCGAACCACTCGACCGACTCCCGGCCAACCACGAGTGCGCCGCCCTGATGAACCTTCGCAATCCGGCGGTGGCCCGGGCACTCAGCGAACTGCGCATCGTCGTCAACGCCTTGATACGGCGCCATGGCAAGCCGAAGGAGATCCACGTCGAGTTGGCACGCGAGTTGAAGAAGTCGCGAAAGCACCGGAAGGAGATCACGGAGCGGATCAAAAAGAACACGAAAGCACGCGGTGACGCGGCGGCGCAGATTCTGAAGGAGATGAAGGACGAACGTTACGACACGGATCGCAATAGGCTGAAAGTCCTGCTCGCCGACGAGTGCGACTGGACCTGCCCGTTCACTGGCAGACGCATTGAGATGCGGACCCTGGTCGGCGACCAGCCGCAATTCGACATCGAGCACATCATCCCGTTCAGCCGGTGTCTGGACAACTCGTTCGCCAACAAAACGCTCTGCCACCACGACGAGAATCGTCACGGCAAGCAGAACCGCACGCCCCACGAAGCGTATCACGGAACCGACAAGTGGGACGACATTCTCCAGCGCGTGCGGCGATTCAACGGACCGGCCGCGAACCGGAAACTCGAGCTATTCACCAAGAAAAGCGATCGCATCGCGGAGGATTTCAGCAATCGTCAGCTCGGCGACACCGCCTATATGTCGCGCCTCGCGTGCGACTATCTTGGGCTGCTCTACGGTGGTCGGATCGACGGCCAAAATCGGCGGCGAATCCTGCCCAGCCCCGGAGGAGTGACCGCCTATCTCCGCCAGCGCTGGGATCTGAACGCCGTGCTGGGCCATCCCGACAAGAAGGAACGCGCCGATCATCGTCACCACGCGATCGATGCACTGGTCGTCGCGCTAACCGGCGCGCGCGAGGTTCAGATGCTCAGCCGCGCGGCGCAAGCCGCCGAAGGGCTTTTTGACAACAAGCTTTTCGCCGACGTGGATCCGCCTTGGGAAGGATTCTTGGAGGAGGTGTTCGAGGCAGTGCGGGCGATCAACGTGTCGAGTCGCGTCGGCCGCAAGCTCAACGGCCGACTCCACAAGGACACCATCTTCAGCAAACCGATCCCCGACGTCGACGACAACACCAGACCTAAGGTGGACAAAAATGGAAAGCCCGTGTATGTCCATCATGTGCGCAAACTGCTCAAGAAGCTCTCGGCGGGAGAAGTCGACAAGATCGTCGACCCGCGGATTCGTGAAATCGTCAAGAAGAAACTTGCCGACCTCGGCGGTGGCGATCCGACGAAGCCGTTTGCGGACGAGAACCAGCATCCTCACACGCGGACGAAGGACGGCCGAGTCATTCCAATTCACAAAGTCCGCGTTCGCGACAGTGTTCATCCCACGGCGATTGGCTCTGGCAGCAAGTCGCGATTCGTTGCGCTAAAGTCGAACCACCACATGGAAATCGTCGCCGTCTTGGACAAGAACGGTGTGGAGAAGAAATGGGAAGGCGTCGTTGTGAGTACGTTCGACGCTATCCGGCGATTCCGCGACGGCATGCCCGTCATCCAACGCGACCACGGGGCGGATCGCCGGTTTAAGTTCTCGCTGACGGGGGGGGGATACGTCCAAATGGAACACCAACCGGGGGCCCCGCAACTCTTTCGGGTTAGCGACATTTCCAAAGGCAATATCGAGTTCCGTTTGCATTGCGATGCTCGCCCGGCTACACTCATTAAGGCAATACAGAAGAAGAACCCAGGCACTCGGGTAAGAAAGACTCCCGGATCACTGTTCAAAGCCAAGGCACGGAAGGTGACGGTCGATCCGTTGGGCAACATCCTTCCGGCCAATGATTAACCGCATTCTGGATTTTTCCGTCGCGCCGGCCCGGCTTCGGGTCCGTCATCGCCAGTTGCTCATCCAACGCGACGACGAGCCCGAGCAAACCGTCCCCCTGGCCGAACTGGCCGTCGTGCTCGTGGCGCATCCCCAGGTGACATATTCCCAGGCCGTGCTCTCGGGCCTGGCCAGCTCGGGCGGCACGTTCGTGGCGTGCGACCGCCAGAACCTGCCGGTGGGCATGTTCCTTCCGCTGGTAGGCCATTTCGCCCAAGCCCAGCGATTCGCGGCCCAGGCCCGTCTCTCCCTTCCCACGCGCAAGCGGCTCTGGCGGCAGTTGGTCCGCGCCAAGATCAAGGCACAAGCCGAAACGCTCGAAGAACTGCACGGAACGGACCACGGGTTGGAAAAGCTTGTGCCGCTGGTCCGCTCGGGCGATCCGGCCAACGTCGAGGCTCGTGCGGCCCGCCGCTATTGGAGCCGCCTGTTTGTGGACGTGGATTTCCGGCGCCACCGGGAAAACGAAGACCAGAATCTACTGCTGAACTACGGATACGCCGTGCTTCGGGCGATCGTGGCGAGGGCGATTTGCGGGGCCGGTCTGCACCCGTCGCTTGGCCTCCACCACCACAATCGCAGCAACGCGTTTTGCCTGGCCGACGACCTGATGGAACCGTTCCGGCCGACGGTCGACCGATCAGTCGTCGAGTACATGAGCACGCACGACGCGTTCGACCATCTCGAAGCGAGCGCGAAGCAACACATGATCGGGGATTTGACCGCGCGCTACGTTGTCGATGGCCAACAGCGGACGCTTTTCGACACGGCCTCGCGATTGGCGGGCTCCCTGGCCGAGATTTGCCTGGGCAACGCCGAGAAACTCGAACTGCCCGACTGGTGAGGCCATGCCACGACGAGAATACGTGCTATCGGGGTATCGGGGAATGTGGCTTTTTGCGATGTTCGATCTGCCGACCGACACGAAGAAGGCGAGAAAGCACTACACGCAGTTTCGCAAGCTGCTGCTGGAAGAGGGTTTCTCGATGCTGCAATATTCGGTCTACGCGCGGTATTGCGCGAGCGAAGACCACGGCACGGCACACCGGCGGCGGATCCGCGCGTCGCTACCCCCCGATGGCCAGGTGCGTCTGGTGGCAATCACCGACCGGCAATTCGGAAAGATGGACGTGTTTTATGGAAAAAAACGGACCCCTTGCGAGGAGGCCCCGGAACAACTCATGCTGTTCTGAGGCCTCTTTCGGCTTCAACTTGTTGTGCGGGAAGGGTTTGGGGAAGACGCAAGTGTATCCGAGCGACGATTCCCCGCAAGCCACAGCGGAACTCGGATTGGGAAACCCGCTCTGGGAAGTGTATCCGAGCGACGATTCCCCGCAAGCCACAGCAT
>JAFGIR010000158.1 GCA_016929515.1 Pirellulales bacterium | reverse complement strand
TGCCCGAGTAGGTCGCCATGCGGCCGAGCACGCCCGTGAAGCTCGCGTCGGCGGCGTAGTGTCCTTCGTTGTACTTCTCGTCGTTGCGAATCGCGCGAATCAGGTCGACGTGTTCTTGACCGTACGGATTGGGCGCCTTGCGCGGCGCGCGGTAGATTCGCTCGCCGGCCGCGTCCTCGATCCGCACGCCGCAGTTCGCCACCCCCTTCGTCCCATGGGCAAACTCGGCCACGGCCGGATCGCAACCGGGGGTTTGACGGCATTGGCTGAACATCTTCGTGCCGTCGGCATACGTGAACTCGACCGCGTGGTGGTCGAAGATGTGGCCGTAGGCGTTCTCCGGGCCGAACCTCCGCACTTGCCGACCGCCCATGCCGGCGGCCGTGACCGGGTGCGCGCCCTTGATCCAATTGCCTATGTCGAGGTTATGAACGTGCTGCTCGACGATGTGGTCGCCGGAAAGCCAGACGAAGTAGAGCCAATTCCGCAGTTGATATTCCATTTCGGTCTGCTCGGGCGACCTTGGGAAGCTCCACAACCCACCCATGTTCCAAAAGACCCGCAGGAAACTCAACTCGCCGATCGCGCCGTCCTGAATCTGTTTGATCGACTCGATGTACGACTTCTGATGATGCCGCTGCAGCCCGACGCCCACCTTCAGGTTCTTCTCGTCGGCCGCCTTGTTGGTTTCGAGCAGCGAGCGGTAACCCGGCGCATCCACGCAACAGGGTTTCTCCATGAAAACGTGCTTGCCCGCCTCGACGGCCGCTTGGTACTGGACAGGCCGAAATCCGGGCGGCGTGACAATGAGCACGAGATCCACGTCGCTGTCGATCACCTTCTGGTAGGCGTCGAGACCGATGAAAACGCGATCGTCCGGCACCTCGACCCGATCGGCGTGGCGTTTTCTCAGTTGCTTGAGCGAGCGGCTCGCGCGATCGGCAAACGCGTCGCCGACGGCGACCAGTTTGACGTTCTTGTCGGCCGCCAGGCAGTTGTCGGCCGCGCCGGTTCCGCGCCCACCGCACCCGACCAGGCCGATCTTCATCTGATCGCTCCCCGCGGCATGGGCACCACGAGCAAAACTCAGGTTGGCGGCCAGCGTCGTGCCGGCCAAAATGCCGCCCGATCGTTTCAGAAAATCGCGTCGCGAGGGAGCTTGTTTCTCGGTCATGACTGGAAACCTCTCAAAAGAGTCGAACCCCTGACAAGAGACCGTTCCAAAATCAGCCTGATTACCCCTTCTACTCCTTGCCCGACTGCGCTTCGCGATACTCTCTGAGCATCTCGATTTCCGGTTCGTGGAGCTTCGCCTCTTCGGCACTGGGAACCTTCAACGGGCGAACTACCCGAAAACCCACGAACGTCGCATCCGTGTGATACCATATGCTCTGCGGGATCTGAGGATCCTGCATTTTCCATTCTTTATCGGAGCCGTTGCGGGCAGCACTCCGCAGGCACTCGGGATCGTCGTCCCACGAACCGCCGCGCACGCAGCGCGGATAGAGCGTCGTCGGCACGACGAGCGGATTCTTGATCGGCGCGTCGCCTTTGCTGGGGGGGTAGCCGTCGGTGTGTTGATCGAGCACCCATTCCGCGACGTTGCCGTGCATGTCGTACAGGCCCCAAGGATTCGGCTTCTTCGTTCCCACCTTGTGATACTGTTCGTCGGCGTTGTCGTAATACCAGCCATAGTCGTCGAGCTTCTCGGGATCGTCGCCGAACGAGTAGGCCGTCTTCGTCCCTGCCCGGCACGCATACTCCCATTCGGCCTCGGTCGGCAGCCGGTAGTAGCGGCCCGTCTTCGCGCTGAGCCATTTGCAATACATTTTGGCTGCCAGTTGCGTCATGCAAATCGCCGGATAGCCCTTCCGGCCCATGCCGAAAGTCATGTCGCCGTAGGGCCGGCTCGGCCAGGCAATCGCGTCGGCCAACACATCGTACGGGTTGGATTGGTACTTGGCCTTATCGCGTTGGTACTGATCGAGATGCCCACTCCACAAGTCATACTCCTCCCAGGTCACTTCGCACTTGCCCATCCAGAACGAGTCGACTTCCACGGTGCGCTGCGGACCCTCGTCGTCGTTGCGGTTCTCCTCGCTCTTGGGACTTCCCATGACGAACTGGCCGCCACGAATCGGTACCATGTCGAATTTCATCTCCGTCCCGAAAATCTTCTCCTGGTAAGGCTTCATGTCGCCCGGCGAGTCGGCCTGGGCGTCCTTAACCGCTCGGGCCTCGGGCAGCCACTCGATCGTGGTCACCTCCGACGGGTCAAAGTCCTTTTCAGCCGTCGCCGCGGGTACGGGCGTTTTCGACGCATCGCTCGATTTGACCGCCGGCACGCCCGACGGCATGGGTTTCCCCGTCGTCTCGGCCCCCTCGCGAGCATGACCCTGACCGCAGGCCGTCAAGAGAAAGGCCAAAATCAATCCCAACCAACACCAACCTTGCCCCAACCGACGCTTGCCGTGTACCCTGTGGAGAGTGAGAAAGTGAATTGACATCGACAGTACCTCGGAAAAAACAGCGTTGAAAATAGTCAAGATCGTCCAACAGACCTTGCCAATGAACGGGATTTTGGACGGCCCGCGTCAAATACCCCATCGGGACCGCGAACGATCAATCTCCAGAACCATCACTCAGTTCATATCCATGGGAGGGACCAGCCCACCATGATAATGATAAGGCTGGCAGTAGTATGGGGTGTTTTGGCGGGCACGGCGGTCGCGTCGGAATCGCCAACCTTGCGGCGGTTCGAAGCGACCGGCGTGGAAATGGCCGTTCCTATCCGTCTCGTATTTTACGCTCCCGACAAGAAATCCGCAAACCTAGCCTCGGAAGCCGTTTTCTCGCGATTCCGCCAGCTCAACCAGGTCTTCAGCGATTACGACCCCGAAAGCGAGGCCCGACGCCTCTGCGACCAGGCAAAACCCAAGACGGCCACGCGGGTCGGCGACGACCTTTTTTGCGTGATTTCGGCCGCCAAAAAGCTCTCCGCTCAGTCCGCCGGAGCATTCGACGTCACCGTCGGCCCACTGTCACAACTCTGGCGAAGAACCCTCCGCCGTGGGGTTCTTCCATCCTCCAAAAGACTGGCCGACGCACGAAGCCGGGTCGGAATGGACCGGGTCGAGATCGATCCACGGCAGAAAACCGTGACACTGCTCAAATCGGACATGCGACTCGACTTCGGCGGCATCGCCAAGGGCTACGCGATCGACGCGGCCCTCGAAGTCCTCCGACGCCGGGGGATTACTCGGGCGTTGGTCGAGGCCGGCGGCGACATCGGCCTCGGCGACCCGCCGCCCGGCAGAAGCGGATGGCGAATCGCCATCGCGCGGCTCGAGAACGACGGGCCTCCCTCGCGCTTCGTCGTGCTCGCTAATGCCGCGATTGCGGTCTCGGGCGACACGTGGCAATACGTCGAGATTGCTGGGCAGCGATATTCCCATATTATTGATCCACGAACCGGCATTGCGCTGACCGATCACAGCAGCGTGACGGTCATCGCCCCCAACGCGATGACGGCCGACGCCCTGGCCTCGGCCGTGAGTGTTCTCGGCCCGGCCGACGGACTCAAATTGATCGAGAGTCTTCCGGAAACGGCCGCGCTCGTTGTCCGTTCGCGCCACGAAAAACTCGAGGTCTTCCGCTCCAGCCGCCTGAAGCGGTTTGCCGTCAACGCCCAGCCCGACAAGTCCCCGAAGGGAAAATAGCCCCCCTTGCGAAGGGGGATGTCATTCGCCTCGGCCCGGGGAACTTCCTTCGCCCTCGGGGCGTCCATGACTGCATCGAACAATGCGGTCTCGTTTTATGCGGCGAGCGCCCACCGTTGGGCGTTTCTTGCGGTACAATGGGCGAGTCGTTGGCGGCTTTCCACGCT
>JAFGIR010000157.1 GCA_016929515.1 Pirellulales bacterium | reverse complement strand
CACCTTTCTGACCCACGCCGTCGAAGCTCATCTTGCCCACCAATCGGCCCCGTCATTGCTCGCCGGGGCGTGAACGGTTACCCACCACGGACTTCGCCGCCGACTTCCTTGTCCAAGTCTCATGATTCGCTCCATGCGTTGCGAGGTGACCTCCACCGGACGAACGCCCGGGAAGGCGGGGACCGGTTCGAGCAACAAGTGTTTTCGTTCGAGCACGCCCAACAGGCAGCGGGCGTAGTCGGCCGGACGCAGATTCAATTCGGCCACGACCGCTTCGTCGCAGCAGCGCTCCGCCTCGCGTGAGACGAGCCGGCTGGCCCAACCGATCAGCGGATGAAACCACCAAACGGTCTCGGCCACCATCCGCAACAGGCCCGACCATGTGTCGCCGCGCCGCAGATGGATCAGTTCGTGGGCCAGCATCGGTTCGAGCTCGGCTGCCCGGCGTCCGCTGACCAGGATTTCGGGCAGGACGATCGTCGGCCGAATCCAACCGACGACGGCCGGCCCGACGCGGCTCGCGGTGATCCGCACCCGCACTCGCCGACGGACGCCCAGCCGCCGCGCCAGGTCGGCAACGAACGCCTCGTCCGGCCGGCTATCCAACGCCGCCGGCCGACGGATGAGCCGCAGAAAACGCAGCCAACGCCGCAGGGCGCGTGCCACGACCACAACCAGCCCCAGCCCCCAGCCGGCCGCCAAGCCAGCGACGGCCCAGTCGGTCCAACTCCACGTCGGCGTCGGTATGGTTTCCACCGGTTGGTCGACCGGCAGCGTCGCCAGCGGCTCGGCCGATCCGTTGAAGGTGCCGAAGCAGACGCCGGCCGCCAGGGGCTCGGCCGTCTCGACCGGCGGCGCCGCGGCCAGCCACGTCTCGGCCCGGCTGAACAGTCCGGCTGGACTGGCGCACCACGGCGGAGTGACGCATTTCAGAAGCACGACCAGCCACAGGACGTGAGCCAGGTGGGGCCGGTTGCGGGCGACCAGCCGCACGACCAATGCGACGGCGACCACCAGCACGGTGACCTGCCACAGTTGCGACCCGACGGCCGCCGCGAAATCACTTTCCATGAGCGTCATGGCCTTCCTCCTCGAGCCGATCGAGCAACTCGCGCAGTTGATTGATTTCCATCGCGTCCATTCCGCGTTCTTCGATCAGATGCTGCACCAGCGGCAGCGATTGACCGTCGAAGAGCCGTTCGACCATGTCGTCGACCGTCTCGCGGATCACCGTCTCGGGCCGCACCCGGGCCGTGTAGACCAGCGTGCGTCCTTGAAGCTCGGAGCGGGCGTAGCCCTTGGCCTCCAGGCGGCGGAGATAGGTCTGGACGGTGGTGAAATTGATCTTTCGCCTACGCGGCAGTGCCTCGTGCACCTCGCGGACCGTCGCCTCGCCCAGCTCCCAGAGCAGCCGGGCGATCTCCATTTCGGCTTTCGACAACGCGGGCCGGCGAGCCATGGGGCGTGGTCCTTTCCTGTGTTTTTCACACAACTACAGATGTCATTGGAGAGAAGTATAGCTACATTTGTCATTGGTGCAAGAGCAGTTTTCTGGAGCGTCATGAATAGATCGAGCCACGACCGTTGGACAGCGGATTCGCCCAGGATTACGGCTTTCTTGACACGGCTTGCCCGCCGGGCGTAGAATCCATCGCAATTCGCGGCCACGGTTTGGCCGTCGCATGTAGCCAAAGGGAGAAACACGATGGATATCGAGGTTTTTCGAACGTTCTTTATGTGGTGCACGATCATCAACGTGGGGCTGCTGGTGGTCGCGTTTCTGATGTGTGCCTCGGCCGGCGATTGGATCTATCGCATGCACGGCCGGTGGTTTCCGATCTCGAAAGAGTCGTTCCACGTCGTGATCTACTCGATCCTCGCGGCGTTCAAGACGTTGGTTATCCTGTTTAACGTCGTGCCCTACGTCGCGCTGGTGATCATGGGGTGAGTGAATTCATGATGAAAGAGGAAGAATGGAATGACGTTCGAGAAGACACACATATTGGATGATAGGCAGAAAAGCTCCTAAGGGTTCGACGCAATGGGCAAATCCGACCGCTTATTCATCGTGGGTCCCGCGCTGATTTCGGGGCTTGGTACTTATCTTCCTGCGGGATATCGCGGGGCGGTTTTTTGCCTCTTTCCGGGCCTTGCTCAGCGTTCGCCTTCAATTGCGGTGAAAGGTGCCGCTTGTGGGTTTGTCTTGGACATGATCATTTGCATTGGCTGGGGTTTTCTTGGCTGGGATTGGGAACCGCGTGTTGGCTGGAACCTAGCGTTGTCCCATTACCTCCCGCCCATGCACACTGTGATAACGGGCGGCACTTGCACGGTTTCAAACGGCACTCAATTTGGTCTTGGCCTTCTCGTGTGGACTACGACGATGTTCACAATTTGGCTTTGGTTCTGGAAACCGCACATGAAATGGCGTCTGAAAACAGTGGTCCTGACTGCCGGTGCTGCCTTCGTCGGTATCACTGCCGGCTTCCTGTGGACTATTGCGCCAATGGACGAGTGGCCGGGCAACCCAGCCTCGCCATTTGGCGACTTGGCAGTTGGGCCGTTCCTTGCTGTGTTCTTGGCGTCGATGCCCGCGTGCTGCTTGCTCGTTGCTTGCCTGACCTACTACATGTCGAAACGTCCGTCGATGGCAATCGTCGAGCCGAAGGGACATGACAATGACTCTCCGCATTAGTGTCCTCTGTGGTGTCTTGCCGGCGTGTTTTTGCGCTTTCGTGATGGAAACGGAAGATTATCTCGCCAGCGCGCGGGTGCCACTGCTGGCTTGCCAAGCAGTGACAGAAAAACACAGAGCCGCGAGCAAGATACCCCTGCGTAGCCGCGCCGGGTGCCACCCAACGAAAAATGCCCCGCATCAATCGCACAAAGCTTTGATGTCATTCCAGAGAGCCGGCGAAATGTCGCATGGGCCGCCGGCGGTGAGTTGCTCCAGGCACTCGTCCGGCGACTGATCGCCAACCACCGACAGCGCGGCGGCCGCAATTGCGGGCGAACGGCTCATGCCCGCTCCACAACAGACGAGCGTCGGGACTTCTTGGCCGATCAACAAAGCGGTTGTCTGAACTTGCTTCCGTCTGGAAGTTGCATCACGCAAAATACGCCACGGCGTTTTCGAACAGCTTTAGCCCATCGCCGGTTTGAGTTGTCTCGGGCCGAGTCCAACGGGGATGCTGGGTTCGGGTGATGTGGCGTTCGGGATGGGGCATCAGGCCAAGTACGCGACCGGTTGCGTCGCACACGCCCGCCACGTTCGCCTGGGAGCCGTTCGGATTGTCGGGGAAAGGGAGGATGTCTGTCGCCTGGGGCACCGCTTCGCTATGCCCCAGCCACCCGGCGCTTCGCTTTGCCCCAGCCATCCCGCCGTCCAGCGGCAGGTAGCGTAGCACGAGTTGGCCGGCCGCGGCCAGCCGGTTGAGCGTTGCTTCATCGCGGGCGACGAACTTGCCTTCGGCGTGGGCGACGGGCAGGTACATCCGCTCAACGTCTTTGAAGAAGACGCACTTCGTGCCGTCCGTGCCCAGCCGCACCCAGCGGTCTTCGTACCGGCCCGAGTCGTTCCAGGTGAGCGTGGCCGGCGAGCCCTGTTCGGCGTTTCCGTCGAGCAGCACGCCCGAGCGGATCAGGACCTGGAACCCGTTGCAGATGCCCAGGATCAGTTTGCCGGCGTCCTTGAATCGGGCCATGGCATCGCTCAGGTGATGGATGATCTGGTTGGCCAGAATCCGGCCGGCGGCCACGTCGTCGCCGTAGCTGAATCCGCCGGGAATGCAGAGAATCTGGAACCGATCGAACCGGTTGGGCTCTTCCAACAGCCGATTGACGTGTACCCTCTCGGTCTTCGCGCCCGCCGTCTCGAAAGCAAACGCGGTTTCCAGATCGCAATTAGTGCCGGGGGCACGCAGTATTAATACGTTGGGCGTGGCCATGGGGGATTGGGGATTTCGGGGATCAGGGATTTTGGGATTTCGGTTGTGGGCCGACGCACTGCGGTTGCACGCTACCACGCCAACGGCTTGCGCCACGTTTGCTTGAGTGTCTCGATGTCCGCTTCGATTAGGGGTGCTGCGTCATCACCTGGAACGATGCGGAGCGTGGGTTCGTCGACGACCTGGCCGATCACGGCGTGGGGCACGCCGGCCAGTGCCATTTCGAACGCATGGGCGTCGTCAGGCCGCACTTCGCAGAGCAGCCGGGTGTTCGATTCGCTGAACAGCAGAACGGCCGGGTGACTCGCGCCGTCGGACGCCGGCGCGCGGTCGAGCGAAATCCGCAAGCCGCACCCACCGGCAAACGCCATTTCGGCTGCCGCCACGGCCAGACCGCCCTCGCTCAGGTCGTGGCACGCCCGGACCAAGCCCGCGTCGATCGCCCGGTGCAGCGCGGCAAACGTCTGCTTGGCCATCGGCGCGTCGACGGTCGGCACGCGGCCGCCCGCGAGCGATTCGACCTGGGCGAAATGCGAGCCTCCCAGTTCATTCTTCGTGAGACCGACCAGGTAGAGCCGATTGCCGGGTGTCTTCAGATCCATGGTCACGCAGCGCGCCACGTCGTTGACCTGACCAATGGCGCTGATCAACAGCGACGAGGGAATCGAGATCGGTTCGTCGGCGTCCTCGGGCCGGAATTCGTTGTTCAGACTGTCCTTGCCGCTGATGAACGGAGTGCCCAGTGCAATCGACAAGTCGTGGCAGGCTCGGGCGGCGCGGACCAACGAGCCGAGCGTCTCGGGCCGATCCGTGTTGCCCCAGCAGAAGTTGTCGAGAATGGCGATGCGCGCTGGATCGGCCCCGACGGCCACGCAGTTGCGCACGGCCTCGTCGATCGCGCTGGCGGCCATGTGATAGGTGTCGAAATCGCCGTAGCAGGGGTTCATGCCGCAGGCGATGACGATGCCGCGAGGGCTGTCGAGCACGGGCCGGAGCACGGCGGCGTCGCCCGGCCCGTCGTTGTTCGAGCCGACCAGCGGCTTGACGACGCTTCCGCCTTGGACCTCGTGGTCGTATTGGCGGATGATCGAGTGTTTGCTGGCCACGTTGAGCGAGCCGAGAATTTCTTGCAGCGAGTCGGTGTAGCCTTCGGTGTCGTTGGCCGGCAAGGGGAATTCGACAACCGGGGGCGGCGCGTAGGTGGCCTCGCGGACCACGGGCGGGCGGCCGTCGTGCAAAAAGTCCATGGACAGATCGGCCACTTCGTGATCGCCGTATTTCAGTTGCAGCCGGCCGGTGGGCACGAACCGGCCGATGACGGTTGCCTCGACGCCCTCCGAAGCGCACAGGGCCGACAACTGGTCCCACTGGGCTTCGCCGACGGCGACGACCATGCGTTCCTGGGCCTCGGAGATCCAGATTTCGGTGTACGAGAGTCCCTCGTATTTCACCGGGGCCCGATCGAGCCAGACTTCGGCGCCGATCTTCTCGCCCATCTCGCCGACCGCGCTCGAAAACCCGCCGGCGCCGCAGTCGGTCACGGCGTGGTAGAGCCCACGGTCGCGGGCGACCAGCAGCACGTCGAGGAGCATTTTTTCGGTAATCGCGTTTCCGATCTGCACGGCCCCGCCGGAGAGTTCGTCGCTCTGGTGAGTCAATTCGGCCGAGCTGAACGTGGCGCCGTGGATTCCGTCGCGTCCGGTTCGTCCCCCCAGCGCGACGGCCAGGTCACCCGGTTGCGGATTCTTGAAGGACTGGTCGTGAGGGATGAGTCCGACGTTGCCGCAGTAGACCAGCGGATTGCCCAGGTAGCGGCGATCGAAGAAGACCGCGCCGTTGACCGTGGGGATGCCCATCCGGTTGCCGTAATCGCGCACGCCGTGGACAACACCCCGCATGACGCGCCGCGGGTGGAGGACGCCTTGGGGGATTTCGTCGGCCGGGGTGTCGGGTGGAGCGAAACAGAAGACGTCGGTGTTGCAGATCGGCTTGGCGCCCATGCCGGTGCCCATCGGATCGCGGATCACGCCGCCGATGCCCGTATTGGCGCCGCCGTAGGGCTCCAGCGCGGAAGGATGATTGTGGGTTTCGACCTTGAAGACGACGTTGTAGTAGTCGTCGAAGCGAATCACGCCGGCGTTGTCCTCGAAGACGCTCACGCACCAGTCGTCGTCGGGTCCGGCCGCGCGCCGGATTTGTTGCGTGGCCTCGAAGATGGTCTCCTTGAGCATGTTCTGGTAGGACGTTTCCCCGTTTTCATCGCGGTAGCGGATCCGCCCGGCCAGCGTTTTGTGGCTGCAATGTTCGCTCCAGGTTTGGGCGAGTGTTTCGAGTTCGACGTCGGTCGGGTCGCGGCCCAGATCGCGGAAATGGGCCTGGATGGTCTGCATTTCCGCGAGGGACAGGAAGAGTTGGCCTTGGCGGCTGAGCTTGAGCAAGGCCTCGTCGTCCAATTCGCCGAGGGGCACGGTGACGCGTTGAAATTCGTAGGGCGAGCCGACTTCGAGGTGTTCGAACTCCAGCGGGCCGGCGATTACCTGTTCGACGGCGTCGTTGGCGAGGACCTTGGGAACCAGCGCCGTGACGTCGTCGTCGGAGAGCCCACCGATCCAATACTTCTTGAACGTTCGGACGGCGTCGGCCGGGATGTCGAAATCGGCGATTGCCCGCAGCGCGCTCTCGGCGACCGGATCGGTGACGCCCGGCTTGGGCAGAACGTGGATCAGTAGCGGCCGGCCCTCGGGCGGTTGGGCCAGGCGAGCGTCGCCTACCCTGGCGATCACGGTTCGCTCGACGACGGGGTCGGCCAGCAGTTCGGCGGCGATTCGTTCGACCTGTTCAGGCCGGAGGTTCCCTTGGATGAGATAGCCTTGGGCCGCCTCGACGTCGATCGACGAGGGAAAACCAAGGTCGGTAGCCCCGGCGGTCGCGTCCTCGGCCAACCGGTTGGGTTGTCCTTGGGCCGGATAGATGTCAACTTCCCAAAGCATCACGGTTCTTCTTGGCTAGGGTCAAAATCCGTTCCAACTCCATCTCATCGCCCGCGGCAATGGCCGCTTCGAGCGCGGCCCAACGCTGGTTGAACTGGCGCAGCGCCGCCAGCACGTTGTCGCGATTGAGCATGAAAATGGGTTTCCAAATCTCGGGGCCGCCGGCGGCCAATCGGGTCATGTCGAGCAATCCGGTGCCGGCGAGCCGGAAGCAGTCCTCCGTCAGGCTGGCGGCCAACGCCACGGACACGGCATGGGGCATGTGGCTTGTGACGGCGATCATCCGATCGTGTTCGTCGGCCGACATCCGAATGACCATCGATCCCAACTGAATCCAGAACTGCTCCAACAGGTCGTAGTCTTTGGCCTGCGTGTTCTTTGTCGGCGTGAGCACGGTCACGCGACCGTGAAACAGGTCGTTCGAGGCGTGGGCAGGGCCCGTCTTTTCGCCGCCGGCCAGCGGGTGACCGCCCAGGAAACGACATCCCCGCGGCAAGCCCTCGTCCAACTGCTCGACGATTGACTGCTTGGTGCTGCCCGCGTCGGTGATGAGCGTTTCGGCCGGACAACACTCGGCCACGCGGCGAACGTCCTCGACGATCCGTCCGACCGGCGTGCAAACGACGACCAGTTCGGCCTCGGCGACGCCTTTTTCGAGGTTGACGGTCGTTTGGGTGACCGCGCCGACGCGGCGCGCCGTGCGCAGGCTTTCCTGGCGGCGCCCGATGCCGACGACGTTCTGGGCCAGTCCTCGCCCACGCAACGCGAGACCGATCGATCCGCCGATGAGGCCCACGCCTAGGATGGCAACGTTCTTGAAGGTTTTCATGGTGGTCCCAATCCGTAGCCACGCTCACTACACCCAGGCACAACTCGGAAACGGAGTATTCTAGCAGATTGTATTTCGCTTGACGTGGACCCCGGAATGGGGGACGCGGGTGGTTAGCTGGTGGGAGATACGCGGCGGTCGGGCGCCGTGCGATGTCGTGGGGAGGATTCGGCGAGGTGGCTGGGGCATGGCGAAGCAGTGCCCCAGATGGCCCGCTTCGCGTCACTCAAGACGGCAAGTGATTGAAATTGATGGCCTTGATGCCAGTTTTCTGGAGATGCCCCCAGAGTTCAAAGTCATCAGTGAGGACGCAGCAATTATCTTGTTGGGCCAGGTGGAAGATCGCCGAATCGGTGAGCCCCAGCTTGGGAAACAGGGACGTCTGCGACGCGTCATCACTACGCACGTATCGCTCGTCCAGTGGGCGGATTTGCCGAGCGAACTGGGTGAAGAATCCCATCTTGGCCGGCTCGCCCAACTGGCCCGAAAGGTTACTCACTTCAGACAGGATATTGGGCGTGGTGACGATATTTTCGAACTGAGCAAGAAAAGCACTCAGAAGATCGAAATCTTGGACGGTGAACTGACACGTACGTTTGAACCTGGAAATAAGATCCCGATCGAACGTGCCAATGAAGAAGAGCAACACAATGTTTGTATCAACCAGTACCTGGCGCGAACGACGGTCGACCATGTCATGACTGCTGGCCTAGAACGCCAGTTGCCTGATCTTCATTGACTGAACCGTGCCATCATCGGCACTTAGCGTGATGAGTTTGTACTCGCGTTCATACTGCGGTGGCATAAGACCGGCATCGCGGACTTGCTTCGCCACCCCGCCTAAGAATTTCGGCCTCAAAAAGCTGACGGTGATCAGCCACTTCGAGTCGTCCGGGGATAACTCGACTTCCTCAAGCTGTGGTACCTGAAAACCCTCGCCCTCATAGAGAGTTCCCACGAATTCAAACGCTTTTGCAACCGCCTGTTTCACGTCGATCATACCACTTCACCCATTCTCCAGAAGCAACACTACTTCTGGTATCTACAGATCGTCAACAACACACGTATTATACACCATAGTATCATCGGCTGGCAACCGGCACGCCGGAGGATGGGTTGCTGCGTCTATTTCCACGGGCGGCCTTTGCCAGCGGGTGGTGTCGGTGGTAGCCTATCGAATGTGCATTTGGAGTGCGCTCGACACTGCGAATGTTCCATTCCGAGGTGATTTCACCACGCTGCTTTGCTTGACAATGCCCCAACTCCCCCCATCTCGTTTCTTTCCGCCGGCCGACTCGGCAGACCCCGATGGTTTGGTGGCCATCGGCGGGCGGCTCTCGCCCGAGTGGCTCCTCGACGCCTATTCGCACGGCATCTTCCCGTGGCCGATGGGCGATCGCGACGAGCCCATGTTCTGGTGGTCGCTTGATCCGCGGGCGATTATCGAACTCGATGGGCTGCACGTATCGAGAAGTCTGTGCCGCACGTTGCGTTCCGACCGATTCGAGGTCACCAGCGACCGCGACTTCGCCGGCGTGATTCGTGGTTGCGCGGTGGGACCCGGACGGGAAGGCGGCACCTGGATCACGCCGCGGATCATCCGAGCGTATATGCGATTGTTCGAGCTGGGCCACGCCCATTGCGTCGAAACGTGGCACGAAGGACGGCTGGCCGGGGGAGTCTATGGCGTGGCGATCGGCGGGCTGTTCGCGGCCGAGTCGATGTTCCATCGAGTGCGCGACGCCTCGAAGGTGGCCTTGGTTCATCTCGTGAACCATCTTCGACGCCGAGGCTATCGTCTCTTGGACATCCAGCAACTCACGCCCCACGCGAGACGTCTTGGCGCGATCGAGATTTCGCGAGACGAGTATCTTGGCCGGCTGACCGACGCGCTGGCCGCTCCGGCCGACTTTGGTCGGATTCCCGATTCATGACCGCAAGCGAATCAGGAACAAAAACAAGACTTGCACGCCCGTGATCTCTGCTCGTCATTGTGGTCGTTGTGGCTACCCCCCATATGCTACTATCCACCTGGGCACTGCCCAGCGTCGGAGAGCGGCTGGCGAGGGCCCCATTTTCAGGGGCATCTTGTGACGAGCGTCCCGGCATGACGATGCGAACATCAGCCGACCTTGGCCCCATCTTGAAGATTACCGGTCTTTTTGTGTATCTTTTGGGCTTCCGATATTCCAATAACCGATGATGCGGTTAGGATAAACGTGGTTTTTGCCGGCACGCCCGGTGCCTGTATCTTAACGAGGATCAGACCGCATGGCCGAGGATCAGATGGAGAGCGAAGCGAAACGAATCCTGCTGGTTGACGACGATCACGAGATTGTCGAGTCGATGCGGCTGGCTTTGCAAGCCAAGGGATACCAGGTTGTTGTTGCCCGCGACGGCAACCAAGGGCTGGCGATGGCCGAGCGGGAGGATCCCGATCTGGTCATTCTCGACATGATGATGCCGAAGCGGAGCGGGTTCCTGGTGCTCGAACGGCTGCGACGTACCCGGCCGGTGCCGTTGCGAATCATCATGATCACGGCCAACGAAGGAAGCCGCCACAAGGCCTACGCCGAAATGCTCGGCGTGGACGACTATATCCGCAAGCCGTTCGCCATGGACCGGTTGTTGGCCAGCGTCGGGCGGCTGTTGGGCCAATCCGACAAAACGGACGAATCGAAGTCGGACGAAGGCGAATAGCGCGGCGCCGCAAGACAATCGCCGGAGTCGGCCACGCGATCCTTCTTCGCATTTCCCACATGCGGACGACCGGCGTGGGCATGCTGTCCGTTTTTCGTTCCGCAAGGGCAATCGAAAATGCAGCAGGCATCCATGACGCATCGCCAACGCATCCAAGCGGCGCTCCATTTCGAGCGTCCCGACCGGCTTCCGTGCCACGAGTCGTTTTGGGACGGGACGATCGAGAAATGGCGAGAAGAGGGAATGCCGCCGGGGGTCGCCCCGGAGGATTACTTCGATTTCGACCTCTGCACGATGTCGCTGGACGCCTCGCCGCGATTTGCCCAGGAGATCCTCGAACGTCGCGACGGCATGATCACGTTTCGCGACCGGTTTGGGTACACGCTGACGAAGCGGGACGGGATTTCGAGTTCGATGAAATTCTCGGACCACGTGACGGTCGACGAAGCGGCTTGGGCACGGATCAAGCCTCGTTTTTCCCTCGTCACGAGCGCGGACGAGCCGGCACGAATCGACGAGGCGAGCTATTTTGCCCATTTCGATCCTTATCCGACGTGGGACGAAGCGGCCGCGAAATACGCCCGGCTGCGTGCAACCCAGCGCTACATGCTTTTCCAGTTCTATGGTCCCTGGGAGGCCACCTGGCGTCATCGCAGCATGGAAAAGCTGCTGATGGACCTCGCGTTGAACCCCGACTGGGTCCGGGACATGGCCCAAACCTACGCGAGGCTGGTCATCGACGTTCTGAACCACTGCCTTAAACTGGGGATGAAGCCCGACGGCGTCTTTTTGATCGAGGACCTAGGTTCGACGCGATCGATGCTCTTCTCGCCGACCAGTTGGAAGAGCGTGTTGAAACCGGCATGCATGGAACTGGGGCGTTTTCTCGATGAACACGGGATCCATTTCTGGATGCACTCGTGTGGGGCCGTTCAACCGGTCATCGACGAATTGATCGACTGTGGGCTCGACGTGCTCAACCCATTGCAGGCCGATGCCGGCCTGGACGTCAACGGGCTGCGCGGCCGCTACGGGCATCGATTGGCGATGTACGGCAACATCGACGTCCGCAAAATGATCGACTCGCAGTCGGCCCTCGAGGCCGAGCTCCGCCGGAAAGTGCCGGTGGCCCGCGAAGGCGGCTACGTCTTTCACAGCGACCATTCCGTGCCGCCCCAGGTGGGCTTCGATCGATACTGTTGGATGCTCAAGACGGCCCGAGAGCTGTTCCACGCCTCGTCATCGTGAAATGATGAAGAAGTTGGGCGCGGGCCGCCCGGCGTCGGCGGCGTGCTGCTGTGACCCCGGCCGTATACGCCGTGCTCGCGCGTCGGCTTGGTCATGGCGCGGATGTTTTCCACCGTGGCATCATTCTGGATGATCGCGCTGGCGTCCATGATATGGCCACCGTTGCCGGCGACCATGTCCAAAATTTCCTTGACGCGCCGGCGAACATTTTCGGCCGAGCCGCACGACAAAAATGTGTTGGGCAGGCCGCCGCTGAGACAGAACTTCTCGCCCAGCACGTCTCTCGTTTTGAGAAGATTGCCCTGGTCGACGTGATAGACGATGCTTCGGTCGGGCATTTCGTTGCGCATCGCCGTGGTATATCCGGCAAAACGCTCGGCAAATAGGTTTTCCCGATCGACGAAAGCCGTTGTCGCGGCGGTTGAGTTCATAATGACTCCACCCTTCTTTGTTGCGGCCGCCCCCCCAGTCAGTAATCTCCCATGCCGGCCATGGTACGGTGATTCCTTTGTCCGGTCCACCGGCTGGACCGCCCGCATACGATGAGTTAGAGACCTTGGTTTGGTAGACACCGATGGAGCTTGTGCAAGACCCCGGCTGGCCCTGTTGTCCTGAGCGTAGCGAAGGCCCTCAAGTCATTTCGCACAAACGAGATCCTTCGCCGTGCTCAGGACGACCGTCGGATGCTTGGTCCGACGAAGCAGGGTCCTGATATTCGGGCTCCACGCTTGATGCTGAAGTTGCAGCGACGGCTGGTCCGACATCATAGAAACCCCGAATCTCTCGTGGACTAGTGTTTCCGCCGGCAAATCCATGCCGACAGGCGTCCTGTCCACGCTCGCACAGACCTATTGAACCTGATCGCCTTAATGCCGAGAATTTCCAAAACAAGGTATTGGTTGGCGGACGGCCGGGTTGGAGGGCCAGCCATGGAAAAGACCACGGAAAAGACCTATCGCGTTTCGGTCGGTCGGGCTGAGTATACGGTGAGTTGCCGATCGAAAAAAGAAGCCATCGAGAGAGCTCGGGCCAACCTCCGCCACGAAATGCCCCATCTCGGAACGGTCATCCAGGGCATTCACGAAAAGGAATTCCGCGTCGACCGCGTCGATCACGTCGAGTAGTGCCACTGGCACGAAGTATTTGCCTGTAGCCGCTGGATGTTGAACCGCACGAAACCCTGCGGGATTCGTGCTCCCCGGTCACGGGTGACCGGCACTAACTTTCTGGCGAAGGTGCTAGTGCGGTGTCACTCTGATTTCTCTTTGCTCTTCTCCAACTTGGGCTTCAAGATGACGGTCACGGGCGTTCCCAAGGGCGGGATATTTTCGGTGAACGCCTCGAAGAGCAAGTTGCCCTCTTTCTGGCTGCTCTCGACCGGCAGATCGAGCATCGCGCTGGGGAAGTTCGACACGCAGATGAAATCGCCGCCGTCGGCCTGATAATAGCGCCGTCCGTTTCGCTCATCGGTCCAGAAACTGCTTCCGCCGAAGACCCAGTTGTGCCGCATCGGCTTCTTGGTGTTCATGTCGCGAATCCACTCTTGGGCCTTGGCCGTGCGAATTTGGCCTTTTTCGTCCTTCCATCGAACGTCGATTTCGACTTCGGCGCCGCTGGCCGGCTTGTATTCGGGATGAAACTGGACCGGCGCGCCCTGCTTGGCGCCAATGACCAACAACGCGGCGTGAATATCCCGGGCCAGCGAGGGAACCACGACCACCGCTTCGTGCTCCTTGGTGCCCGACGGGCAGGCGAACATCTCCAACGGTGCGTTGCGTTGGCACACCGCGGCAAGCATGACGACTCGACGACCCTTCTTGTCGACCCAGGCCGTTGGATTCGGCTGGAGCGGAGTCAGCCGGGACATGTCCTCGCCCAGGGGTAGAACTGGCTGGGTCGGAGCAGACGGTATTGCCTGCGGCTCGGCCGGCTCCGTGGGTTCGAGTGATTCGTCGGATTTGGCAGGCTGCTCAGGCAAGTCGGTCGCCTTCTCAACCTGTGGTGAATAAGGATCCCACGTGACCGGTGGCGAAGGGACGTCCGTCGCGACAGTCGCCGGTTTATCCGGCCCGGATTCAACCGGCGAAAAGGCCGGTTCCTTGACCGGTCCTTCATCGGGAAGCTCTTCTGCCGCCGTCGATTCGGGAAGCGGTTCGGAGGGATTGGCCTTGGGGGGCGGCTCAATGGCCGGATCGTCGACGGGCCGCACGGCCGTGTCGGACGGTTCAACTTGCGTCACTGGTGGGGAGGATTCGCGGGTCGACGGGCCACAACCAATGGCAAACAGCACGCCAAGGGGAAAAAGCAGGCAGCAAACGGAGGATTTTGTCAACCAGGGAGGTTTCATGATTATCGTCTCCCGCGTACAATCTGAAAAATCGTGAGTCTATCGCCAACAGACGAGGCATTGATTATGTAGGATATCTACCTGGGGGGCAATTGTTCAAGGGCGACTTTCTGGTCTATTAATTCGACATCTTGACGGATTGACAACGTACGATTATGGCTTCCACGATTATCCCCCCGACTTCTTCTCTCGAACTAATGGATTTTGCGTTGGGCACGGCGCCCTCGCTCTGGCACAAATCAGCACCGGGCCGGTTGCGCAAGGCGCGCAAGGAGGGTAGTGCCGATGAAGTCTGGTCGGTCTGGACCAGCTATCTGGCTCGTCGCAAAACCCCCAAACCGCTCGACCGAGACGTCGCGCCGAAGGATTTGCCCTTGCTTTGGGCCTTGCCCGACGGTGTCGAAGACGAAGGCACTCGTGGTTTGATCGAGCGTCTGTCGGAGGTCGAACACGACGGCGGGATACCCGAGGCGACGCTCGAGGAAGAAGCGTTGCTCTGGATGACCGACGCGGCGGCCGGTCGTTGGAAGTTGGGTTATGGATTGGAAGCGGTCGCTTTTTCGCGCGTGTTGCCTGGGTTGGCCGGCGTGCTCTCGTCGGCAACGTGGTGGAATTTGCTGAGCTACCTGGTTGCTTCGTCGGTCGAGGCGGCCCAATGGTCGGTCTTCGAGTCGCCCTTGGTGCACCAGTGGGTTGCGGGCGAGGTGGCTCTGACCTTGGCCTACTGGTTTCCGGAATTGATACCTTGCCGCAAACTGGCACGTGCCGGCCGCCGGGCGCTAGCCGCCGGCCTTGCCGAAACGCTTGACGGCGAGGGACTTCCCCGGGCAGAGAATCTCGATGAGCTACGACCGCTCTTGGCGTGTTGGACACGTTGCCAGGCGTTGGGCAAAAGCTGGAAACGAGGATGTTTCGAGCGGGGCGCGGCCGAGCAATTCGAATGGGCCGTTCGTCAGGCGTTGCGATGGACTCGGCCGGACGGTACTCAAGTGTTGGCCCGGTCGTCGGCCGGCGCGGCGTCGGCCGATTGGCTGGCGGTCGCCGTTGGGTTTGACGACGACAAGGACGACCACGACATTGCGGCCGTTGTCTTGCCCGGTGGCAAGAAGTCGAAGAAAAGCCGGGCCCGTCGTTTCTTGGCCGAGGCTGCCTCGCATTCGGAATGGTCTTGTGCGGCCGTCTTGCGGCCTGAATGGTCGCAAGCGAGCCCTCATCTGTCGATTCTTTACCCTGGTCAGACGGTCTACTCGGAACTGAGCACGCGCGGCGACCTGGTTTGGTCGGGTTGTTGGGAGTGGGAAGTCCGCCTCGACGACCGGCCGCTTCGGCCCGAGTCCGACTGGGAGGAAACGTGTTGGGTTTCGGACGACGACGCCGACTTTTTGGAATTGGAAATCGAGTTGAGCGAGGGCGTGCGGCTCGAACGCCAGATGATCATGGCTCGCGAAGACCGTGTCCTGTTGCTGGCCGACGCCATTCTGGGCACGGAGCCGGCCGCGATCGAATATCGCGGTTGCCTGCCTCTCGAAGCGGGCGTCTCGCTCGACGGAATGCCCGAAACCCGCGAGGCTTACCTTGTCGCTCGCCGCCGGGCGGCGTTGGTGTTGCCGTTGGCCTTGCCGGAATGGCAGGGAGGTCGTGGCGTGGGCACGCTCCAACAAACGGCCGCCGGGTTGGAGTTGCGTCAGCAGGCCAAGGGGTGCTCGATGTATTGTCCGTTGCTGTTCGATCTCGATCCGCGCCGAATGACCCGGCGCCGAACGTGGCGCCAGTTGACCGTGGCCGCCGAGCGAGTGATTCAACCGGCGGACGTGGCCGTCGGCTATCGAGTCCATAGCGGCCGCGATCAATGGTTGATCTACCGTTCGTTGGCCGAGCGTGCGAACCGGACGCTGCTGGGGCACAATCTGTCGAGCGAGATGCTGTTCGCTCGATTCGACGAGGCGGGCGAAGTCGAGCCGCTCGTCGAGGTGGAATAGGCGGTTACGGCGTCCAGAGTTGGAGGTCGCTCTCGAAACCTTCGCGCTGGCGACGACTGATTTCGCGAATCGTCTCTCTCGCGCGGAAAAAGGCGTCGACGACCGTCGGATCCCACTGCTTGCCCGATCCGTCGTGGAAAATCACGTCGATTTTTTCGTCGGGCATTCCCTTGCGATAAGGCCGATCGCTGCTCATCGCGTCGAACGCGTCGGCCACCGCGACGATGCGCGCGGTCATCGGAATTTCTTCGCCTCGCATGTCGCTCGGATAGCCGCCGCCGTTCCATGCTTCGTGATGGTGCAAAACAACGGGCAAAACGTTGTCCATCTTCTTCAAGTCGCTGAGAATCCGGTGGCCCACGGTCACGTGCGACTTGATGTGCGTGTATTCCTCGTCGGTGAGGCGGTCGGGCTTGCGCAGAACTTGATCGTCGATGCCGATTTTGCCGACGTCGTGCAACAGGCCCGACAGATAGATCGACGTGAGCGTCCGCTCGTCGCAACCCAATTCCTGGGCCAGGCAAACACTGACTCGGGCCACGCGGTCGCTATGGCCTCGGGTGTAGGGGTCCTTGGCGTCGATCGCCGAGACCATCGCCCGAACCACGCCCGCGAACATCTCCGACTGTTGTCGATAGAGGTTGATGTTGCCGCTGTGGATGCCGAGGATGGTCGCCACGGAATGCATCAAATTCGCTTCAATGCTTCCGAACTCGAGGCCGTCGCGGTGATTGATTGCCGCAAGCCAGCCGAACAGATTGTCGCCCTCGACCAACGGCACCACGATCAACTGCCGCACCGCCGGAATCGGCCAGGAAGACGCTTGCGTGACCGACTCGTTGGCCACCAGCGGGCGACTCTCGACACCGAGCCCTAGGTGCTCGATCAGGCCCTTGAGTTGGTCGCCGTCGACGGGGCACTCGCCCCTAGTCAACAGAACGTCCTTGCATCGGGCCGGCTGCCGCAAGGCTTCTTCCTCGCCGACCACCGGCAACATGAGCAAGGCCAACGCGTCGGCCAGCACGACTTCTTCAAGACCTTCCAACGCCATTTGGCCCAACGCTTCGTCGCCCTCCGAAAGTCGCAAGTTTTGCGTCATGCGATAGATCAGGCTGATCTCCTCGTAGGTCGCCGACAAATTGCTCGACAGACTTCGCACCTCGCGGTCCAACGCCTCGGCTCGACGACTGGCGGACAACTGTTCCATCGTCAGATCGGCCATTCGCTCGAGTATCTCGATCGGCCAGACCGCCTGCCGAAGAGCCCAATCGCGAGCCGCCTCGGGCGAGAGCCCCAGCATCCGCGCGCCGGCGCCCAGGTCGTCGTCGTGTTCAATCGGCCGGGTCACGAACGTGGCGACCACCACGCGACTCGGGTCGTCGCGGCGACCCGCGATCGGCAACGCCAGAACCGAGAAGGGGTCTTCTTCCTCGACAAACTCGGCCGAGCCGCGCTGGGCAACCGCCCGGCACAGTTCGACGCGCGACGACCAATCGCGGGCCGGTTGGTCCGTGGCGGCGTGCAACAACTGGCCCGACTCTCCGTCGACCACCGTGAACTCGACGCCAAACGCCCGACGAAGCAAGTGCGAGACCTGCGGAGTCAAGACGTCTCGCGCAACGGTCGCGTCGGAGACGGCGTTTTGGGGGGACGGCGAGAGTGTGGTTTGTGTCGCGGGCATGTGCTCAATCGACCGAAACGAGAAGTGACCTCGTTGTTTTCTCGCGGGTAGATACCGTATAGAAACGTACGTCACTCGCGGGGGGTTCGTACATTCCTTCGTGGCGCTCCTGGAACGTTTTGTCTTTGTCCAGCCGACTAAAACAGTCGTGACGATCGTGACGACAACGCCGGCAGGGGTCCTTGGGCGTAGCCCGCATGGCGAGTATGCTGTGTGCTGTTTGTTCGTATGCTGTCGCGCGGATCGGTTTGGCCGTGCGTGACGGCACGTCCCCCCGCCTGGCGAGGAGTTCCACGATGAGCGAATCCGAAATACTGCTCCAGACGAGGCTCTTTCGCGTCGTGCAGGAAACCCATCGGACCGGCGACGGCCGGGCACACGTCTATCAGATCGTCCGCCATCCGGGCGCGGTGACCATCCTGCCCGTGTTGGACGACGGCCGGATTTGCCTGATCGAGAATTTTCGGCCGGCCGTCGGCCAGACGCTCCTGGAGTTGCCGGCCGGAACCCGCGAACCCGACGAAGACCCGGCCGAGACGGCCCGGCGCGAATTGATCGAAGAAACCGGCTATCGCGCCGAGCGGATCGAGCCGATCAACACCTTTTTCATGTCGCCGGGCATCTTGAGTGAGGAAATGCACATGTTTCTGGCCACGCGCTTGACACCGGGCGAGCAAGACCTGCAAGGCGACGAACAAATCACCGTCCGCGAAACCCCGTGGGACGAGGTGATTCGCATGATCCGAGACGGGCGAATCCGCGATTCGAAAACACTCGTCGGGCTGCTCTATTACGGATCGTTCCTGCGAGACGCGTAAGCGTAGGGTGCGTGCAAGCGCGCCCTACCAACGGAATCGATTTCTCGCCCGCCTCGATCGCCCATGCCCGGCAGCAGACGGTCGGCGACGCGCGGTGCCGGTTTGTTCGCGCCGACATTCGCGCCGAGGCTTATGGCGGAGGTCGTAGAGTGCAGCGAGTCGCGATTCGGCGTTCGTCAATACTCTCGCGGATTGACTCGCCCTTGGACGCGGCTCGGCAGGCCTTGGATGCGGAGGAAACCCTCGGCGTCGGTCTGGTTGTAGGAGCCGCCCCCTTCCATCGTCGCGATTCCCTCGTCGTAGAGGCTGTTGGGGCTTTTGCGTCCGGCGACGATCATGTTGCCTTTGTACAGGTCAAGGCTCACCTCGCCGGTGACCGGCCGTTGGGCCTCGCGAATGAAGGCCAGCAGGGCATCCATCTTCGCGTGGTACCAGAACCCATAGTAGACAACCTCGGCCACCTCCGGCGCCAGGCGGTCGCGCAGGTGGACAAGATCGCGGTCGACGGTCAACTGCTCGACCAGGCGATGGGCCTCGTAGAGGACCGTCATGCCGGGCGCTTCGTAAACGCCGCGGCTCTTCATGCCCACGAAACGGTTCTCGACCAT
>JAFGIR010000156.1 GCA_016929515.1 Pirellulales bacterium | reverse complement strand
CCCGGTACGTACCCGGCACCAGACCGTCTCCTGGTTGGACCGACGTCACGGCGAAGGCGCCGTCGCCCTTGGCGAATCGCGCGCGGCCGGGCCTTGCGGTGAGTCCTTCGGCCGGCTTGAGGGGTGCGAAGAAGATGATCCCGTCGGCCGGCGGCGGCCCTCCGGCAAAAGTAACCTTGCCGTGGACGAGGATACGTTCGGGGCCCGACTGGCCACAACCGCACAGGGCGAGCGTGCCGAGGACCACGACGCCCAAGCCGAGTAACCTCGCCGCGCGCCGGGACGTCCGATGATGCGTCATATTCACGGCGTTTCTCTTTGCGTAGGGCACGAAGTCGGGTCAGTCGGGCAACTGGGCAACCTCTCCGCCAGCCCGGGTGCCCAGGTTGTTGTAGAGCCGGTAGTCGATGAATTCGGACAGGAAATGGACGCTTCCGTCCCCCATCAGGAAATTGGCGCCGTCGGGGTGAAAGCTTTTGTAGCCGCACGCTTCGTAGTATCTTCCCCCGGCCGCGTTACAGATTTCAAACGTGTTGATCGGGATCGACGTGCCGGACAGCGGGAAGTTGTTTGCGTAGGCGCCGTTGTAGACACACTGATCGGGCAGGGTCTCGCCGGCCGCGATCGTGTGCGACAGCCCGTCGGTCACGTCGCCGAATTTCACGCCCACCGGATAACGTCCAAACATCCCGGTGGAGTTGTTTCCGGGATCGTACGAGCCGAAGTTCCAGCCCTGGCAGCAATAGCTGTCGACGTCGCCCGCGTGCCGCTTCCTTTCGGGGCAGAAGCCACAATCGTCATCGTGCGTCGGGCCCATGCAGGCCGGATACCAGAGCTTCAGCGACGGGTTGGGGTTTAGCGCCGAAGACAAACAGGCACAATCCATGACCGGTTCGGCCGACGACGGATCGCTTGGGCAGACGATCCAAGGGATGGGCGTCGTGACCGGAATCCGGTTCACGGCGTCGCTCAGCCGCACGTTGAAGTTGATCTGGTCGTATGTCTGTTGCTGTTCCAACTGCGGCAGAATGAAGGAAACCCACGTGCCGGTTCTGGCAATCGTATAGCCACAGGCGAACGGCAAGACGTTGTGAACGTCGTGGTACGAATGCAGGGCCAGGCTGATCTGCTTCAGGTGATTGGTGCACTGCATCCGCCGCGCCGCCTCGCGCGCCATTTGCACGGCCGGCAGCAGCAGCGCCACCAGGATCCCGATGATGGCGATGACCACCAGAAGCTCGACGAGCGTGAAACCCCAGGGTAATGGTTTTCGCCGAGCCGATTCCCGACAGGGATTGCAGCAAGCGATATTGTGACAAGACATCCTTTCCTTTTCTCCTGTTGCGACCGTGGTTTGAAGGCAGACCTCGCCCCCGCCCGGCGTGGCCGGCCGGTTCTCGCTGTTCCCCCGAGAACCGGTCCATAGGCCACGAGGCGTGTGTGGGACGAGCCCAATGCCCGCCCTGCCTTGGTGGTGATCCCTGCTACTTGCGTCGCCGAATCATCAACCCCGCGAAAACAGCACCCAACAGAGAAACGATCATGCCTGGCTCGGGCACGCCGTAGATTTCAAGTCCGGAGCAGTTTGCCCAGTAGGTCGTGCTTGGCACGCCCGTACCCGGTGAACTGACGAGAAGAATTTCACCATTGCCGTCGGCTTCGACGACAACGGTGCGCTTGAACGTGTCGAGCGACGTGGGTAGGTCGATCGGCAGACCATCGTCGTCTTCCGCGTACCAAGAGATATTGAACGCAAACTCGCCGTTGGCTGTCCAGTCGCAACTCTGCGTGCCGTTCCAGTCGGCATAATCGTAGGCGTAGAGCGCGACGAGGTACGGTTGCCCGGCCGTCAGTCCGCTGAGGGTGATGTCGAGTCCTTTATCGTTCAGGTCGGCCGCTCGTCCCCAGAAGGTGTCTTGGTACATCTTTGTAGCAGGGGTATTGGCCGGCAAGGTCCTGAAACGATCTTGCTGATAGGCCCCGACGTCGAAGCTGATGGTGATTCCTTCGATGGTTGTCGAGGTTGGAGGTGGATCAGCGTCGCCCGTGACCTTCGGTGCCCAGCCGGTGAACCCGTCTTCGACGAAGGTCTCACCGGCGTTTCCATCGTCGAGAATATCGAGTTTCACCAACGGTATCCACTCGGCCGACGCGAACGGCGCGCCGAGCGTCGCCAGCAATAGCAGCGTTGCCGCCGCAACCATAGTTTTTCGCATGGTGCATTCTCCCTAGTCTTGAAGTGAAATAGATGGACGTAACTGCGGCTCTTCTTGCTTCGTTTTGGTTCATGTTGCGGGCGGCAAGCCGCGTTCTTGCGTGGTTGCCGCCGAGGTGAGCAGCTCGGTCGAGTGGTTGACCGAGCTGCTCGTCGCAATCGGCCCCCCGTGTTAGCTCCTTCGCCGGAAGAAGGCCAAACTCGCCAGCCCGGCAAGGAGGACAGCCAGGGTTGACGGCTCGGGCATGGCCGAGGCTTCGGCCGGCGGAGGAGTGCCGTAGTTCCAGTGAGCGGCCATGATCGAGGCATCCTTCGGCCCCACGACGTGGTCGCCGTCGAAATCGCCGTCGCTCCAGCCAACTTCCGTGCCGTTGGCGCCCCAGTGAGTAGCGAGCGCCAAGGCATCCGTTTCATCGACGTACCCGCTGTTGTCGGCATCGCCGGGGATCTGGACGGCACCGGGCACGAACAGCGCGATGCTATTGTCCGTGCCTCCGTCGTAATCGTAGGCGTAGTCGATGGTCCAGCCCGTCTGGAGTCCCAATTCGGTGGTCGGTGTGCCGACCAGAGAGCTGTAGGTGGCGAGCACGTAGGTGTCGCCGGCGAGCGGATCGGTGCCGGCGCCCACGTCGACAAGACTGATCGTACTGTCGGTCAGGTCGAGTTCTCCGACGATGGTCAGCAGGTCGACCGTATCGGCGTCGCTGTCGTAGTCGACGGTGAAGGTGCCGTTGAGGTCGACGTCCCCGGTGATCGAGCCGCTGCCGCCGAGCGAAGCGGTTGCGTCGACGTCGACGTCGCCGGCGATCGAGCCGGTGACGACCAGGCCACCGGCCTGGACATCGGTCAGGCCCGTATAGGTATTCGCGCCGGCCAGGGTCATCGTGCCGGTGCCGATTTTATCCAGCCCGCCGTCCATGGCGGCGTTTTCGGCCAACGAGACGGTGGCCGTGGCGATGGTGGAATAGCCACCTCGGAGCAGTTCGACCGTGAGGGTGTCGCCCGTCTGGTAGCCCGAGCCGGGGTTCGTGACCGTGATTCCGGTGAGCTTACCGAAGTTGGCACTCAGAGGGTCGGTATCGACGTTTGCGACGGCCGTGGCACCCCAGCCGCTACCGCCGGAGATTTGGACGACGGGCGGACCGGCGTAATCGGCGCCTTGATCGGTCACGGTGATGGAGTCGACGCCGTATCCTTCGAGGTGTTGGATTGGTTGGGTAATGCCTACGTCGAACTCCTGGGTGTCGATGATACCGCCTTCGGTGCCGACGAAAATTCCGCCGGTCTCGGACGGCACCTTCACCCAATTCGTCGAAGTGCGTCTTGCCTGTAGCGTGCCACCATGGAAGGCGAGGAACGCTTCTCCTTCACCTTCAACCGTGGCGTATGACTGGCCGACTATTCCGACGGAGACGAGACCACCGGTTCCGATGGTAAGGTAGCCTTTGCTGTTTCCTGAAGTGGAAGAGGAGATTCGAATGTAATCAAAATTAGTGATCTGTCCGGTTCCACTAACGTTGACGTGGCCCCAATTGCCGGTACTGCCGGTACCGCCGCAGTACATGTATTCCACATCTCCGACGGCTCCCGTGAGCGTTCCCCCGGTGAGGTTGTAAGTGCCGATGCCGTTGCCCGAACTGCTCACTCGAACAGATTGCGAAATGGTTGTGGTGCCTCCTGTCTGATAGAGTGCTCCCACGTTATCGGTGCTGTCGCCGACAAACAGGCCATAAGATTTCAGATCGCCGTTTTTCAGCTCATAGAAGCCGTATCCAGTTCCTTCGATCGTGCCGGCCCCCGCGGTGCCAACTCGCGTGTACGCTCCGGAGCCGTCAGCCTGATAGGTACCGCCGTTCTGCTTGAAGACGACGACGGATCCCGCTTGTTCGGCGATATGGGTATCCATGGTACCGGCGGTCTGAATCACTCCCGTGCCAGACAAATTCACCACGCCATAGGTTTCATCGGCGTGACCCAACCAGGCCCCTCTGTTCTCGTTCGTCAAGCTGAGCGTTCCGCCAGAGATGTCGATGAATCCTTGGGCACCGACGCCGGAACCAAGGTAGAGATGACCCGCGGTGGTATACGTTCCGCTGGTCATGCTGAAATTGCCCGTGCAGTCGGCGCCATAGCCCACGCAAAGCGAGTTGTTGTTCGAGTTGACGTCGCCGCCGCTGACGTTCAGCGTCCCGGTTTGCCCACCGCTATCGCCGAGATAGATGGTGGTGCTTGACAATGATCCGCCGGAGAGCACATTGAGAGTTCCGGAACCGGGTGGCAGAGCCGGGAAACTCGTGTCGAGGTCGGCCCCTATACGAATCGAGCCGATCGCGGCCGGCGCCGTACTAAGGTCCGCGTAGCCGTCGTTTTGGATGACAGCGACATCAACGTCCGTGGGATAACCCAAGTCCCAATTCAACCCGTTGGCGAAGTCGTGGTCCCCGGCGCCATTGTTCCAGAGAACGGTGTTTTGAGCATGCAAGGGCAATGCCCACCCCAAGCTCACAATCAACACGAGACACGTGATTTTGACAGGTCGACTCATAATGTTGCTCCGTGGAATAAGACTGTTGAACGAATTTCGAAAGACACGCGTGCCTCAGCCTGTCCCTCTCCACGAGACGCTCGTTCCGAGATGCTCACCGGTGGGTTTCTTCCGGTCGACTCCCCACGAGGTCTCTCAAGAACGAATCGCACCCCTAGCCGTACGCATGACCGTACGCAGCAATTAGTACTTCTCCCTGTGAGTCTGGACAAAACGTTAGCGTGGCAAGAAGAGAAACCACGACAAGTAAAAAACGATTTAGGGCCACCTCGGCTTCGCACCACCTTGGCGCTCCGTTTAGCGGTCTCTCCAACCGGTTCAACGGGCGAAGCCGTAGTATTTTTCCACTTGCTCAACGTTCCACGGGTTTAGTATATTTGCGTGAAGACTTTACGATCAAGCATTGTTTTGCGTAATCGAAGCGCTGAATTGCGTACCCGCTGCGGCGATTGCCGTTTCGCGCATCGCAATGCGATACGACCTGATCCGATATGCGTAGCCGTCTTCAGAATTGATCAAGATGGGTTGAAAAAATGTTGCCCAAGAAAACCGGTAAGCACGTGGCCTTGGCGTTTCCGTTGGCCGTTCCTTATCTCGCGTTGTTCATGCGCGGCGTGACCGACTATGCGCGCGAGCACGGCGCGTGGACTTTCACCGTGAGTCCCGCGCTCGGAGGTTCGTTTCCCGAGACCATGGCGATGCCGATTCGTAGTCTGCGCGATTGGCCTGGCGACGGCGTGATCGGCGTGATCACGACGAAGGAGGAAATCAAGGAGTCGAAGCGTTTGGGAATTCCCGTGGTCAACCTGGCCGGTACGCTTCGTGATTGCGAGCTACCGCGCGTCATGGTCGATCATTACGCCATCGGGCAACTGGCCGCCGACCATCTGCTCGAATGTGGGCTGAGGCGTTTTGTTTACCTCGGACTCAAGGGCGTGTGGTATTCCGATCAACGTCGCGATGGTTTTGCTCGGCAGATTGAAGAAGCGGGCGGGGAACTCCAGATCTACGAAACCGACCGGCGAACCAATCCCGACGCCTCGTGGCAATCGGGCCTGGACGAGATTAGCCATTGTCTCGACGGAATCGTTCCTCCGGTCGGCATCATGGCCGTTCACGATTCTCGGGCACGGTTGCTGGTGGGCGAATGCCTAAGGCTTGGGCTGGCCGTTCCCAACGACGTGGCCATCATTGGTGTGGACAACGACGACGTCGTGTGCGAGTTCTGCCAGCCGCCGCTGAGCAGTGTTTCGCGGAGTGGTTATCGGGTGGGCTACGAAGCGGCCACGCTGCTGGACCGGCTCATGGCCGGCGAGCCTCCGCCCGACGAAGACCTCTTGGTTCCTCCCGACGGCGTTGTCAAGAGAGCGTCGACCGACGTCATTGCGATTTACGATCCGCACGTCGCCACGGCCGTTCGGTATATTCAGGATCACTTGGGCGAGGCGTTCGGCGTCGAGAAGCTGCTGCGGCTGTTGCCCATCTCGCGGCGCCGGTTGGAAAACCTCTTCCGCGAGTGCGTCGGCCGGACACCCTACGACTACCTGTGCTACGCGCGAGTGAATCGGGCGAAAGAGCTTCTCGCCGGACGCGAGAAAGTGAGTATTGCCGAGGTGGCCGACCGCTGCGGATTTCCGAACAGTCAGCGGTTTCGCCTTGTCTTCACGCGGATAACCGGCAAGACGCCGACCGCCTTTCGCCGCGAGTTGCCGGCCGTGCGCTGAGCCGTTCCAACAGTCTGTTGAAGAGTGTACTTGCCTTGCGGTCAGAAATCTCGCGCCACGGTTTCGCCCATGTCGCGGGTCGAAATGCCGGAAGAGACCGTCATGTCGATCGTCTCCATTGGGAAGCAGATAAAGACGCCCCTTCTCTGTTCCGGCCTCGTTCCGCCGAAAGTTCTCCTTGAAAACATGTTGCGCGTGGGTGCCACTGCCGCACAAGTCCAACAGTGCGAAGGAGAGTCTCTGAAGAAACTGTGGAACAAGTCAGCAGTGACACCCCGAAACGCGCCGCAGACAACTTCACATCACGTTTGCAAGGCCTGGCCCCCATGCGGGGTCTTCCTTGCACACGAAGTCACGCACAAGCTTCAGTCGAACCTCGCGGCGCATTGTCCGTCTTTCTATCGCCGACGCTTCAGCAGCAGTGCCGGCGGCAGGGTCAACAGCAAGATCGCCATCGAGGGCTCGGGCACGGCCGAAGCCTCGAATGGAGAGCTGGTGTATCCCCAATTGGCCGCGAGAATCGACGCGTCCCTGGGACCCACGAAGCCGTCGTGGTCGAAATCACCTTGGTCCCACGTCGCCGTGGGGCCGGAACCCCAGTACGTGGCCAACTGCACCCCCTCTTTTTGAACGAGTGAGCATGAAATCGTGTTTTTCCGCTTGGTTTCGGCAACCACTCCGTCGACGGTCACCGTGCCGTTCGATGCCACCGCCCCAACCCAGTGCTCCCTCCGCTCGTAACGTCCCTTGCACGCCAACCGCGTTCTGCACCCTGTTCGGGTGACACTTCCCGATCAGAATCCCATTTCGAGCATGCGGATACGTCGCGCCAACGTGGCGGGCAACTCCCTTTCGGGGCCTTCCCAGTCCTTGATTTTGCCGAAATGCCCTGCCTCGAGTGCCTTGATCGTGCTCGTATATCCGTGCTCGATATGTCGTGCGACGAGTTTTCTGGCCCGCTCGCCCTCTCCCTGTTCGAGTGCCTGGAACAACGCCTCATGCGAAGTGATGGCAAACTCCAAGCCTTCAAGCGACGGCGCCTGATCGGACTGGCCCGCGACATGGGGCAAGTGCATGTCCTGAATTGTCTTGACCGGGCGAGGGTTCCCCGCCGCGCACAGGAGCGTCAAATGAATGGCAAGGTCGCTGCGCATCCAGATTCTTGCTTCCTGCGAGACCCAAAGAGATCCGTCGGTTTGTTTCACCTCTTCGAAGATATCCCGAAGCTGTTGGTTGATTGCCCGGACTTCGCCTAACGCCTCGGCGCTGATGTTGCCGGCCAGTTTTTCCATGGCGTACGTCTCAATGGCCGCACGCAGGTCGAACATGTCGGCGATATCCTTGCGTCCGAGTACCGAAACGAACGTGCCACGGCGAGCATGGCACTCGACGAGACCCTCGCTGGCCAACAGGCTGATCGCCTCGCGGACGGGCGTGTAGCTAACGCCGACTTCCTTGGCCAGTGCCCGATGCGAAAGACGGTCGCCCGGCGCGAGTGTGCCGTGGACGATCTTCGAACGGACGTGGCGGTAGACGCGATCCTTGAGACTGATATTCATGGAGTAGGCCTCGTTTGCAGCCCAACGCATCCGGACGAGCGGCGGAGCTGAAAAACAGCCATCGCTGATATATCTGATATATCAGATGCGTCAGTGTCGAGCTTAGTCAGAGCGGATCCTCTTGTCAACAATCCGACCCGGTTTTCCGCAAGAAAATTATACAATGCCCACTGGCGGGGGGTGTCGAAGAATGTGTCTTTCTTGGGACGACGACTGGAAGATATAGCGGTTATGCCGGTTGTTCTGGCTGTAGGGGTGGTGCCTCATGCTCCGAGACTGTCGGTCCCGATGAGGCTGATGGGCGTGGCCGTACCGTTCGTAATGGGTGGCGATGGGCATAGCCCGAGAAGTCTGTGGCACGACACTGAGTCGCAATGGGAGCCGTTGCGCCTCTCGGTCGAGGTCTGCGCCAACGGTCGAAGAGACCTTGAGCGGTGACCCGGTTCTACGCAGCCGCAGACAGGGAAGAAACGCAACGGCGGCTTCGTGGATTGGTTGTGGGGGGATGAATGATTGGGTTGCGGGGACGCTGTGTCTGGATGTTCGGGTGCGTCCTGTTGCTCACGCTCACCAACGCGTGCAGCCAGCGTTGGACGTTTGCCCCGCCCCGCCAGCTCGGACACTCTCGTGGGCCGACCGAAATCGAGGACGTTGACACAGCGGGGGCGTCTTCTGCGTCCGGGGGCGAGGAAAAGGAACTTGCGAGTTTGCCGCAACGGGCTCGAAGCGATCGGGATCGGCCAGCGTCGTGGGACGATTCCGGCGAGATTTTGGCGACGGGGGCGCTGATGGTCGGACGCGACACGCCGAGGCACGACGACATGCAATCCGGTCTGATCGGCAGGATAACCTGGCAGGCAGGCGATACCGTGGAGATCGAATCGCTGCCGCCGGTTGCGGAAATGGCTCCCGGCGCGCTGACGGAAGCCTACCTGGGGCGGATCTCCGACGAGGGCGACGGCCGATGGGTGCCGGAGTTGGCTGTGAGAGGATATCGCGTTGCTCGCTGCGTGGAAGTCGATTTGGTCGATCGAACCGGGTACGCGTGCCCTCGGTTGCCCGAGACGCTGGGCCGATTTCGGTGGAAGGCCCTGCGCGACCATCGGAACTACTATCTTTGGCCGGGCACAGCCGATTTGTTGCTCGGGATCGGCGGTGCAAGTATCTTGGCCAACACGTCGCTCGACCACGATTTCAGCGAGTGGGTGCGGGAGGAGGTCCGCTGCGAAGACGCTGACGAGTTTGCCGACTTCTGGAAGGCGTTTGGCGAGGGCCACGTTGCCGCGCCGGCGGTCGTTGGACTGGCCGTCACCGGGTGGCTGCTGGAGGACTACCCGTTCTTCGATGCGATGGGCAGATATGGCGCGAGGAGCGGTCGTGCGTATTTGGTTGGATTTCCGTCGGTGTTGTTCCTGCAATTCGCGTTGGGTGGATCGCGGCCCGGCGAATTCGATCACGAGTCGTCGTGGCGGCCCTTCGAAGACGACAACGCGGCGAGCGGCCACGCGTTTATCGGCGCCGTTCCGTTCATTACGGCCGCACAGATGATCGAAAACCGCTACGCGAAGGCGTGCTTCTATTTCATGTCGACGCTGCCGGCCTGGTCGCGCGTCGAGGACGACGCCCACTACCTATCGCAGGTCGGATTGGGCTGGTGGATCGCCTATCTGGCCTGCCGCAGTGTCGATCAGACGGAAGCCACGTTTCGGCGCCGCGCGTTTGCCATCACGCCCATGTGCAGACCCGGCACTGCCGGGTTCATGGCCGCCTACGAATTCTAGCGGCCTGTTGACGAAGTCGTGTGTCACTTCGCCGCGCAGTGCGGTGGCGAACATGTAAGAGCGACGAGACATTTCTTCAATAAGCCGCGAAAGCGCACCCCAAGCCGTTCCATTCACGAAGGTTCTGTTTTTGCTTCTTATGCAGTCCATTTTGGGGGTGTTCGGTGGTTGCCGGTACATTCTTGGGCAATTCTCACGCATGACAATCTTTGTCCGTGCGTATTCATCTGCTGCGGTGGACAAGCGACAGATGTTCGGAGATAATGTCGCTTAAAGTGGCGGACAGAGATCTGCAGCATGGCACATCCGGGATCGGGATCGAACAGAACCCCGCTTCCGACTTTTTTCGATACGTCTGCGAAGGATCGATGTAATGAAAAGGCACGGTTTTACGTTGGTGGAGTTGTTGGTCGTAATCGCCATCATCGGAATTCTCATTGCACTGCTACTACCGGCCGTGGTCGCGGCTCGCAGTGCCGCGCGTCGTGTTGCCTGCAAGAACAACATCCATAATCAGGCTTTGGCGCTGCACAACTATCAAACCCGCAACCAGAAGTTTCCGCCTGGATTCATGCAAAACGCGCGTTACACGGCTTCGTGGGGTTGGACCGTGGCGGTGCTCCCGCATTTGGAGGAGCAGGCTCTTTACGATTCGTTGGGAGCGGGCGATCGAACGTTGTCCGATGTGTTTATCGCCGCTGGTGGAAGTCTGGCATCGCCGGAGATCGCGCTACTGCAGACACCGCTTGCCGTCTTTCGTTGTCCCGCGGATGGTTTTCCTCCGCTGTTGCCGCACACGATAAGTGGGGTGCTGGCCTGCTATCCCGAAGTAGGAGGCGGTAGCCCTCGTCACTTTGACAGTGTTCACTCACCAAGCGGCTTCGAGCCGTCCACGTCGAACTACATGGCGGTAAAGGGACTGTATGACAACGATTGGTGTGACTCGATGTTCAACAATTGCCGGAACAACGGCGTGATGTTCTCCGAAAGCGAGACTCGCTTCAGCGATATTACCGACGGCGCTTCCAATACATTCTTGTTGGGAGAACGGAACGGTCGCTGCCTGGCCGGATCGTGGATCGGTTGCCGGAATCCTCCGGGTCCGGACATGTGGGGTTCCTACTATGTGCTGGGGCGCGCTTCCATCAAGCTCAACCATCCGACCACCGGCGCCCATAATACGTGTACCGAAGGTTTCAGTAGCGACCACGTGGGCGGGGCTCACTTTGCCATGGCGGACGGCGCGGTGAGATTCATCTCGGACAGTATCAGCTTCAACAACGGCGGTATTTCCAGTCACAATTACAGTCCGGCCAACCCCAACGCCTATGATGCCAATCAGTTGGGTATTTACCAGCGGCTGGCTTCTTGCGACGATGGAATGCCGATCGACGGAATCGACGAGTAGCCGCCTTGAGGGGAATCCAGGCCGGAGCCGCGGAAGCCGAGATTCTCCACGACGCCGAGCAGTGACAAGCACCTGACCTCTGGTTTCAAAAAACCTGTAAACACAGAACTTCGGGAGATGTCGTGACACGCAAAGCACTTGCCTGGATGGGCGTAGCACTTGTCTTCACTCTAGGGTGCGGGCAGGATGGCCCCAAATTGGTTTCTGTCGAAGGCACGGTTACGTTGAACGAAAAACCGGTTGTCGGCGCATTGGTCAGTTTTCAGCCGGACGATCCGATGGCCTCTCCGTCCTACGGCGAAACCGACGAGAAGGGGCACTATGTGCTGAAATTCAGCCCCCAACGCGACGGGGCCATGATCGGCATGCACACCGTTTCGATCACCACCAAAAATGAGAATCTCAAGAAGCCGGAAACGCTGCCGCCTCAATTCAATGAGCAGTCCGAACTGAAAAAAGAGGTGAAGGACGGAGAGAACGTCATTGATTTTCCGATCAAGCTGTAGCGAGACGAGGGCCTTGCGGCTCGGGCGCGGACAAGCCGCAACCGGAACGCGGCTTGGTTGGGGCTTGGCCGGCTAGCGAATCGATCGCCGGCGGACGAACCAGAGATAGAAGCGAGCCAGCCGCATCGTGAGTCGGGCCGCGAATCCTTCAAACGTGGCGCTGACTTCCTTCAACAAGCCCGGAATGGGCAACTGCTGCGGACACTTTTCGGTGCACTTCCCGCACTCGGTGCATTGCGACGCCAGCTTTCGCTGGTCGTCCATGACGCCCATGGCCAGGGCCATGTACGAGAATTGGTGCGCCGCCTTGTTGCCGAACAGCGAGTAGCTGTCCAACGTTTGCAGACAATTGGGAATGTCGACGCCGGCCGGACACGGCATGCAATACTGACAGCCCGTGCAACCAGCTCGGGTCCGCGTGCGGTAGGCGGCGGCCACCTCGTCGATCAGGGCCAGTTCGTCGGGCGTCAGCAAATTCGGCTCGGCCTCGTCAACCGTTCGCAGGTTCTCGTCGAGCTGCTCCTCGCTGGTCATGCCCGAGAGAACGACGTGTACCTCCGGGTGATTCCAAACCCATCGCAGGGCCCAGTCGACGGGCGTGTGGTGTCGTGGCGCGCGATTCCAGAGGCGTTGGATTTCCTTGGGCGGGGTTTTGGCCAGGTTCCCGCCGCGCAACGGTTCCATGACGATAAGCCCGAGCCCTTTCGAGGCGGCGTATTGCAGTCCCTCGCGGCCAGCCTGATGCTCGGTGTCGAGATAGTTGTATTGGATCTGGACGAACTCCCAGTCGTAATCGTCGACCAGCCGCTTGAACTCTTCGCGTCCGCCGTGGAACGAGAAACCGATGTGTCCGACGCGTCCTTGGCGTTTCGCCTGTTCGAGGAATTCGACAATGCCGAGCGTTTTGAGCGTCTGCCATCGTTGCTCGGAGACCATGTGGACCAGGTAGTAGTCGATCTGGTCGGTTCGGAGTTTCTCATGCTGCCGCGCGAGGAGCTTGGACATGTCGTCCGGCTCGCGGACCAGCCAGTGGGGGAGCTTGGTGGCCAGCTTCACGCGCTCCCGATAGCCACCCTGCAGAGCCTCGCCCAGGAGCAACTCGCTCTGACCGTTGTGATAGGGGAACGCCGTGTCGAGGTAGTTGATGCCCGCGTCGATGGCCTTGTGGATCAGTCGGGTCGCGGCGGGCCGGTCGATTTGCTTCTTCTTCCCGGTGGTTGGCAACCGCATGCACCCAAGCCCCAGGGCCGACAGGCGATCTCCGGTGCTTGGCATGGTTCGATATTGCATCGGTCTTCCTTCCGTCGCCGTGTTGATGCT
>JAFGIR010000155.1 GCA_016929515.1 Pirellulales bacterium | reverse complement strand
TCTCGTGAAAAAGGAGCTATCATGATCGCGCGCCTATTTTGCTGTTTGTCGCTTATCGGTAGTCTGAGTTTCGCGTCCGTGCTCGATGCGGCGTCAAACCCCGGCGAACCGGCCCCCGCTCGCGAAATTCGTGCATTCTGGAACCACTCGGGCACGGGGGCTTATCCGGGCGATTGGGAGCGGACGGCCAAGGAACTCGGTATGTCGGGTTTCAACATGATCTTGCCCAACATGCTCTGGGGCGGCGCGGCGCACTATCCGAGCACCGTGGTTCCGCAAAGCGGCGTCTATCGGCGTTACGGCGATCAGATGGAACAATGCGTCGAGGCTTCGCATCGCCACGGCCTTGAAGTCCACGTCTGGAAAGTCTGCTGGAACTTGGGCCATCTCGCGCCGAACGAGTTCGTCGAGGAACTTCGCGAAAAAGGACGCCTTCAGGTTTCGGCCGAGGGCAAAACGGGCAAGTGGCTTTGCCCTTCCCATCCGGCCAACGTCAAGCTCGAACTGCAAAGCCTGCTCGAAGTCGCACGAAAATATCGGGTCGACGGGCTGCATCTCGATTACATCCGCTATCCCGACGGCAATCACTGCTTCTGCAAGGAATGCCGGCGGCGGTTCGAGAAAGCGAGCGGGCGGCGCGTGGAGAATTGGCCGGCCGACTGTCACTCGGGCGATCGCCGCGAGCAGTACAACGCCTGGCGGTGCGAGCAGATCACAAGTTTCGTCGCCACGGTTGCCCAGAAGTCGCGAAGGGTCCGGCCCGGAATCAAGATCTCGGCCGCCGTGTTCGGATTTTATCCAGGCTGCAAAAAGTCGATTGCTCAGGATTGGCTCGCGTGGGCCAAGGAGGGATACGTCGATTTTCTTTGTCCCATGAACTACACCAACAACGACAAGAGTTTTCGCTCGCTTGTCAAAAACCAGATCCGGTTGGTCGAGGGCCGCGTGCCGATCTACCCGGGCATCGGCGCCACGTCGTCGCACTCGGCGCTCTCGCCCGAGCAGGTTCTCAAGCAGATCGGCAGCGCGCGCGAGGAAGGCGCGGCCGGTTTCACAATTTTCAACCTCAATGAAGAGACGGCCGAAAAACTCGTGCCGGCCCTCGGACAAGCCCTGGAAGACAAGAAGGAGAAGTAGCAAAGCAGGGTGCGTGCTCGCGCTCACTGGAGAAGAAGTAGGCCAGACCGTGCTTGACGGAGCAGCGGCGCGCTGGCGCCCCCCATCCGACGCCCACCATTTCCCACCTTATTCGAAGGGAGCCCGCCATGAAACCCGGTTCCATTTCTCGTCGAGATCTCCTCAAAAGCGCGGTTGTTTCCGTGCCCTTGTTTGTTTCCGCGTCGGCCCTCGGTCGCGAAGGGCCCGGCCCGAACGAAAAAGTGAACGTCGGAATCGTCGGTCTCGGTGGGCGATCGCACACCATTGCCCGCGACTGCCTCGGCGTTCCGGAGATTCGCCTGGTGGCGGTGTGCGATTGTTTTCAGCCCCGGATCGACTCTCTACGCCGCGCGGTCGGCAAGGGTCAGAACTGGAAGGGACATGCCGACTTCCGCAAGATGATCGACGAAGAAAACCTCGACGCCGTGATGGTCGAGACCACCACCCACGCCCGGGCTTGGGTCGCCTGCCACGCCATGGCCGCCGGGCTGGACGCCTACATCGAGAAGCCGATGTGCCTGACGATCGCCGAGGGCCGTGCAATGGCCGATGTCGCGCGGAAATATCGTCGTGTTACCCAAGTCGGCACGCAACAGCGTTCGATCCCGCTGAACAATTGGGCCAGCGATTTGGTAAAAAACGGGGCCCTCGGCAAGGTGAAGACCGTCTTGGCGCCGAACTTCGTCGGCCCGGTCCATTGGAAACCGCAACCGGCGGAAGAACGGATGCCCAACGGCGGAAGCAGCGATTGGTGGGACGTCTGGACCAATCAGGCCGAGATGCGGCCTTACCACGCCGAGCTTCAGTACGGTTGGATTCGTTGGTGGGCTTACGACGGGGGAGGGCGTTGTTTTGGCGTCACCGGTTGGGGGGCCCATAGCTACGACCAGATCCAGCGCGGCCTGGGAACCGACGAGACCGGGCCCGTCGAGGTTGTCTTGGAGGAGCCGCCGGTCGAACGTGACTGCGGCAAGTTCGATCCGCACAAACCGACCGACGACGAGACGGGCGCCCGATACTACGGCCTGGCGAAGAACGTCGCGGGACCCCGGGCGAAGATGCGGATGAAATATGCCGACGGGACCGAACTGCGGCTGCATCTCGACGGGGATCGGGGCCCGGGGCTGGGCTGCATTTTCGTCGGCGAAAAAGGCAAAATCGAGATCAATCGCGACAAAATCGCCGCCAACCCGAAGGAATTGATCGAATCGGCCGACCGTCCGGCCCGGCTGAGCGTGTCGGAAAATCAGCCGCATATCCAAAACTGGATCGACTGCATCAAGACCCGCGCGAAGTGCAACGCCGACATCGAATACGGCCAGCGCAGTTCCACAATTTGTTACCTGGTGAATATCGCCCGGCAGTTGGGCCAGGTCGGCAAGCCATTGCGTTGGGATCCGCGGGCCGAGCGGTTCACGAACTCGGACGAAGGCAACCAGCTTTTGGCCCGGCCGCGCCGCGCCGGCTACGAATTGCCCACGTAGTGCTCCTACCGAATCGGCTTGATCGTCGTGACCCAAAGAAACGGCTGCCGCGCTTCGTCGACCCGGAGCTCGCTTTTCAACTTGGCCTGGAACAGCGCCTTGTTCAGCACGAGGCTGTACGTCGTGCGTCCCCTCGGCACCGTGGCCCGTTTCTCTTCGGGGTCGATGCCGTGTCGGGCCAGCGCGCTGTGGTCGACCAGCACCGGAATCTCCAACCGCTTGCCGATGGCGTCGAGCGCCTGGGCCACCGGGACGTTGTCCAGGTTGATCGTGAGAAACTCGAACATCTTGGGCACGAGGTCCTGCCGGCGTTTCTCGGGCGTCCAGCCGATCGGCCAGATTTCGCGCTGGCCTCGCGACGTCGTGATCAAATACTCGGGCCCGGCGGCGTCCGACATGCGCGGCACGAGGACCAACCCGGCCGGCCGCAGCACATAGGCCAGCACGGTTCCGCGAGACAGTCCCTTCAACTCCTCCGCCACCCGATCGGTCGCTTCGGCCAGCAGCTTCTCGTCCATCCGGACCGGCAGTTGAAGCCGGCGGACGATCCGGCGAACCACTTCGGCGCGAGCAACGTCCTTGGTCGAGAACTCGACCGCCGGAGTCAAATCGTCGCGCGCCGCCGCCATTTGGCTTCGCGGCAATCCAAAGGCCACGACCGGCTCGCGCGACTCGGGCGGACCTCGCCGGGCCAGTTCGTCGAGCCACGTCGCGACCCGATGGGCCTGGCCGCGGCGATAGCGGCCGCCGGGCAGGACGATGTCGCCGCGTGAATCGAGCGTGCCGTGGACCACGTAGAGGGGCGAGTCTTTCGTGCCGCGGACCTCGATCTCGACCCGATCGGTCGAGCGTTGCCGGTGCAGGCGGACGTTGCGGATGCCCGCCTGACCCAACTCGCGGACCCACGTTTGCTGGGCCGTCAGCGGGGCATCCCGATCGGTGACCAACACCAACTCGACGCGGCCGGCCGCCTGGGCACTCGCGACCAGAAGCGAGCCACACGCCGCCAACGCCAGACCAACCATCCGATAACCCTGACGCATGGCCCATCCTCCTCCGAGCAGAGTAATTTTCCCAATCCCCAGTCCCCAATCCCCAATCCCCACAAGTATACCTCCTTGAAATCCATCCCAAAATGACCAGAATGAGGTGATCGTCCGACGAATAGCATTTTCTTTCACGATACAAGGAGCACGACATGGCACGACCGGTAACGCTTTGCACGGGCCAATGGGCCGATTTGAAATGCGAAGACCTGGCGCGCAAATGCCAGGAGTTTGGTTTTGACGGGATGGAATTGGCCTGTTGGGGCGACCATTTCGAGGTCGACCGGGCCATGGCCGAGGACGACTATTGCGAAAAGAAACGCGCCACGCTCGAAAAATACGACCAGCAGGTCCACGCCATCAGCGGCCACCTGGTCGGCCAAGCGGTGCTCGACAAAATAGACATCCGCCACAAAGCCATCCTGCCGGACTATATCTGGGGCGACGGCGACCCCGACGGCGTCAACCAACGGGCCATCGAGGAGATGAAGCAGACGGCCCGGGCAGCCCAGCGGCTCGACGTGCCCGTGGTCAACGGGTTCACCGGATCGAGCATTTGGCACTTGCTCTATAGCTATCCGCCCATTCCGCCGGGCATGATCGACGACGGCTACAAGCTGTTGGCCGAACGTTGGAACCCGATTCTCGACGTGTTCGGCGAGTGCGGCGTCCGGTTCGCGCTGGAAGTTCATCCGACCGAGATCGCTTTCGACCTGATCACGGCCGAACGGACGCTCGAAGCGCTCGACAACCGCGAGGAATTCGGCTTCAACTTCGACCCGAGCCATCTTCTCTGGCAGGGCGTCGACCCGGTCGAATTCATCCGACGCTTCGGCGATCGGATCTATCATTGCCACATGAAAGACGCCATCGTGAAGCTCGACGGGCGCAACGGCATTCTTTCGAGCCATCTCGACTTCGGCGACCCGCGGCGCGGCTGGGACTTTCGCTCGCTGGGCCGGGGCGGGGTGAACTTCGAGGAAATCATCCGCGCGCTGAACGACGTCGGCTACGAAGGGCCGCTCTCGGTCGAATGGGAAGACTCGGGCATGGACCGCGACCAGGGCGCCCGGGAGGCCTTGGAATTCGTCCGCCGGATCGAAATCACGCCCAGCGGCCGCGCGTTCGACGCCTCGTTCGATAAGGAAGAACAAGCGTGAACGTCACGTTCCACAACATCAGGAGGACAGACATTCCTGTCTGTCGTGTCTGTCCTCCTGCATGCTAGACGGCAATTTGTTGAAATTCCCATGCCCATCGTGTATGATGGTCGCCACCAAGAGAAGACCCGTCCTCTTGGCCGAGCAACGGGCCGACGATGTCGCCTTCCCGTGCCACGCGTCAATTCGAGCAGACCAAACAGTAAGGAGTGAAGATCGATGAAGAGTCTCATGCGACCAGCGAAGCGACATCTGGCGGTTCAACTCGTGGCGTTGTTGATGCTTAGCGCGATGGCCGTTTCGGCCCACGCGATTGTGCTTACGACTCCGCCCATTGATCTTCCCCGGTCGACCGCGACCTTGTCGCAAGGCCGATACGAACTGGCCGCGACGACCGTCGGCACCAAGGCCATGTTTGCCGGAGGAGGAGAACAGGCCATCGGACACATCTACGACATCGTCGACATCTATGACGCGGCCACGGGCAACTGGACGGTCGAACATTTGTCCGTGAAACGAATGGCATTGGCCGCGACGACCGTCGGCAACACGGCCATTTTCGCGGGAGGGGCGCCGGGCTATCACCTGGACGGCATGCTCGACACCGTGGATCTCTACAACGACACCACGGGCGTCTGGACGACCGCTCAACTGTCGACGCCGCGCAACCGTCTCGCGGCAACGTCCTGCGGCACGAAGGCCTATATCTCCGGGGGCGTCGTGACGACCAGCGGGGGAAACCCGTCCGAGATCAGCGACGCGGTCGACGTCTACGACGAGTCGACCGGCCAATGGTCGCTCATGACGATGCCCCACAAACGCTATTCGCACTCCTCCGTGACCGTGGGCAACAAGGTCCTGTTCGTCGGGGGCAACATGGACGGCTCGAATACGGTCGACATCTACGACACGGTCGCCGAAACCTGGTCGACGGGCCAACTCTCGGCCAATCGCCGGTCGATGGCGTCGGCCGTGGTCGGCGACGTGGCGATCTTCCTCGGCGGCGAGATGGGTTCGCAATATCGCAAGGAGATCGACATCTACAACGCGTCCACCGACACGTGGACGTCCGCTGAGTTGCCCCACAAGCTGGGGCTCGCGGTGGGAACGACCCTTGGCGGCCTGGCGCTGTTCGGCGGAGGCGCCTACACGCAGTATTACGACGACGTCTACGTCTACGACCCGGCGACGGACGCTTGGACCACGGCGGCGCTTGGGCTGTCCGACGCGCGCATCCACCTCGCCGCGACTTCGGTGGGCAACACGGCGCTGTTCGGCGGTGGTTACGGTTACGACACCGTCGATTTGTTCACGGTGCCCGAGCCGAGCACGCTCGCGATGCTCTGGATCGTGGCGGCCGGGTCGGTGTTTCTGCGTGGCCGGCGCGCGGCGACCCATCGAGCGTGAAGCGGCCGAGGGCTAACCCGCTCGGCGCCGCGATTTCGTCCGCTTCATCACGTCGAAGTGCGGACCGTGCAAAGCGTGATCGGGCCCGAACGGGTCGCGAGGGCACTCGCCCGGCCGGTGGATCTTCAGCCGCCGCCCGAGCAGCCGTTCGGCCAGCGGACAAACGGCCGAAGCGGCCCAAACAAAAGAAATCGGCTCGACCGGAATTCGAAACCGGACCGACGTGATCGTGAGCACGTGAAACAGCGTGACCGCGAAAAAGACGGCGTAAAGCGGCCAGAACGCCCGCCACTGATCGCGCGAAACCAGAAGCCCCACGAACACGAGCACCAGCCAGACGGTCGTCGCCGTGCGATAGATTCGATGGGTTGCTTTGGGGTTCGTCTCGTCGAACAACAGGAAGTAGCGCAGACGCTGGAGGCAAAGTCTCGCGTAGTGGGCCGGGTTGTCGCGGGCGAATCGCCACGCCCGGCGTCCCAGCGAGCGGCTTCGCTCGGGCTCGGTGAGCCGGCCCAACCGGCGGTAGTCCTCGGGCGTCAACACGACGCGATCGATATAGAGCGTCTCGTGCCGCGACTCCCATAGTGCTTCATTCATTCCGGCCAGCGTTCCGTCGTGATCGGCCAGCATGGCCGGCACGGTCGCCTTGGGAATCTTGTCGGTGCCCCAACTCGCCGGGTTGTTGCCTTGCCAGAAGGCATAGCCGAATGTCGACTTGATGAAAACCGGTTCGCCGTGCACGATCCAGCCGCGGATCAACCAAGGACAGATGACCAGCGCCGCCAGCGTGGCCATCAGACCGACGCGACCCAGCGCGGCCGTGGTCCAACGGCGACGTTCGCCGAGCCAAAACGCCAGCGCGCAAACCGGAAGTGCCAGGGCGAGGATCGGTTCGACCAAAAGCAACATGCCCGAGAGCAACCCGGCCACGATCGCGCCGCGGCGCGTGGCTCGAAACCGTGGCGAGACGACCACGGCCAGTAAGAGGGTCAGCCCGAGCGCGGCCCAAACGGCGACTTGCAGATGGGTGACCATGTAGAGGTGGGTCGGATAGACGGCCGCGCCGAGTCCGGCGAGCCAACCCAACACCGGCCGGCTGGGCACGAGGGACCAGGCCAACCAAACCACGACCAGCACCAGCGCCGTGCCGGCGACGCATTGCAGCAACTGGATCGCGAGGACGGCCGAAGGGCTCCCGACGCCAAAGCACGCATAGGCGGTTGCTAGCAGGACGGGGTAGAACGGAGCTTGCTGCGAGGTTGGACCGGTGCCGCCGAGCAACTCGATCGAAAAGCCCCGCCCGGCGAGCAAATTCTCGGCAATCGGGCCGTGTTCATAGGCAATCGGTCCGGCTTCGCTATCAAAGAGAGCGAAAACGACCCAGACTCGGAGCCCTAAGGCCAAGCCGGCCAACAAGATAAGCCAGAATATCTGACGTCGACCTGTCATGACGGGCGGATTGTAGGCCAAAGCGTCAAACAGGGCAAGATGGAAATAGTCGGGCGGCACGGCCGGGATGGACGCGGTGGTGGTCCGGTCCGACTGGCCAGACGGCGTGCTTCGCGACAGTCCGTGCCCGTTCAGTAACGGCTGGCGTTAGGTCGGCTTCGGTCGATGGGGAGTTTCTTTCCCTTCATCTGTTCCAACTTGGCTTTCTGGTCGGGCGTCAGGATGCCCATCAGGTCTTCCACCAACTTCCGTCCTCGCCCTCGTCTTTCGTCCCGTGTTCTGGCTCGTTCCTCGCGAGACGTATTGCGTAGAGACTGGTGCATTACCGCTCGATGCGCGTCGCGAACGGCCTGCATTTCGTCTTTCTGTTGGTCGGTTATCCCAAGTTTTTCTTGGACCTCGGAATTCGACAACGCTGCGGTCCCGGCGACCTGGAGCCAAATTTGGCCGAGGCGTTCGAGTTGATCGGGCCGGAGAATTTCATTGACGGCCGCGTCGATTTTCCGGTCGCGCTCTCGACGCATCTCGCCCCCTCGCCGGTTCATCTCTTCGTTTTTTCTACGCCATTCGGCGGTGGACATGTTCTGCATGTTCCGCCGCTCGGTCTCGGCGCTTGGCGTGGTTTCGCTCGCGAAGGCGTCGATCTTCTGGTTCTGCGCGGTCGACAGCCGCAGATCCTCCTGGACGGCCGCGACCTGGAGCAGATTGAGGCACACTTCCGATCGCGTGCCCGTGAACGTCGGGCTTCGGCCATGGCTGCCCACGCGAGGCTGTCCTGGCCCGGTTCGGACGACCGTTGGTCGCGGGTTCGACGAAGGCCGATCGTCCTGGACGTGGCCGGGCGGCGGGCCTTGGTTGGGGTGCCGGACCGCGACTTGCTCTGATCGGCCAGGCGGCATGTGCGATTGTTCATGGGCCGGCGGGCGGCCGTGCGACGGCTCGCTCCATGCGCCCAACAGGCAGACAGGCCCGAGAAGCAACAGCAGGGGGCTCGTCAGTCCGAGATACAAAGCGTTGGCCGCGCCCCAGGGACCGTGTTGGCGCGCCAGACGCAGCGCGATCGACGTGCCCAACGACAGAAAGCAGACTCCAAAGGACAGAAACATGACGTAGACGAGGAAATACGCGACCCCGTGAACCGTATCGCGGCTCTCGACCGACACCATCCCCTGGGGCAAGTGGATTCCACACTTAGCCGCGAGCATCAGGAGGAAGGGAAGGGCGAGGAGAATGAGCCCCAGCACGCCGCTCAGGATCGCGATCGGCACGAAGGGACGCCGGAACCAAGGGCCGAAGGGGCCCCGGCGTTTCGCGGTGGGAAATCGCAGGCGACAACCGGCAAGGACGAAACCCACCGCCGGCAACACGAGAAAGAACCAGCGCGCGCCATAGGAAAACATAAAAATGACCAGAACGAGCCATCCCAGCGAGAGGCCCGCCACCGCGACGGCCAACTTGTGTTCCGCGAGCCGCCCAAGACCACTTCCGCCGGTCGAAGCGCGCCGCCGAGTGGGGCTCGCCAACGCCGGCCCTTCCAACGACGCTTCGTCCAATGAATCGAACAGTGAATCGGGCGAAGCCGAAGGCGTCGCGACCGGCGCGGGCACGACAAACACGGTCCCGCAACGGCATTTCACCTTCTTGCCTGCGTACTCATCGGGCGCGGCGATCGACTTGCGACAGTTCGGACACTGAACGGGAATGGCCATGCTTGCATGCTCCGAATAAACAACTTGGGCATTGGTTCCCTAGTCCGAATTTCTCACCACGGAGGACACGGAGGCTGCTGAGAAACGCGTACGACGGACGATTTCATCCATAACACCTTATCTCTTGAATCGGTGTCTTGGATCGCTTCATCGATATTATTTCTCCGTGTGCCCCCGCGACCGCCGTGGTTAATTGTTGGTGAGACATGCAGACTAAATCGTTGAGTTCATGAGTATACTGGGGGCTGGGAAGGGTGTAAATAAGTCGTCGAGGGGGGGGCTTGGCGGAAGCGACACGCCCAAGCGTCGGAAGATGCTCATGGCGGCGTGGAGAAGACGCTCGGGCGCTACTGGCTGAGGCTGCCGGTGGGCGGCGTCGCGCCGGCGCCGATCACGGCGTCGTTCTGGTGGATGCCCGCGGCCACTTCGCCGTCGTCGTTCAGGAAGAAGTTGTCGCTGGCCGACTCACTCGGACGCGGCGACACGGTGAAGCGGACGTGGCCGTCTTCGAAGAGGACGTTCTGGCCCAACCGCCCGTGATTCTCGCTCAAATGGCCCGGCAGCCGGCCGCTTGGCGCGTCCGAGACGATGGCGAAGTTCGGCCGGCCGAGATTTCGCGTCGGCCGGTACCGTCCCTGGTCTTGGTAGCCGAGGCAGTAGCCGTAGCTCCCGCCCATGATCTCCTGCAAGGCCTTGAGCTGTTCGGGCGACTCGGTGGCCTCGATGGCTTCGAGCGACGGGATGCGGAACGTGCCGCTTTCGGCCAGCGGCGAACCGGGGCACACGACCAGCCGATCCTCGTCCAGCAGTCCCTTGGCGGCCAGGATCGGCGCGTAGGCCGAAGCGGCGGCCAGCTTGCCCTGGGTTGGCACTTGTGGGAAGAAGCCCTCGTGGTACTCGCTGTAATTGGCCAATGCCGTTCCGAGATTACCCAAGTGATTCTGGCAGGTCAACAGTCGGGCCTGGACGCGGCTGCCGTGGATTGCCGGAAACAACAGAATGCTGGCGGCCACGACAATGCCGGCCGCCATCATCACGTCCTGCCAACGAAAGCGGCCCTCTTCGGCAACCGACGGCCGAACGGGATGCATCCGGGCAGCGGATGGGCGAGAAGGGACCTCGGCGCGATCCGACTTCACGCCGGGCAGCGTCCGATCGGCCGTTTGGGCGGCGATCCAGCGGCACGTCCGGTCGGCCAGGTCGGCCGGCGGCGTATGCTGCCGGCGCGTCGCGTCCAATGGAGCCATGGCCTTGCTGACGACGGCCAACTCGTGCCGTGCTTCCGCGTTTTCGGCCAAATAGTGCTCGACTTCTCTCTTGCGATCCTCGTCCAAGGCGTCCAAAAGGTAGCCGAGCAGGTCTTCTCGCGGCGAATCAGTCATGGTTGGAAAGCGACGTATCCGTAAGTGCTAGGTTCAACTTGTACATGGCCGCATGGAGGCGACTCTTCACGGTCCCGACCGGAATCGACAGTATCTCGGCCGCTTCACGATACTTGAGTCCTTGATAGTAGACCAGCGTAATGACTTGTTTGAGGCTGTCGGGCAATTGATCGAGGGCATCGCGAACCACCTCCTCGCGTTCGTCCGTTTCGAGCCGCGCCAACGGGGCGTCGACGCCGCTGTCGAGCAACTCGACCAGCGCGCCGAGGTCCTCCTGGTTGTCACCGCCGAATCGTTGGTCCAGGCTGAGCATGCGATGACGTCGATTGCGTCGCTGGGCGTCGATGGCCTGGTTCGTGGCGACCGTATAAAGCCAGGGCCGGACCTTCCGGCTCGCATCGAACGAGTCGCATTTCAAGTGCACCTGCAAAAAAGTCGTCTGAAATACGTCCTCCGCCATTTGGGCGTCGCCCAGGTATTGACGCAGGTAGTTGTACAGCTCACGTTCGTACCGATGAACCAACTGTTCGAACGCCCCCCGATCGCCGCTGCCGCGGTAATCCGACAGCAACTCCTCGTCCGATCGCTCCGGCGAGTCGTGATAGGGGGCGATGACCTCTCGGTCCTGTTCCATTGTGCTGTTCATTTCTGTTACGCATCCGTTGGCTGAAGGGTTCACTGCGTCATGCCGGATGAGCCGAAACAGGGCTCCCCCGGGGCTCCTCCCCAGGGCGACTCCCCTCCGGAAAACCCCTCCCCTAAAGCGTATTGTACCGCCATCGGGTCGTTCTATCGGCCCGATTGGCCGCGGAAACTTGAAAGGGAAGAAGTCTGCCGGCATGGAGCCGACGTTGTCTTCCCCCTAACCGCAACTGGCGTGCCGAAACCGTTCCGATTATGCGGAATACAACGGTGCCAGAGCCGCATGCACGGCGCGAACGTCAAATCACACATGCACTTAGGCAAAATCACAACTGTCCGAAAAACTGGACGCCTGTCCAGTCGGCCGGCCGACTGGCTCTGAAAGATCTTCAGTTCGTTACGCGCCTGCAACGACCCTGTCGGTCAAAACGGTGGCACGGCCATGGTGGGGTGCGTGGGATGCCTGTCAGAATGGCAGGTTTAGGAGTTAGGGCAGGGTGGTGTTCAGGGCTTTGTGGAGGATTCGAGAAAAACGTCCGGTCTTTCCGGGTCAGCCGTTTGCCACCCGATCGAAATCCAACACAAAGTCGGTCCGGCTGAAGAGCACGCCTGCGTCCCCCTCGGCGAGCCGGCCGAACAGGTCGGGCTTTGCCGGCCGAAACTCCCTGCGCCGGCCGTCCTCGAATTCGGCCGTCAGGAAGTAAGCCGTCGATGCCGAACTGTCGCCCGAGCCGCCCGAGACTCTGGTCCGTTTGCCAACAATGACGGCCGGGCGCGATTCGATCGGCGCATTGCTATATGCCGTGGTCTTCTTGATGGTCATTACGAGCGCGAACACTCCAAGGGCCACAAAGCCCATCGGTACGATTGAAATGAACGCGGGGGGCCCGCCAAAACCGCGGGAATGGCCCAAAAACATCAGCGTCATGAAACCGGCAACCAGCGTCCAAAGCACGAGAAAACCGATGCCCACAAGGTTGCCGACCAACGGCGTGTTCGGCATCGCGGCCAATCGCTCGGGCGAGGTTCGCCGAGCATACTCGGCCGATTGCTTCACGTGCTCGAAAAGCCATGTCCGGTTGCCATTGACCGTTGGCATCTCGACCGTCGAGTCGCAATACTCGCAAAGCACGCTGCCCGGCCGGATATCGGCTCCACAACTGGTGCATTTCATGGTCGCGATTCTCCTCGGGCACGGCTGGACGCCTGGTCAGAGGGTCTCCGGGAATTCACATTCTGGGTGGCACCGATGATTTTCCGCCAACGACGCTGCCCCACTCCTTCGCTTCTTCGGAAAATCGTCGGTGTTGCGAAGCAACAAGAGGTTTGGTTTCTCAATGGCCCACATGCGTCTTGCCGCTTGCGCGGCACGTCGTCTCACGGGCACGGACTCCATTTTACGCTCGCGCGACGCGCTCGTGCAACTCACCCCTGGGACGGGTCATTCAGAAACCGGGCAACCGGGGCTCTGCGTCGGCCTTTCCCTTAGTTTTCGTCCGCGAGGCTGGTTTCTTGGCTTTTCGATGCGGTTTGGCCGGCGAGTGGTTTCCTTGCCGCTGGGCCAGGGTGATGCCCTGGGCCGTCGTCGGCACGCTGACCAACGGTTCGGGGGCTCCGTCCAAGGCGTCGCCGGCGCGGATTTTCTTCAATCGCCGGTTGATCTGTTCGGAATACTCCTCCGAAAGTTCATAGCCGAGATACTCCCGCCCCAGTTTTTTGGCCACGGCCAATGTCGTGCCGCTGCCGGCGAACGGGTCGAGCACCACGTCGCCCTCGTGGCTGCTGGCGCGGATGATTCGGCCCAAGAGTTGCTCGGGCATCTGGCACCCGTGCCAGCCGGCCCGCTCTTTGAACGTCCCGCAGACGCGCGGAAAGTACCACGTGTCCTGGTCGGGCTCGAACCCGTTGGGCAGGTCTTGCGGCCGCAGGATCCAGGTGTCGTCGGGCAGGCGGCCCTTGGGGTTGGCCCGGCGGTCGCCGTAGACCAACTGCCGCGCCGAGGGGACGCGAATCGCCTCGGTGTTGAACGTGTAGTTTTTCGGGTCCTTGATCATGTGGAACAGGTGGGCGTGGGAGCGGCTGAACTTGGCCTTGCAGTTCACGCCGAACGTGTAGTACCAGACGACCCAACTCCGGCACGTCAGCCCATGGTCGCGCTGGAGCATTATTTTCAGCTCGGCCGCGTACTCGTCGCCGATGGCCAGCCAGAAGGTGCCGTTGGGCTTGAGCACGCGGACCACTTCGGCCGTCCAGTCGCGGCTCCAGGCCAGATAGTTCTCGCTTTCGAGCTTATCGTGATAGACGTCGTAGTCGTAGCCGATGTTGAACGGCGGATCGGCAAACGCCAGATCGACGAGCCCGTCGCCGAGCTGCTTCAACCCGGCGATGCAGTCGCCACAGTGCAGAGTGTTGAGTCGCGGCGGCAAGGAAGCTCCCTCCATGATGTTCATGAGCATGTAGGGCAGGCATTGCCCCCAAATTCGATTTCCAGTGGCCTTGGTGCGTGCAAGCACGCACCCTACGAGCAAGCGCGCACGAGATCACCCTAGCGCCGCGTCCAAGTCGTCGAGGACGGCCTGTTCCGATTTCGAGATTTTGTTGCCCAGTCCGAGCAGTCCACCGGCCGCTTCGGCGACGTCTCGGGCACGGCCGAGGACTTCTTCTTCGAGGGTCGCTTTTCCCGCGTCGTCGAGCACCTGGGTGAGCGCCGCGACGTAGTCTTTCCAAACGACCAGCAGGCCGGCGTCCGGTTTTTGTTGCAGCCAGTCTTCGAGCAACTTGTGGCCTGGGTGGTCGGGATCGATTCCGCGTTGCTCGGCCGCC
>JAFGIR010000154.1 GCA_016929515.1 Pirellulales bacterium | reverse complement strand
CGTGCTCGACGGCGACAACGTCCGCCACGGCCTGAACGCCGGCCCCGGCATGCTCAAGGAGCGGCACGGCGAGGAGTTCGCCAAGCGGTTTGGGCTCGGGTTTTCGGCCGAGGATCGAGAGGAAAACATCCGGCGGATCGGGGCCGTGGCCAAGCTGTTCTGCGACGCCGGTATTATCGCCGTTACGGCGTTCATTAGCCCCTATCGGAGGGATCGAGCCCGGGTTCGGGCCGTGGCGGGAGAGGGAGACTTTATCGAAGTATTTGTCGACGCACCGCTTGAGGTGTGCGAGGCGCGAGACCCCAAAGGTATGTACAAAAAAGCTCGATCCGGCGAAATCAAAGGTTTTACGGGCGTCGACGATCCGTACGAGGCGCCCGAGCAGGCCGAGTTGGTTTTGCGAGCAGGCACGAAGTCGGCCGATACACTGGCCGACGAGGTGATCGCGTATCTTCGGGCGTCCGGGAAGATTCGATGAGTCGGCTGCCTTGAAGGGTGGAGGCGGGAAAGACTTGGATATTGGGGTTTTGCGGGAATATTGCGGCCTACGAAATACCGAGCCATGTTTGATACGCCCATGTTGCTTGTGGTGGACGACGAGACGGCCGTTTGTGCGGCGTGCCGGCGGATTCTCAAGCGAGTCGGGTTCTACGTCCATGTGAGCAGACATCCACGCGTGGGGTTGGGGCGGGCCATGGTGGAGAATTACTCCGCCATTTTGCTCGACGCCGAGATGCCTGAAATGGACGGTTTTCAGTTCCTCGAAAGGTTGCGCGAGAGGAAGCCAAACATTCCCGTGACGGTCATGACCGGTTGTCCTAGCGAGGAGGACGCCGCCTCGGCAATTCGGCTGGGTGCGTCGGACTACGTCGCGAAGCCATTTACGCCGGCTCAAATCACCCAGTGTGTCCACAGGATGCTGGCCTTGCGGGACTTGTCCGGCCAACACACGGGCGGTCAAGAGGTTAAAGGCCGCAGGGGTTGACGGTCGAGTTACCAATGGATATGTTTTCTAGGGAGGGAGACAGGGACGCACCAGAGCGTCTTGCAGTTCTAATAATCTGTCTCAGCAGCGGAAGAGAGAGGTCGTGGCTGGGCCCCCAAGCGTTGGGAAAGCTCGGCTCATCGGGTGGTCTGCCATTGCGGAACACGGTCCGGCCGCATCTTCAGACCAAGTCCACGATGTTGGTCGTGTTGGAGTGGAAGTCGTAGGGAGTATCCCCATGCTATTTAAGATTCTGAGCAAGGATGGATTTCGGTCGTTGGTCGAGATCATCTTGCAGTCGAACGAGATCATCGCTCCGAAGAAGATCGGAACCAAGGCGGACGGCGACCCGATCCACCAGTTTCTTCCGGTTACCTCATTCGAGGAGATGGATCTGGATTACCGAACCACCGAGTATTCGGCGAAGACCTATTTCCTGCCCTATCGCGAAAATTTGTGCACCTTCGATTTCGAGGCGGACGATTGGGAGCAAAAGATTGCATACCGGATGCAGCCCCGGGCAATCATCGGGCTCCGTGCTTTTGACATCAACGCCTTGACGAAGCTCGACAAGGTATTTTCGAAGGGCCGGTTTCCGTCGCCCTATTATATCTCGCGACGCAAGAACACGTTCATTGTCGGCATAGACCGCGAGCCTCTAGAGGACGAGTTTTGCCAATCGATCGGGGCCGATATCGTCACGCATGGTTTCGATCTGTTCATGACTGATCTTGGCGACCGATATTTTGTCGCGGTCGATTCGGACCGGGGTTTCAATCTCCTGAACCGCGTCGACGTTCGCGAGGTCACCGATGAGGACACGCAAGCCTACAAAGAGGTCCGGAAGCGAATCCAGAACGGGTTCAAGACGAAGATCAATCTCAGCAACCTGCCGAATTTGCTTGATCTTGAATTCACCTCGGAAGTCTGGAAGAAGTGGGGAGACAAGTGTCTGAGTTGTGGTAGCTGCGCGATGGTTTGTCCCACGTGTTATTGCTACGGCGTCAGCGAGGAAGTCTCGATGGACTTCAAGGAGGGTGCGCGAGTCAAGCAGCTCTATTCGTGCAATTTGCTCGATTTTGCCCGGGTTGCCGGCGGTCACAATTTCCGGCCGGATCAAGAAACGCGTCTGAAATATCGCTACTACCACCAGCATCGGGGTTTTCTGGAAGATTACGACGAGCCCAAGTGCGTGGGCTGCAACCGGTGCGGCCGGGTCTGCCTGGCCGGAATCAGTCCGGCGGCAGTCATCAGAGACTTGTATGAGGAGAACGTGTGAAATGTGTCCCTTGCCGCTTCGCTCCTACGACGTGCGACTCGAAAGCGAGATGAATCAGCCGCTTGATTTCAATCGGCTGCTGAGACTCAAACCGGTTGCCAAGGTGTTCAAGTCGGAAATCACGGGCGTGATCCGGCTGACCGAGATGGAGAAGCTCTTCCACATCCGGATTATCGACGACGCGGAGCGAGAGCGATTTTCGTTTTTGCCCGGCCAGTTCGTCATGCTCGAAGTGCCGGGCTACGGCGAGGTGCCGATCTCGATTTCCAGCTCGCCGTCGAACAAGGGTTATATCGAGCTATGCATTCGCAAGGCCGGCACGGTGACCAACGCCTTGCACCGAGCCCATCGCGGCGCCAAGGTCGGAATTCGCGGCCCGTTTGGCACGAACTTCCCCCTGGAACGGATGGAAGGTCAGTCGATCTTGCTCATAGCCGGTGGATTGGGGCTGGCCCCGCTTCGGGCGCCGATCTTCCACGTGACCGAGAATCGGTCCGATTTCCGCGACGTGCATATCCTGTACGGCACGAAGGACCCCGATCAGCTCTTGTTCGATTATCAGTATGAAGAGTGGCGGCGAATCGACGACGTCAACATCCAGGTCATTGTCGAGCAGGCCAACGACTCCTGGAAGGGGCCGGTCGGACTGATCACCAAGCTGCTCGACAACGTCACGATCGATCCCAATGGAACTTACGCCATCGTCTGTGGTCCCCCGGTCATGTTCAAGTTCGTCTGTGGGCAACTCAGCCAGATGGGCATCCCCATGGATCGGATGTTCGTCTCGCTCGAACGCCGCATGCACTGTGGGATGGGCAAGTGCTGCCGGTGCAACGTCGGAGACACCTACACCTGCACCGACGGTCCCGTTTTCGACTATTGGTCCGTGATCAACCTGAAAGAGGCAATATAGAGTGCCGCAATGAAACATCTGAATATAGAACAAAAACGCCCTCGGATTGCCGTGTTCGACTTCACCGGCTGCGAGGGTTGCGAACTGCAACTGGCGAACAAGGAAGAAACGCTCGGCGCCTTTCTCGACGCGATCGAGGTCATCAACTATCGCGAGGTTTCCAGCGAAAAGGGTGACAATTACGACGTGGCCCTGATCGACGGGGCTATCACGCGGCCCGACGAAATCGAGCGTCTCAAGGCGATTCGCGAGAAAGCCAAGGTGCTCGTGGCGATGGGAAGTTGTGCCTGCTTCGGTGGCGTCACCAAGCTCAAGAACGCCTACAATCTCGACGAGGCTAACCGCGAAGTCTACGGCGATTGCCCGAAGGAGACCATTCCGACGATGGCGGTCGGCGACGTCGTCACGGTCGACTTGAAACTCCCCGGCTGTCCCGTGTCGAAGGACGAGGTCGAGCGCGTCGTCCAACACCTGGTGTGGGATCTGCCGCTTCCGACTTACGCCTATCCGGTTTGTTTGCAGTGCAAGCAACGCTACACAGTCTGCCGGTTCGACATGGGCGAGCTCTGCTTGGGCCCCATTACCCGCGCCGGCTGCAATGCACCATGCCCGGCCGGCGGGCTGGGATGCTGGGGCTGCCGCGGCCCGGCCGAAAATCCCAACTACGAAGAGTTTTTCGCGTTGGCGAAGGAAAAAGGCTTCAGTGAGCAAGAGGTCAAGGACCGGCTCGCTTTCTTTGGTGGTTTCGAGGACGTGCTATGACAACTTCCGGAAAAAATACTAAGAAGATCAATCTGAACGTGGACGTCCACCACCTTACCCGGGTGGAAGGCCATGGTAATATCCGCGTCCGTGTCGTCGACGGCAAAGTGACCGAAGCCCGTTGGGACATCGTCGAAACCCCGCGCTTCTTCGAGGTAATGCTCAAAGGCAAGCATTATACGGCCGCCGGGATTCTGACGGCTCGAATTTGCGGTATCTGCTCGATCGGGCACTGTCTGGCCAGCGTGAGGGCGAGCGAAGCGGCGTTCGGCGTCACGATTCCGGAGGCGGCTGCCAAGCTGCGGCTGCTGGCCAAGCACGGCGAGACGATGCAAAGCCACTTCCTGCACCTGTTCTTCCTGGCCGCCCCTGATTTCCTTGGATTGACCAGCGCGATCCCGCTAAAGGACCTGAATCCCGAGGTTTTCGGCATTGCCGCGCGCCTGAAGAAACTGGCCAACGACATCTGCGACCTCGTGGCCGGCCGCACGACGCATCCGGTCTCGCTCCAGGTCGGCGGCGTCGCGAAGATGCCCGACAGACACGCGCTGTTGGAGATCAGGGACCGGCTTGAACGGTCGGTTCCCGACCTGACCGCGACGGTCGAGCTGTTCAAGACGTTGGAGATTCCTGAATTCGTTCGCGAAACCGAATTCGTCGCGCTCAAGGGCGAAAACGACTACCCGTTCATCGGCGGGCGGCTCGTTTCGACCGACGGCGTCGAACGCGACGAGTCGGAGTATCTGGCCATGACGAATGAGTACGTCGATAAGAACAACACGTCGAAATGGGCCAAGCTCTCCCGCGAGTCGCTGGCCGTCGGAGCGCTGGCTCGATTGAACAACAACTACGACTTCTTGAACGATCAGGCCAAGGCGGTCGCGGTCGAACTCGGACTGGCTCCCGTTTGCCACGCCCCGCTGATGAACAACGTGGCCCAGTTGGTCGAGTGTGTCCACGTCGTGTACGACTCGATCCGGCTCATCGACGAGTTGGTCGACAGTGGCAACGCCGAGACCATGGCCCCCGTCAAGCCCAAGGCGGGCCGAGGCGTCGGTGCCGTCGAAGTCCCGCGCGGAATTCTCTACCACGACTACGAATACGGCGACGACGGCCGAGTCGTTCGGGCGAATTGCGTCATTCCGACGACCCAAAACAACGCGAATATTCACTACGACATGCACGCCCTCGCCGAACAATTTGCCTGCGAGGGAATGACCGACGAACGGCTCGAATTGCTCTGCTCGATGCTCGTTCGCGCCTACGACCCGTGCATCTCGTGCTCGGTTCACTGATCCGCGGGCCGGTTTGCGCGTACTGAAAAACTCAAGGACGCCGGTTCTCGAACGAGCCGGCGTTTGTTGTTTCTTGCCGCGGCGGAGCGTCTTCTTGTGCATTCGGCGAGCCAGGCAGACGCGTTGTCGGGCGCGGCCCGAGCTGGCCAACGCCGGTTTGTGATCGGTTCGGGCTCGATCGGTATTGACGAATCGGAGGCCCCGATGTTGCAGCTTGCGATTACGGCAGTCGCGACACTATAATCGATGGTATGGTCGGCTCATGTCCTGTTCTCTTCCCCACGTTGTAATCGTACGCGCGGCCCGGCGCATCGAACCTCGATGAAAGACCTTTTCTCGAATGACGAATCGTCGAACCGGGGCAGCGATTGCGTTGTGCCAAGGAAAGGCGATCAACCCGCGACGGTTGCGGAAAAAGGCCCCGTCAGGTTCTACGAGATCGACCTGTTCCGGTTTCTGGCGGCCCTGGGCGTGGTGTTTTTCCACTACACTTTCCGTGGCCATGCCGCCGGGGGCCGGTGCGACGTCTCCTACGCGTGGATGGGCGAGATCTTCAAGTACGGCTACCTGGGCGTGGATCTGTTCTTCATCATCAGCGGATTTGTAATTCTGCTGACGGCCATGAATAGAAATGCCACGGGCTTCGCCGTCTCCCGAATCGTCCGGCTTTACCCGGCGTTCTGGGCGGGCATGAGCCTTACCGCGCTTGTCACCGTGTTCCTCGGCGGCGACGCGTATTCAGTGACGCTCAAGCAGTATTTCCTGAATCTGCCGATGGTCGGCGGTTACTTCGGCGTGAAGCCTGTTGACTCGGTCTACTGGACGCTGCTTGTTGAGCTGAAATTCTACATACTCATCGGCTTGCTGCTGCTTCTCGGGAAGATCAACCATATCAAGGTGTTTCTTGGCTTTTGGCTGTCGCTGTCTTTTGCACATCTCTTCTTGGATTTCCCGGGCCCCGTCGCGTGGCCTTTGATTCTTCGCTGGGCTCCGTACTTCATCGCCGGCGCGTTTTTCTATCTGATTCGGCGCGAAGGCGTCTCTCTCTACAAGTTGGCGGGCGTTGCGACGGCCTACGGACTGTCCATCCAATATGCGTTCCTGAAGGTGCCAAGGCTCGAAGAACATTACGGCTCGGATTTCTCGGAACTCCCGGTCTTCGGCCTGATCACGCTGTTCTACGTCATGATGTTTCTCGTGAGCATAAACAAGGCCGGCGCGCTGGTTCGGAGGGAATGGATGATGCTCGGGGCATTGACCTACCCGTTGTATCTCGTGCATCAAAACGCGGGTTTCATGGTCTTCAACGCGCTCGCCGGCACCGTGCCCAAGTATGCTCTGTTGGGCTTGGTGATTGGGCTCATGCTTCTCGTATCGTATCTCATCAACCGATATGTCGAAAAACGGATGGCCGGACCGCTCAAGAAGACGCTTCTTTCGATCACTTCGCGAGGCTCTCGCTCCAAGGCATCCGCATAGGCCGGATTTTTGGGCACGCGACAGCCGTCCGAGGCGCCAAGAATCGCGTGTCGTCGAGCTACGGGGGGGAGACGTTTTCGCCACCGAAACGTGTGCTCAGACCGCGGTAGACGTCCATGTCGACGCTGTCGTCGAGAAAAGACACGTGCCCGTCGGCGTAGGCGAAATTCGCTCCCTGGGGATGCCGGCTGTGAAAGCCCACGTTGTCCAAGACAAGCCACGCGCCGACATTCTCGCGGTCGACGTAGTTCAGCGGAATGGATGTGAAGGCGATCGAGCCGTTCGCCAAGGCCCATACCTTGAAATGGTCGTACTCGGGGATGACCTCACCAATGATCGTGGTGTTGCTGGTACCGTCTTCGAAGCTGTTGATCGTCGGCGGCACGAGGTAGCTGTGTCGCCAGAAAGTGCCCGTGCATTCGCGAAGAAATGGCGGCGAGCCGAGATTATTGCAGTAGGGAAGCCCGGGGAAGGTGCAGGGCGCGCCCGGACCAAGTGGCACGTGGGGTCCCACGACGCCGGCGTAGTTCATCGTGGCCAACGGGCATCCATAATCACGCGGAAAATACCATGCATCGATTCGGACGGCTTCCGGACTGTCCTCGGTAAGCGAATCGCTCGGGCACAGGTAGGCGGGAATAAGCTTGCCAATGATGGTGCGATTTTGGACGTTCAATATTCCACGTCCACTCTCGGCGGTACCGGTCAAATCCAATGCGTTGTACGAACTTCCTTTTTCGAGCAGCGGGAGAATGCCGACCATCCAGCTTGCGCCGCTGGGCTCGAGTCTTGGGTCGTCCTCGTCGTACTTGTGCTGCGGAAAATTGACCGGAAGAAAGCCGTGTTGGCTTTCATAAGCGATCGAAGCCAGGACGACTTGCCTCAGGTTGTTGCTGCACTGCATCCGGCGCGCCGCCTCGCGAGCCGCTTGTACGGCGGGCAGCAACAGCGCAACGAGAATGCCGATGATGGCGATCACCACCAGCAACTCGACGAGCGTGAACGCCGAGGTCCTTTGTTTACTGCAGAACGATGGGCCACTCATTCCGTCCCTCCTTCACCTCAAAACGCAACGGGGATTGCTCCGCAAAGGAGTACTTGGCTGGGATTTTCGCCTCCGGCATTCTCAACTCCTCCCCATGCTGATCTTCCAATCTGATAACTCCCGAGCCGGAGTGGACGGTCACCCGATGCCATCCCAACGCCACGCCGTCGTGATCGACGGTCTTCATTCGGTAGGATCCACCCGGTCCGATGACACCGACCGCCGCCGGGCCGAGCGTGCCTTTTTCTGGCAGAAATACCACGCGGCCCTCGGTAAGCGGCTTGCCCTGGTACGTCACGGTTCCCTCCACCGTGGCCGTGTCGAAAGGCATGCGGGAACTGCATCCGAGAATCATGACAAACGCCGCCATCCACGGCCATCCACTGCGGAGACAGGCGATGCGCGGCCCGAGCGTTGGGTAATTAACAGATATTGGGACTTTCATGAAAAACTGAATGCAATTGTATCTATCCTTGCCGGGTGCAGCGCGCCTCCGGCGGCACCGAGGCTTCTTATTCCTCTTCTTCCGTACTGAAGATTCTTTCTGTTGGTGCCCTTGTTCTGCCCGTCGCGGGCACGCGCAGGCACGGCTTCTACTCTCCCACAAGTCGTCCGGCGCGCGAGCACGTGCCCGCTTCGATGTTCGCTTCGGCTACGGTCGTCGGCGCGACAGCAACATGGCTGATAGGCCTAGCAGCAACACAAGTGCCGTCGGCTCGGGCACGGCCGAGGCTTCAGACGGAGGGGTGCCGTAGTTCCAGTGGGCGGCCATGATCGAGGCATCCTTCGG
>JAFGIR010000153.1 GCA_016929515.1 Pirellulales bacterium | reverse complement strand
GATGCCGGCGTCCTCCATCCTACGGAGGTTCTTGTCGATTTCGATTGCCTTTTCCGCTCGACGCCAGAGTTCGGCCGGCACCTTCTTCTCGGCAACGGCTTGTTTGGCGAGTTCGGCACGCAATCGCTTTCGTCCGTCGGGCGAAAGATCGCGCCAAGCCGGATCGATCGGCGTTCGGGGACTGGCGCCTACCAGGTGAAGCTTGACGCCAAATCGGGTTGCCAACTCGTGGGCCACGGCGGCCGTGATTCCCCGCGCGCCGCCGGTGGCCAACCAGGGCCGCCCCCGGGTCGGCGTGGTCCGGTTTGCCGGTTCCGTCTTCTGGTGCATTGCGCCGATAACGTAGCGGCGGTTATTCGCGTAGCCAATCTCGGCAGAATACGAAACGGCTCTCAGTTCCCGGAGCATCGCGGCGGCCAGATCGTCGGGTCGCTCGCCGCGCGGTGCGTCGATGACCTTGGTGCGGAAAGCCCAATCGGTCGTATAACCGACCTCGATCGAAAGTGCTTTGACGAGTCCAGTGATCGCGCCGCTTTCGAAGCTTTCGATCCGGCCCGAAAGACCGAAATCGCCGCCCATGGCGGTGGCTGCCACGACCGAGGCCTGCTCGACCATCTTGGCCTCCGAGAGCAACTCGAACCATTTTTGGCACGCGAGATACGGCAGAATTACGCCGCGACGTCGGCGGCGCTGCCAGTCAGCCGGTTCAAGACCGACCACGGCGTCGTCGTCGAACGGAGTGACAATGAACAAATGGGGTGGACGGTAGGCAGCCCAGATCTTCTCGACTTTGGAAAGCGTCTTTAGCCGATCGTCGCCAAGGGGAACCACAAGTGCCTTTTGGCCGAGCAATTCGATCCGTTTGCGTAAAGCCAGTCCGAGCGAGTTGGCGCCAACGATCATTGCGGGGCCGCTCAACTCGCGGAGCGACTCCTCGATCGGCGGCAACGACGTTTCGAGCATTCGGAGCACGAAACGCGAGCAGACGCGACCGCCGCGGTCAAACGGCGGACGCCCGTCGACGCTCTGGATAGCGGCCAGGTATTGGTGAATCGGAATGGTGGCTATCGTTCGCGGCGCCGGTGGCGCCGTTTCGCGCGCGGTCAGCGGCGCCCTAGCGGCCCGACTCGTCGCCTCGCTACGACTCGGATGCTCGGCACCAAGGAGATCAAACCGATAGCGGCGCGTGGTTGGTTGTCCTTCGCCGACCGTGCGGTAGAGAATTTCGCCTCGGCCGGGCGACATGACGATGCTCGATCGGCTTCGAGCCGCGGCCCGAAGCTGGTCGATTCGAGCAACGTCGACTACGGGGTCTTCGTCGAGCCCTTCGCGAACGGCCGCCAACTCGTCCCACAACGGTTGATTCTCGGACCAGCCTGATTCGGTTGCCACGACGCGTCCGGTGGTTGCCCGAGCGGTCGGACAGGCCTCGGTCAACGCGACGACAATCGATCGATGCAAATCGATTTGTTCACCGTCCTTGCCAAAGCGTGCGAGGCAGAGTCGATTATGCGCCGCATGGGAAACCACGAATTCCCAGCCCGTCCGTTCGGCCGAGGCTCGGAGCAACACGACAGCCCGGTCGATATCGGCGGTCTCTTGAAGCACACGGCGGACCAGCGCGGTCCGCCACATGGCTCCGCCACTGTCGCATTCCGGCGAAGCGGCCGAACTGCTAATGGCCAGTCCGCGGTCGTTCATGCCCGACGAACCGCCAAGCATTCCCGGCTGGGAAACGACGGCGTGCGTGAAACCGTCGGTCGGACGGTACACGCGGATTTCTCGGTCGGTCAGCAGATCCGTCCAGCATGGATCGTCGGAGGCCTGCTCGTCGGTCGCGTGCAACAACTCAGCGGCGGTGTCGGCGCTTGCGGCAACCTGAACCGTGCTCTGGACGCCGAACCGGTCGACCCAGTCGTTGTAGACGGCAAGCATCTCGGCCGAGACACCGGCCCCGTCGGCGATCCCGCGAAGCTCGTCTCGCAACTCCGCCGACAAATGTTCGACACGGGGTTGGCCGACCGAATTCCCAGACGTTTCGGTGAATCCCGCCGTGTCGGCATAACGTTGGGCAATCCGTCGAATCTGGGTACTCAAGGCTCGACCGTGTTCGAGACCCATCTCGTAGGGCGTGCCGGCAAAAACGAGCATCGTGGAAACGTCGGCCGCGCCCGGTGACTCGTGCAGTGTGCCTACGACACTGGGACGTGAGCCATTGAGCGCCGTCCCCAAGCCTTCCGTGGACATGTCCTGCGGCCTTCGAGCGATATCGCTCGTTGGTGAAATGGCGGCATCCGTCGGAGCAAAAATATCGACCGTTGGCGACGAAGTAGGCCGATCCAACAGGCCCAACGTATCGAGGCATGCCTCGACGGCCAGCAGCCGGTGGAAGCCCGCCTGGGTCTTGTGGTCGCAACCGATGGTCGCCACGGGTCGGTCGGCGAGAATCTTGGTGTGTAATCCGGTGAGCACCTGATTCGGTCCGACCTCGATCATCGCTCGGCAGCCTTGGTCAGCCAGTTGGGTGATTAGATCGACGTAGCGGATCGGCGTGACCATCTGGGCAACCAGGTTCGCGCGGATCTCCTCGGGATCGCTGACGAAACGGTTGGTCACGTTGCTGAGCATCGACACCGATGGCGATCGGAACGTGATCGGTTTCAAACCACGGGCAAGCGATTCCTTGACCGGCTCCATCAACGGCGTGTGGAATGGCCGAGGGACGGGAATCACCTTACACGCAATTTTTTCGGCGGTGAGACGCTGTTCGAGCCGAGCGACGGCGTCTTTGTCGCCACCGACGACCGTCTGGCTTGGCGAGTTGTAGTTGGCCGGATAGACGCGGCCGCCGACCTCGCGGCAAATCCGTTCCACGACCGGACCCGGCGCGGCCGCCGAGAGCATCTGGCCGTTTACGTTTCGGCACGCTTCGATTGCCTGGCACCGGGCTTGAGTGCCGAGCACCGCATTTTCAAAGTCCCACGCGCCGGCGGCGGCCAGAGCCGGGAATTCCCCGTAGCTGTGGCCGGCGATGTAATCGGGTCGGATGCCCAACGACTGAAGCGAGCAGAAAAGGACCATGTCGGCACACAGAAGCGAGAGTTGCGTGAGCCACACGTCCGAACCCAAAACGCCGCCGTTGACCCAACAGAACTCGCCGAAAGTGGGCATGCCCAGCCGGCGAAGCACCGTGTCAATCTGTCCCAACGTTTCGGCAGCCGGCGGAAATTCGTCGACCAAAGTCTTGAGCATCCCTGGATACTGCGAGCCCTGTCCCGAGAAGAGAAACGCGACCTTGCCGGCCGGTGCGGTCACTTGGCCGACAAAGATGTTCTTTCGGGCAAGCATGGCGACCTTGGGCGTGCCGAGGTGTTGGGCCGCCATCGCAAGTTTTTCCCGCAACTCATCGGCATCTTGGGCAAGAATCGCCAGCCGGCAGGTCTGCTCGGGCAGAAACCCGACGGAAGACGCATCAGCGAACCGTCGCGACGCTCGCGACGCGGCTTCGTTTGCCCGGCGGGCCAGTTCGGCCATGGTGGCGGCACCCAGCCGAACGATTCGCCAAGCGGAATAGGCTTCGACCGCGTTGGCCCGCGGCTGACCAACAACTGCTGGTGTCTCGATTGATTCCGCAACCGGTGTCTCGACTCCACGTTGGAGCACAACATGGTAGGCAGCTCCCAGGGAATCGATGCTGTTGACGCCGGCCAACGCCTGGTCGCCAATGTCCTTGTGGGCGGCGTCCAATGGGATTGACGTTGAAGTGGTGGCGAGTTGGATTTGTGACCGTCGCGCGGCAATCGACGGCGCCGGTTCGGTTGCGCCGACCGTTGCCGGAACACTCTGTTCCTTAAGTGAGTGCATGGCCACCAGCAGGGACGCCATTCCGGAGGCCCCCTGGGTATGGCCGATTTGCCCGACGACCGAACCCAGAATAATGGGTTGCTGCCGACCGGCGGGAGCCAGCCCCTCGGCCGAGGCGACAACTTCCTGGTCATCGAGTTCCGGTCGGCCCGTGCCGGAGGTCTCCAGCAGGAGCACGTCTTGGGGTGCTGCGGCGGCTGTTTGGTAGGCGCGCCCGATGGACTGGGCAACCGCGTCTTGGCGTGACGCAGCGAAGCCGGTCCCGACCGATCGGATGATTCCGCGAATTCGATCACCATCGCGGCGCGCGTCGGCCAGCCGCTTGAGAATCACCACGCCAACGCCCTCACCCGGCAGGTGGCCCTTTGCGCTCTCGTCAAACGGCCCCCTTGAATTGTCGTCGGCCAAATCTCCTCGCAACGACATGGCCTCGTAGGTCGTCCGCCCCATTGCCCGATGGCCGGCCGCGCAGATAACCATGTCGGAAGAGCCGTCGGCAAGCATGTTCACAGCCGACGAAAGGGCCGCGGTGGATGAGGCCATACCCGAGTCGACGGTGGCCGCGCCACCCATCAAGTCATAGGTCTTGGTGATTCGCGAGGCCAACGTACTGGGCGTGAACCCACCCGTCTCGTCCAGCAAGGCCGGCATATGCGCGAGCATGGTGTCGCAATACGCCTCGCTAATCGACGAAATCTGGCTTTCCTCGACGCCTTGACGCCGCAACACGTCGCCCAAGGTTGCGCAGAAGTCGGGCAGGCGAAATCCCATCTGGAGTTGCTCGCAGAACTCGCTTCCAAAAACGGTTCCGACGATCACGCCGACGCGCGTCTTGTCGTACGCCTTGGTGTCGTAGCCCGCGTCGATCAACGCGGCGTCCGTCGCGTCGAGGATCATTAGTTGCAACGGATCGGCGTTGGCTACTTGCTTAGGCGGCAACTTGTGGCGCCGCCAGTCGAATTGAAAATCGGCAATGAACCCGCCACGTCGCGTCGGTGTTTCGGGGCCAATCGTCGTGCCATGGCGCTCCGGCGGGGCCGTGGACTTTGGATCGCGTCCCGACGTGATCAGATCCCAAAATGCGTCAAGCGTTCGCGCGCCGGGGAAGATGCAGCCCGCGCCGACGATAGCAATCGGCTCTGGCGGGTCGACGCCCGCGCTGCTGGGCAAGCCCGCAGTGGCACGCGGCGCGCCGGCCGAATCCCGATACTCGTCGAGGACCACATGGACGTTGATTCCGCCGATGCCGAACGAATTGACGGCCGCTCGACGCGGATGGTGATCGTCGAATTCGGGCCAAGGGATGTTCGAGGTGGGAACTTGGAAGGGAGCCTGCTGCCAATCGACTCCCGAATTGAGCTTCTCGATATGTATTTGCCGAGGAATCGTCTTGTGTTGCATGGCCAAGACGGTCTTGACCAACCCCGCCAAACCCGCGGTTTCGAGTGTATGGCCGATGTTGGCTTTCACGGCGCCGATCGCGACCTTGTCGCGCGAATGGCGACCAGCAAGGACTTCGGCCAGTGCCTTTAATTCGGTCAGGTCACCCAGGCGGGTACTGGTGGCGTGGGCCTCGACGTACTGCAACCGGTTAATGTCAAGGTCACCCTCATAGGCTCGCTGCATCGCCAGAACCTGGCCTTCGACGCGCGGCGCCCAGAGGCTCTTTCCCCGGCCGTCGGACGAGACGCCGATTCCACGGATGACGGCCTGGATCGGATCGCCGTCGG
>JAFGIR010000152.1 GCA_016929515.1 Pirellulales bacterium | reverse complement strand
GGCGGATTCCCAAGAGACGATGGCGTCCCAGGCACCGTAGGCCGAGGCGGCCAGGGTCGTGACGACGCCGATCAGCACGCCGGTCAGTCCGCCCAACCCGGCGAGCATGGCGGATTCAAGGAGGAACTGGTTGCGGATGTCGCGTCGGCACGCGCCCAACGTCGGCCGCATGGTTCTTTGGACTTCTGGCTCTGGTCTTTGGCGCGGAGTCCGAAAAGGTGACGGCCATGTTGACCAACATCGGAATCGCCCTGCCCGACGCCTCCCTGCCCGGCAGCACCATCGTGCTACCGCTGGTCTACGGCATCGGCACGGCCCTGCCCGTCCTGCTGGTCGCCGCACTCTTGGCCTACAGCGCCCGGTCGGTGGGCCGAGCATACAACATGCTGTCCAAAGTTGAATGGTGGGCTCGGATGATCACCGGGTGGTTGTTTATCGCGATCGGCGTCTACTTCAACCTGAAGTACGTGTTCAACGTCCCGTTCGAGTTCTTCTGAACGGGCGTCGCGTCGCGACGGCAATGGTGCAAGGTGGGCCTTGCTCACCGAGATCGTTCGAATGCGAGGCATTGGTGGTTGGTGCCCACCCTGCAGCCTTTTCTGTTGCATGCACGCACATACCCTTGCCGGCTTCTAACGCAACCGTCACCCAGGACCTGCAAGAACCGTGCGATCCTTCCATTCAGGCCCCCGAACCGCCGATCGCGTTGAAATACGCCGCGAGTCACTTGAGCTGGCCCGTGGGGTGCTTCATCGTGCGGGACGTCTATGGTATCTTGGGGTGATTGGCAGTAGGCCCGGAACGGTCGGCGGGGGGGCCGCCGCGTGGGAGGCAACCCACCCCCGTTCTCGGAACCGGGTGCTGTTGGTGCCGTTATGACTACTTGAGACTCGCGGAGCCCGGTCCCCCGGGGTCGCGGTTCGATTCTCTTGAATCGCGGTTCGATTTCATCCAGCAACAGAAGCAGGAGATAAGTCATGGTAACGAACACGTTGCGTGACGCATTATTCTGTTGTTCAGCTATCAACATCGTACTGTACTTCGTGGCTCATATGTTCTTCGTATTGGGCCATGGCTTCGTCTATCGCACGCACGTGAGGTGGTGGCGGCATCGTCCTGACGGGAACTACGGAAAATGGTGCGTAATGTCGGAGGAACAGTTCGATTCGACTTACTACAAAATGATGATGTTGTACCGATTGTGCATCGTGTTTTTCAACGTCGTTCCCTATCTTGCATTGTGTATTGTTGACTAAGGGGCGTGTGGGTCGGGCACGGGCCGACCTGCCAGAATCCGATCAGATTACCGGCTGGGAGCTATTCCTATGAGCACGGCGTCGAGCGATGTTTCTCCAGATCTTCGTCACTGGCAGCGCCGGGTCTTCGTCTCGGTCTGGATAACCTATTTCGCGTTCTATTTGTGCCGCGCCAATATGTCGCTGGCCAAGAAACCGCTTTGCGAAACCTTCTCGTGGGACGCGGTCGACGTCGGCTGGATCTTCACGGCGCTTACGCTCATGTACGCCATCGGTCAGTTCGTCAACGGCCAGTTGGCCGACCGGTTCGGCGCGCGGCGGATCGTCACTTTGGGAATCACCGTCTCGGTGGCCATGAACCTGGCCGTCTTTGCCGTGGTCTTCCTCGCATCGCCCAAGACGAGCAATCTGGATCACGTGCTGCTCTGGCTCGTTTTCTTCTGGGGAATCAACGGGTTTTTCCAGGCGATGGGCTGGTCGCCCATGGTCCGGGTGATGGCCCATTGGTTCGAGACCGAGCACCGCGGCCGCGTGATGGGCGCGTTGGGGACGTGCTACCAATTTGGCGGCGCGTTCTCCTGGTTTCTCGCGTTCTTCCTTACCGGTTACTACGTCGAGAAATGGGGAGGTGATTGGCGCGCCGTTTTCTGGGTACCGGCCTTGTTGTTCGCGGCCGTCGGGGTCTATTTCCATTGGTCCATTCGCAATCGGCCCGAGGACGTCGGGCTGCCCACTGTCAACGTCGAATCGGAGGATACCGACCGACACGCAGCCGCCGAGGAAACACATCCGTCGATCCTGGCGAACATCATGCGGACGCTGTCAAATCCTTATCTTTGGATCGTCGCCGGAGCGTTTTTCATGCTCGACGTGAATCGCTACGGATTCGTCAATTGGCTGCCGAGCTTTCTCGAAGAAACGGCGGGAGGGACGTATGACTTGTCGGCCCTCGGCCATTTCAAGGAAGCCATGAAAATATGCATCCATCCCTTGGCCGGCTCGCTTGGGGCGGTCCTGGCCGGCTGGGCAACCGATCGGTTTTTCGGCGGACGCCGCGCGCCGGTAATCGCGGTCTTGCTGCTGCTGCTCGGCCTCCTGACCATCGCCTTGCCGTGGCTCGACGTGCGCAATACGACGCTCGTCATCGCCGTAGTCGCGCTCATCGGATTTTGCACCTACGGACCACACATCCTCATGGTGGGCCACGCGGCCCAGGATTTCGGCCGCAAGTCGGGCGCGGCCGGCGCGGCCGGGTTCATCGACGGGATGGGCTACATCGGCGCGAGCCTGGCCGGCGTCGGCGCGGGCAGAATGATCGACATTCCGTGGCTCGGTTACCGGTGGACCTTTGTCGCACTGGGCGTCGCGGCCATCCTGGGCGCCGGGTTTGCCGCACTGATCTGGGGTGTCGACACGACCTCGTCGGAATAGGTGTGGTGAGGACGATTGGTTCCTCACGATGGACATTTTTCACAAAACGGATGAGCGAGACTATGATGGACGCACGCGAGCGAGTTGCCCTCACACTGGCGCATCAAGAACCGGACCGTATTCCGATCGATTGCTGGACGACGTCGGTCGTCGACGAGAAACTCCTTCGGCATTATGGATTCTCGACGCGGGAGGAACTGCTGCAACATTTCGACGTCGATTTCCGCTACGTCGAGGGGCCAAAATACGTCGGCCCCGCGCCGGCGGTTCACGACGACGGCAGCATCGAGGACCATTGGGGAGTGCCTCGCGTGCTGGTCGAGGTCGACGCCGACGACGGGGCCAAGGCCTCCTATCGCGAGGTGCTCGACTTTCCGCTGCGCGGCGCCCAAAATGTCGACGAACTAAAGAACTATCCAAAATGGCCCTCGCCCGACTGGTTCGACTACGAGTGCGTTGCCCAGCAGGTAGCCGACGCCCAAGCGACGGGCAAGGTCGTCGTTTTCATGGGCGACCGGATGAACCGGTGCGCGCAGTTGAAGCCGGCGATGTACCTGCGCGGCGTTGATCAGATTTTCTACGACCTGGCCCTCGAACCGGACATTGCCGAGTATCTGTTCCGCCGAATCGCCGACTTCTACCTCGAGTATGCCCGGCGAACGTTGGAAGCGGCCGGCGGCCGGATCGACATTCTCATGCTGGGCGACGATTTTGGCACGCAGAAGGGACCATTCATGTCGCCCGACATGTGGCGGAAATTCCTTCGGCCCGGTTTTCAGGCTTTCGTCGAGCTGGGCCACCAGCACGGAACGAAGGTCGCCCATCATTCGTGCGGCTCGATCAAGGCGATTATTCCCGACTTGATCGATTGTGGGCTCGACATTCTCAATCCGCTCCAACCCGACGTGGTCGACATGGATCACGCCGAATTGAAGCAGACTTTCGGCGATAAGCTCTGTTTCCACGGATCGATGTCGATTCAGAAGACGCTCCCCTTCGGCACGCCGGACGACGTCCGAAACGAGGTGCGCAAACGATTCGAAACGCTCGGTCCCCAGGGCGGTTTCATCTATTGCACGGCGCACAACATTCAGGCCGACACGCCCATCGAGAACATCGAGGCCCTGTTCGAGGCATACCAAACGCTCGGGCGTTATTAAAAATACGACCAACTCTCAGGCCATCGCGCTGGCAACGATCAGTTCACCCCCAGCGACTGGGGAGGTTTGGTTGACACGCCCCCGCCGAGCCGGCTACAATCGCGGTAGTAGTAACGTCCCCTCCCTATTTTCCGACCTCGATACTCCATCCGTCACACGCGCCGCGCCCGACGGAACGCGGTGCAAGCCGCGCGAACAACCACGGTCTTTCCGCGTTTCGCGACCATGTCGAGCACGCCGGAGAGCTGTCGAGTGGTTTCCGCGAGAATCCGAGATAGCCACAACACCCTAGCGCGACGCGAAGCAGCCTGCGTGCCGCCAGCCAAGCAAGAAAGGCGATGAACGAATGAGAACCATGAATCGCGCCCTGTTACTGGTTTTGTTGCTTTGTGGCACGGCCACGGCACGAACCTATGAGACGGCCCCGCCGGTCAAGACGAAGATTCAACCGCCGACCAAGGAGTGGACGGCCAAGATCGAACGCCTCGCCCCGGCCCGGCCCACCGCCGTACCAAAAGCCACGCGCCGCATTCTGCTCTTCTCGTTGAGGACGGGCTACGATCATCGGGTTACCCCGCACGTCGATGAGGTCGTCAAGGTGCTCTCGAAGAAGTCGGGCGCGTTCGAGGTGGTCCAAAGCAACGACATCGACATGTTCTCGCCCGAGCGGATCATGGAATTCGACGCCGTAATCCTCAACAACAACTGTTCGAAAGGCCGCCGGCGCAACCTGTTTCTCGACGTGCTCGACCAGAGGACGAAGAGCAAGAAGCCCGGCACGAAGTACAAGGACCTCACCGTCGAGCAACGCAAGGAGCGAGCCGACGAACTCCAGCGGAGTCTGCTCGATTATGTCGCCTCGGGCAAGGGGCTCGTGTGCGTGCACGGGGGAATCACCTTGCTGAACAACTCGCCCGAATTCAGCGATATGATTGGCGGTAGTTTCGATTTTCATCCGCCGTTGCAGCGGGTAACGCTCGATCTGGTCGAGCCCGACCATCCGATGCTGGCCGCGTTTGGCGGAAAAGGTTTCGTGCACGTCGATGAACCTTACCTCTTCAATGGGGCGTACGAAAAAAAGAACTTCCGCCCGCTGTTGGTGATGGACGTCGGCAAGCTGGACGAGAAAGCACGCGCCGACTCCCGGGTCACCGGCGACGTCCGCTACATCGCCTGGATCAAGAAGCATGGCAAGGGCCGTGTGTTTTACGTCGGCCCCTCGCACCAGCCCGAGAGCTACGAAACGGCCAGCATGCTGCGGTTCTATCTCGATGGCATCCAATATGCGTTGGGCGATCTGATTTGCGACGACACGATGAAAGAGAATAAACCCTAGAGGCAGCGGATGCGGGGCCACGATTGGACGATTCCTATCGACGGAGTGGATCATGGTTCGTTTGCCAAGCGTTTTGCTTCTCGTGGTCTTTGCCTATGGCTCGCCGTCCGACGCAGCGTCTTTTCAGGGAGCAACGAACGGCCACGCTGTTGTTGACGCGAATGAGAAGGAAGCCACCGGCTCGATCAAGCCATCTCGGTTGCCGGCGAGCGTCGACCTGCGCGGCCAGTTCGACCGTTGGGGACTTGGTCCTCGCAAACAGGGCAAACGCCCTACCTGCTCGGTCTTCACCGTGGCCGCCGCAATCGAGTTCGCGCTGGCGAAACACGACGGCCGGGGAACCGAGTTGAGCGTCGAGTACCTCAATTGGGCCTGTAACCGCGTGATTGGCAACCGCACGGCCAATCATGGACAGTTTTTTGAGAACTTGCTCAAGGGATTCCGGAAATACGGGATATGCCGCGAGCACGACATGCCCTATGCGCCGCGGTTCGACCCGACAGTGCGGCCCTCGAAAGACGTGATTGCCCGAGCGAAGCAACTTCGCGAAGCCCCCTTGGAAGTGCATTGGATCAATCCGCTGCGACCGCGTCGCCGCTTGACCGACGAGCGATTCGACGAAATCAAGAAGGTTCTTGCGGCCGGTTGGCCCGTCGCGGCCGGATCGCACCACAGCCGGCTGCTGGTCGGCTACCGCGACGATCCAGAGCGGCCGGGCGGCGGCGCGTTCTTCACCAAAGACTCGGGCTCCGGATCGTACAACGAAGTCACCTACGAGTTCGTGAAGAAAAAAGTCGGCGACGTCTTCTGGATCGAGTCGCGGGCGAAAGGGTCGAGCAAGAAGGGCAAGGACTCCTGAGCACTGCCCCGGTCACGGATTGCGCCATTCCCAACGTCATGTCGCGGTGGACAGCGCCGATTCGCCCAACAGCCGAAAACACTCTTCCTGGTTGGACGTGGTCCGGCGAACTAGATGGATCGCCAGCAGTGCCGCAGGCACCGTGATCAGGTTGCTGGCGATGAGAATCCAAGCGCCGACAATGAACATTTCGGTTGAATTCTCGATAGTCTGAATCCGCGAGCCGATGTTGCCCAACCATCCCATCACGAGAAACAGGGCCCACCACCACCCGACGACCGCCGAACTCACCCTGGTGGCTACTCGGGTCGAGAAGGGCGACTGAAGCAGCGCGGGATCACTCGCTTGCCAGATTTCTCTCATGACCTGATACGGTCGGAAGAGATTCATGATCGGAATGAACCAATATCCGACCGCCCAAGCCGGAGTAAACTGCAGCATCCTGGCTCCTAACGAGGGGAGGTTTCGATGTACTCGATGAAACCACATCAAGAATGCAACGACTGATCCAATGGATACGATCATTCCCATAAAGTGGAGCAATAGCAGCATGGTCCCTTCTGCGGCGACGTCCTCATTCGTGAATTGGCCCACCGCGATCCTTCGCGCGAAGTCGATTTCCCACACTAGAAAAACGATATTCGCCACCGCAAGGACCAGCTCGGCCGTCAGAAAACCCCTTGCCCAACCTGCCCGCGTGCCGGCCGATTCATAAGACACGATTCTGTTCGACTCGACCGACTCAGCCATCATCAGCTCATCGGACGAGACTTCCTCCGGAGCCGCATACGGATTCGTACGCTCTTCCATCGAGAATCTCCCCCTCACCCCTAGGACAACGTTGTACCGTCCGGTCCAGCATAGTCGACGGGCGCGGAAGAGTCAACGTACGGGCCACGTTCCGCGTGCGGCCGCAAGACTTACGTTGTGTGCAAGCACACACGCTACCAGACCATCCGCGATCAGCGTCGCCGATTGCGTCGTCGTTCCTTTTTGCTGCCGAGGCGAATGCGCTTGCCCATCGCATTCCTTCTTCCCGAAGGCTTCTTCGGAGCATCTTTGGGCTCGGCCTTGCTGCTGTCGGTCTGTTTGCCCTCGGTTGGTTTGCCCTTGCTGCCACGGCTGGGTTTTCCGCCAGGGCCACCTCGCGTGGCGCGCGAACGGGGCGGTTCGCGTGCCGGAATCAGGCACTCCTTGCCCGGACCGATCAGGTCCGTTCGGCCGAGCGACTCCAATGCCTCGCGCACCAGACGATGGTTCTCCGGCCGGCGGAAGAGCAACAGGGCCTTCTGCAGACGCCGCTCGCGCTGACCCCGAGCGACGTAGACCTCGCGACCGGTCGTCGGATCAATGCCCGTGTAGTACATGCACGTGGCCAGGTCGAACGGGCCGGGCAGGAACTCCTGGACCTGCTCGACGCGGTAGCCGGTTTGTTTGAGAAACAGGGCCACTTCGAGCATCGATTCAAGCGTGCTGCCGGGGTGGCCCGCCATGAAATAAGTCACGAGGTATTGCCGTTGACCCGCCCCGTGCGACGCCTCGGCAAACTGCCGCGCGAACGCTTCGAAACACGCGATCGGCGGCTTGTTCATCAATTCGAGCACGGCCGGGTCGACGTGCTCGGGCGCGACTTTCAGATGACCGCCCGTGTGGTATCGAACCAGATGGCTCACGTAGGCTTTGCTCCGCTGGGCCAGGTCCATCCGAACGCCCGAGGCGACGTAAACGTGCTTCACGCCCGGTCGTCGCCGCGCCGCGTTAAGCAACCGAATAAGCGGTCCATGGTCGGTAGAGAGCCATTTGCAGACGCTCGGCCGCAGACAACTCGTCCGGCGGCATCGCCGCTGGAGGTCGGGCCGCGAGCAGCCCATCCGGTACATGTTGGTTGTCGGTCCCCCCAGGTCGCTGATCGTGCCGCCGAATTTTGGACGCCGGCTGCCGGCTACCCGGTCGATCTCGGCCAGGACCGATTCTTCGGAACGACTTTGGATGATGCGGCCCTGATGGGCGCCAAGCGAGCAGAACGTGCATCCGCCGAAACAGCCTCGCATGATCTGAATCGAGTCTTTCACAACCTCGAAGGCCGGGATCTTCCACTCCGCGTAGCTCGGATGAGGTTGACGCGTGAAGGGCAATCCGTAGACGGCGTCCATCTCCTCGGTCGACAGCGGCATCGCCGGCGGGTTGACCACGATCGTCTCGCGACCATGCCGCTGAACAAGTCGCCTCGCACAGTACGGATTCATTTCGCGATGGATCAGCCGCGTCATCTCGACAAACGCTTCCTTGTCGGCAGCCACTTCCTCGAAGCTCGGCAACACGATCGGGTCGCCCCACCCTGGATCTTGCTCGGGCGACTGGCTTGCGCCGAGCCGGTAGGCCACGCCACGGACGTCGTGGAGTGCTTCGACCGGCTCGCCCGCGGCCAACCGGCCGACGATCTCCACCAACGGCCGCTCGCCCATCCCGTAGACCAGCAAGTCGGGCTTGGCGTCCGTGAGAATCGAGCGGCGGACCTTGTCGCTCCAATAGTCGTAATGGGCCAGGCGGCGGAGACTCGCCTCCATGCCGCCAGCGATGATCGGCACACCGTGGTAGGCTTCGCGGGCACGTTGGCAATAGGCCAGCGTCGCGCGGTCGGGACGCCGGCCGATCAGTCCGGCCGGGCTGTAGGCGTCGTCGTTGCGCCGCTTGCGGTTGGCCGTGTAGTGGTTGACCATCGAGTCCATGTTGCCGGC
>JAFGIR010000151.1 GCA_016929515.1 Pirellulales bacterium | reverse complement strand
CTCGACCGGCGCGCTGATGGCCCACGGGCTGACCGAATCGATCGGCCTGGCCCACTATCGCCACGATCCAACCGCCTCGGACGAGAAGCTTTTCGAGCTTGGCTACAATCGGATCTACGACACGCTCGAAATGGAATCCAATCTGAACGACGTCGAGCGGCTCATGCGCGAGACGCTCCAGACCCACCAGCCGGAAGACGGCGTCTGGTCGAGTGCCCGACTGTGCCGCGCCCTGGGCGAGCGGCTCGATCAGCTCGACGAGGGCCCCGGCGTCCTGCGCAGCGCCTATCGCCGGAAAATTCCCGTCTTCATTCCCGCAATGACCGATAGCGAAATCGGGTTGGACATGTCCACCTGGGCCATGGGCCTGGCGCTCGGCGGCCGGGCAGCGGGCCGCGACGACCTCTCGCCGGACGACCTTTTCCGAGCCGTGCCGCCGTTCAACCCGTTCCTCGACCTCCAGCAATACGCCCGACTGATCGGTCAGGCCGACGAGCTGGGTATTTTCACGATCGGCGGCGGCGTGCCTCGCAACTGGGCCCAGCAGGTCGGACCGTACTACGATATCACGAGCCACCGATTGGGCGTTTCGCTGAAGCCGCCTCGGTTCAAATACGCCGTGCGGATCTGCCCCGAACCGGTCCACTGGGGTGGCCTGTCGGGCTGCACCTACTCCGAGGGCGTAAGCTGGGGCAAATTCGTCCCGCCGGCCGAAGGCGGCCGGTTCGCCGAGGTCTATGCCGACGCCACGCTCGTTTGGCCGTTGTTGTTGAAAGCCGTCTTCGAGGAACTCGACTGCGTGCCACCGTCATGACCTGGCCCACCTTTCTCGACCTGCCCGACGTGCCGGCCACCAAGGCCGACGTCATCCTCTTGCCGTTGCCCTACGAGGGTACGGTCAGCTTCGGCCGGGGCACGTCGCGCGCGCCCGAGGCCGTTTGGCGAGCCTCGACCCAAATCGAGCTCTGGGACGACGAGGTGCAATTCGACCTCGGTTCGATCACCTACCACACGACCCCGGCCGTCGTGCCGCGATTGGACGAGAGCCCCGCGAGCTACCTCGAACGGGTCTTCGAGCAGGGCCAACTCTACCAGGCCATGTCGGGCCTGGTGGTGGCCGTCGGCGGCGAGCACGGCCTGACGCCCGCCTTGGTCGGCGCTGCGGTCGACGATCCGAACGACCTGTCCCGCCTGACCGTCGTCCAACTCGACGCCCACGCCGATCTTCGCGACACCTACGACGGCTCGCCCCACAACCATGCCTGCGCGATGCGGCGCCTCATCGAGCGGGGAGCCCGGGCCGTGGCCATCGGCATCCGTTCGGTCGAGCGCGAGGAATGTGTCTTTGGGCAACAAAGCGGGCTGCTCCAAACGTTCACGGCTCGGCAGCTTGCCACCGAACGGGCCGTCGAAGCGCAACTGCTCGATCTGCTCGGCTCGCTGGCCGGACCGGTCTACCTGACCGTCGACGTCGATGCATTTGAAGTGTCGCTCTGCCCGGCCACCGGCACGCCACAGCCCGGCGGACTGGGATGGTGGGCCGCGATGAAGTACCTGCGCCGGTTGCTCCACGAAAACCGGCAAATCGAGTTGCTGGGCTGCGATGTGGTCGAGACGGTTCCCCAACCGGGCACGTTGGTGAACGAAACGGTCGCCGCGGCCCTGGTGGCCAAGATCCTCGGCTACCATTTCGCCCAGCCGAACCGCGGGTGAGACGCTCCGCGGCTCACCGAAAGCGGCCCAAACCACGGCGTGAAGACACGTCAGACCTCCGCGCGCTATTCTTGAGGCTCAAGGAAAACAACGATCTGGCCGCATGGACGGGGCCCGAGCAAGGGGCCGCCGCCTGAGTTGATTTTCACGTCCGCGATCAGTCGAATGGATTGGTCGTCGCGTTTCGCAAGCTTTCGGCGACCTGGCGGTCTTTTTCGCTCAAACGCGCCAGCGGCACCTTGATGACCTCGTCGTCCTGCTTGCGTTTCAGGCGAACGTTGTCCCCCTCGAAGCCCAGGAACTTGGCCATCACCGCGAACGTGCCCGAGTCGTCCGTCCAAACGCGATAGCCCCGGGCCGAAGCGACGTCGGGCCGCTGTTGGCCGCCTCCGCCCGCGTCGGGACGGGGTAATTCGGATCGCGCCGGCGGCGAATCGCTTGGCCGTGAAGCGGCTGCTTTGGACTTGGACGAGAATTTATCCATGGCCATCTCCGCGGGGATGCGCGTGCCCGTATCCGAACTATCCACGAGCTTCTTGACGGCCCTGGCGAGATCTTCGTCTTCGATATTCTCTTTGCGGAGGATCTTGTGGAGCGCTCTGCGGATCTTGGAACGCTCGCCCGACCCGAGGTCCTCGAGAATTTGGCGGCGGTCGCCTTCTTCGAGCGGTTTCTTCCGTTCGGCCTCGCGCCGCTTCGCTTCCTCGCGACTGCGCTCCTCTTTTTCCTTTCGCTCTTTCTCGAACTGTGCCAATTGCTCGTCGCTAAGGCGGCGATACTTGATCGTCACGGGAATATCCACCGAGACATTTTCCTCCTTGACCGACAGATTCCACGTGCAATCGAGCGACTCGGACAGGCCCAGCCGCCGGTTGAACGTCCAGCGGCCGTTCCCGTTGATGTTCACGCTTTCGGCGTCGCCCGGTGAATGGAGCTGGTAGGTCTTTCGAAAGGTGGACAAATCGCCTTTGTTGCTTTCGAGCGCGAACGACGTCGTTTCGTTGGCCGCCGTGATCTTCTCTTGCCCACGATCAAGAAAAGGATGCATCCGAAAATGCGACGAACTGCCTCCCTCGCTCAGCGAGACGCCGGAACTGACCGTCCAAGTTTTTTGGTTCTTCTCGGGCAGCGGCTCGAACGGGAGAAGCGAGAGATTGCCGATGACGAAGGGCAACTGCGATTCACCTTGCAGCGTGCGTATTTCGCCGCGCGGCGTGAGCGTCAGTAAATTGGTCCTCTGCATGCCGACGCCGGAAGGCATGCGGGGACCGCCAAACGGCCCCATTCTCCCCATGGGAGGAAACGCCGGCGGGCCAAACATGCCGCGATCGGGCGAGGCGCCCGGCTTGCGTTTGGTCGACTTGCCCAAGCCGCCGGAAAACTTGAGCTTCAGCAATTGGTCGGCTGCGGCGACCTCGTAGGAAATGGTCCCCTTGTACGTCTCGATCGTCGACGCGATGGGCGCCGTGATTTCCACCTCGTAGGCAATGGTCGTGTCTTGCTTCGGGCGATAACGCAACGGGCCAGACGCCATCGCGACCTGATGAATCAACAACACCGAGAACGCCGGGACGATTACTCGAGCCAAACCGGTCCGGAAGCAGCGTTTTTGCATGAGACAACTCTCCCCTAGAGTGCGAACTGCCACAACGGTGAACGGACGAAAAGAACGGCCACCATGCCCCTTCTTGCGGGGGAAAGGTACCTTCTCGTAGGTTACTGAAAGCGGGACTCCATGTCAAGCAATCGGATAGGCTACCGAAGCGGAACCCAAAACGGGCCGCTATAATGGAGGGGATTATCTATGACCCGATTGAACACGTCCCCAGCCCCATTCGGAGCGGCCCCTTGAGCGAAACGCCCGACCACCGGCCCACGGAACCTCCTAAACAGCCCAACAAATCCGACGCGATGTCGCCCGAGCAACTAGCCGAGGCCAAGCGTTACGGCCGGCAGAGCCTGGTGTGCGATCTGGCCGACCGCGCGTTGGACATCGTCTATCTGGGCGTCATGGCGCTGGTTTTGGCGCGACCGATCGACCGGTGGCTGCAAAGCTGGCCGCTGTTGGACCGTTGGTGGACGCTCCGGCTCACGGCTATGTTCGCGATTGTGTTCGCCGCGCACGTGGCCGTTTCGTTTCTGCTTTCGGCCTACTCGGGCCACGTGTTGGAGCATCGTTTTGGGCTGAGCAACCAGACGTTCGGGGCCTGGCTGTGGCGCTACGTCAAACGCATCTTGCTGGCCGGCGTGTTTGGATTGGCCATGTTCGTGGGCCTGTTCTGGTTGATCTGGACCACCGGCAGCTATTGGTGGCTGTTTGCCGCCGGGGCTTTCTTCTTGGTCAGCGTGCTGCTCGGGCAGCTTGCCCCCGTGCTGATCATGCCCTTGTTTCACAAGATCGTGCCGCTCGACTATCCGGAACTGCAGGAGCGGCTCGGCCGCCTGGTCGAGGGAACCGGTCTGTCGATCGAGGGCGTCTACCGGCTCGATCTGAGCGAAGAAACGTCCAAGGCCAACGCGATGCTGGCCGGATTGGGACGCACCCGACGCGTGTTGTTGGGCGACACGCTGATCAACGAATGTGGGCCGGACGAACTCGAAGTGATCTTTGCCCACGAGATCGGGCACCACGTATTCCGGCACATTCACAAGCTGATTTTCATCGGTCTTGTGTACAGCACGATCGGTTTTTGGGTATGCGACCGGTTGATCGCGATTTGGGTCGGACCGATTGCCGGAGGAATCAACGGCTACGCCCTATTGCCCGTCTACGTCCTCCCACTGATCATGCTGATTCTGACCGTTTTCACCAATCTGATCGAGCCGATCCAAAACATCATCAGCCGTCGCTTCGAGCGGCAGTGCGACCGCTATGCGCTCGCGCGGACGGGCCGGCGGGAGGCCTACCTCTCGGCGTTTCGCAAACTGGCCAAATTGAACAAGGACGACCCCGACCCGCATTGGCTCGAAACGTTCCTCTTCCACAGCCATCCGCCCATCGGTCAACGTCTGGCCATGGCCGAGTCGCTCGACCGGTCGACCAGACAATCTCCTGCCCATGGATCATAGGTGTTGTCTGCGTGATCCCTGGGGACATCCGTTGCCCGAGGGCAAGAATCACAGCTGCGTCGTCGCTGGGGGGTGACACCCGATTGACACACGGGAAACCTACGCTCGAATATGCGAGGTTCCCTACCGAATCTGGTTCTTCTGGTGAGCATTTCGTCGCCACCGCCGATCCATCTGAGCCTGACGGAGTGGCGCGTGCTGCGATTGACTATCGCGGGATGCAACCGTCGGCAGATTGCGATGCTGTTGGATCAAACCATGAAGACGATCGAACAATGCCAGGCCGATTTGAAACGGAAGGCGGCGGTGGCCACCCTCGGTGGGCTTGCCCGGTGGGTTCGGCGGAACGGGCTCTGTCCGTGCGACGATCGGCTCAGCCCCATCGAACAAGCCCGACTCGACCGCTTCGAAAGGCCGAAAAGCTGACTCGCGGCCGGCTTCGCGCGTCTCGCGAATTCCCCCCACTTGGTGAAACATCGGGGCGAGGAATATTACCTGCGGGGGGCAATCGCCAGGCTTACCGCAATCCCACCAACATTTGCTTGACGGCGGCGCAACCGGTTGACATATTAGTCTTAAGCGTTTAGTGCAATCCTTTTTATCGGAACAAACCAGAAAAATGGCGCCTCGCCAGGCTCGGCCGCCGAGCCCCTCGCAATATCTCTCCGAATACGGAACGTCCATGATCGGCAAGCTTCCCGCGTATTCCTTTTGCCTGACACTCGCGATGGCCTGTCTTCTCATGCCGTCGGATTGGGCCGGCGCCTCCGGAGGCGTCCAACTTGCCTTGGAAGGCGCCGACACCTACGACTTCAACGGGACGCGTCGCATCGACATCTCGGGCAACACGGTCCTCGTCGGGGGTTGCTACTGGAATAGCGGCGGCGGCACCGTGCAGAACTGGGCCCAAGCGTTCGTCCATGGCGACGGCCAGTGGCAACATCAGCAGACCCTGTCGGTCAGCAGTCCCACGAATTTCTTCGGATATGGCGTGGGCATCGACGGCGATATGGCGGTCGTCGGCGACTACGGAAACAACGAGGCATACCTCTTCGAACGTTCCGGCGGCGTTTGGCAGCAGTCTTCCGGTTCAACCCTGCAATATCCCGGCGCCACCAATTTCGGCTACGATACGCGAATCGACGACGACCGCGTGATCGTCGGCACGTGCCTGGGCAACTCGGCTTTCATCTTCACAAGCGAAGACGGCTGGGACGAGGGCGAATGCCCACTGATCGGTTCCGGCTACTTCGGCCACAGCGTCGACATCTCGGGCACGCATGCGGTTGTCGGCGATTACTGGAACAACACGGCCGGACTCTACCAACTCGACGGCGATGCCTGGACCCTGGAATCGACCGTGTCGCACACCGGCAGCAACCAATTCGGCTACTCCGTGGCGATCGACGGCAACTATGCCATCGTCGGCGACAACACGGCCGGCGTCGGCGGCCAAAGCTACGTTGGGTCGGCGTCGATCTACTGCCGCCAGGAAAACGGTGCCTGGGAAGAACAAATCACGCTACACCCCTTGGAGCTGATGGCGGGCGACCGCTTTGGTTCTTCGGTAGCCATCTCGGGCAACACGGCCGTGGTCGGCGCCATCAACCAGGGCCCGCTCGGCCAACGCACCGGTTCCGCTTATGTATTCCAACGCGTCGATAGTATCTGGAAGCAAGTGGGCAAAGTGCGGCCGACCGACGGAATCGCCAGCGACGATTTTGGCTGCGCCGTGGCGATCGACGGCGATTGGATTGCCGTCGGCGCTTGGTCCCACGATTCGTCCGGGGGAGCCGTCTATGTCTACGACACCCCGTCCCTCACCATGATCCCCGGCGACGCCAACCTGGACGGCGAAGTCGACGACAACGACGCCATCACGCTGGCCAGCCATTGGGGACTCGCGGCAGGGTGGACCGGAGGCGACTTCGACGGTGATGGGCTGGTCGGCCCGGCCGACGCCTCGATCATGGCGGCCCATTGGCATTACGAGATGCCCGATTCGGCGCCTTCGTCGTCCGTGCCCGAGCCCACCGCGGTCGTCCTGCTCGCCGGCATGCTCGTCCTGCTGATTGCACGCCGGCGACGATAGCAGCCGCTAAACTCTGACTCAGTTTCTCACGACCGTTGTTCCGCTCAGCCGGCGGACCAGCCGTCGCATTTCGAGAACGCTGAGTGTCGAGAGAATCTGCGGCACGCCGAGGCCCGTCGCGGAAACCAGATGGTCGACGGCCGTCGGTTCGCTGTCGATGGCGTCAAGGATCTTTCGCTCGACGTCGTTGAGCGTCAACTCGGCCGGATGATGCAATTCGGTGCCGTCCTCTTGTGGAGCCGCTTCGAACAGCGGGCCCAGTTGTCCGAGCACGTCGTCGACCGATTCGACCAACGTGGCGCCGTCGCGAAGCAACCGATGGCACCCTCGCGACGGCCGCGAATCGATCCGGCCCGGCACGGCAAATACGTCGCGGCCTTGCTCGTTGGCCAGCCGCGCGGTAATCAGGGCACCGCTTCGCTCGGGCGCCTCGACGACAATCACCCCCAACGACAGCCCGCTGATGATTCGGTTCCGCTGCGGAAAATTACCGCCCAGCGGCTCGAACTCGGGCGGCAACTCGCTCAGGACGGCCCCGCTTTGCGCCACGGCGGCGGCCAGTTCCTCGTGCTCGGGCGGAAACATCCGCAGCAGCCCACTCCCCAACACGGCGATCGTCCGTCCCCCGGCCGATAGCGCGCCGCGATGGGCCGCCGCGTCGATGCCCCGGGCCAAACCGCTCGTGACCGTGAGTCCGGCGCGAGCCAGGCCGGCGGCGAGCTTCTCGGCCTGTTGCAGACCGTAACGCGTCGCGTGGCGCGTGCCGACAATCGCCATGGCCATCGCATCGCGCGGCAACAACTCGCCGCGCGCGAAGAGCACGCTGGGTGGATCGTGAATCTGGCCGAGCAACCGAGGATAACGCGCGTCCCGCTCCGTGATGATCTCGATGCCGTGCCGCCGGCAAAGGGCCATTTCCCGCAACGGGTCGATTTCGTCACGCGCGGCGACGATCCGGCCAAGCAACTTGGGACCCACGCCTTTGACCGCGCGAAGTTCGTCGGGGGCAGCCTCGAACACGGCGCCCGGCGACCCAAAACGCTCCAGAAGCGCCCGGCGCGTGATCGGCCCCACGTCGGCCACCAGCGACAGCCGCAACGAATCGATCAGTTCCTGGTCTTCTTCAGGCCCCATAAGAGTTGGCACGGCATAACACGCAAGACGTGGAAACTCCAGCGACCGGCATAACTGCCGGGTCGACAGCTCTAGGTGTACGGCACGGGCCGGGCAACGTCAACCCGGTGAAAAAGGACCTTTTTTGTCGCTCCTTGCTCATGGTTGCCGAGTTGAACCGACGGTTGTATAATGCCGGGTTCTGTGCGGTTCTGGGAGCGTAGGGAAGCCTGTTGCTTCGCTTCGGTCAGCTTTCGACCGAACCGCGATGGCTGCTGACGGATCCGTGAACAATAAAGAGCCCACTCGTGCGAGGGGCCGGTTTTCCTTACAGGAGACATACCCGTGGCAATTCGTGTTGGTATCAATGGTTTCGGCCGCATCGGCCGATTGGTGTTTCGCGGGCTGGTCGCCAGGCCCGACGTGTTCGAGGTCGTGGGCATCAACGACCTGACCGACAACAAAACCTTGGCGACGTTGCTCAAATATGACAGCATTCATCGCCGTTTTTCCGGCACCGTCAAATACGACGACGAAAATCTGATTGTCGACGGCAAAAAAATTCGGGCGATGGCCGAACGCGACCCGGCCAAGCTCCCTTGGGGCGACTTGAAGGTCGACGTCGTGTTGGAGAGCACGGGCGTGTTCCGCGGGCGGAAGACGGCCGAGAAGGCCGGCTTCGACAGCCACCTCGACGCCGGCGCGAAAAAGGTCGTCATCAGCGCCCCGGCCAAGGGCCCCGACCTGACGTGCGTGTTGGGCGTGAACGACGACCAACTCACGGCCGAGCACAAGTGCATCTCGAATGCCAGTTGCACGACCAACTGCCTGGCGCCGGTGGCCAAGATCCTCAACGACCGTTTCGGCATCGTCAAGGGCCTGATGACCACGATCCATTCTTACACGAACGATCAGGTCGTGCAGGACTTCCCCCACAAGGATCTCTACCGTGCCCGCGCCGCGGCTATCAACATGATCCCCACGACGACCGGCGCGGCCGAGGCCGTCGCACTGGTCATTCCCGAACTGAAGGGCAAGATGACCGGCATGGCGATGCGCGTGCCCACGCCGACCGGCAGCGCGGTCGACCTGGTTTGCGAAATGGCCAAGCCCGTCACCGTCGACGCCGTCAATGCCGTCGTCAAGGAAGCGGCCGAAGGCCCCATGAAAGGCATTTTGGACTACTGCGTCGATCCGATCGTCCTGACCGACATCATCGGCGATCCTCACAGCTCCATCTTCGTGCCCGACTGGACCAAGGTCATCGGCGACACGATGCTCAAGGTCATCAGTTGGTACGACAACGAGTGGGGTTACAGTTGCCGCAGCATCGATCTGATCGAGAAGGTCGCCAAGATGTGAGAAACCGGCCGTCGACGATTGCGTCGACTCCACAGAAACGCCACGACGGCGCCGGCTCCCGCGAACCGGCGCCGTCTTCTATTTCTCGTTGTCCTTGAATCGCGCTGCCAGGTGAGTCGATGGGTTCGATCGTTGTCTTGCGGCACGTGCCCGACGAAACGCTCGGGGTGATCGCCGGCGCGCTCGATGAAGCGCGGCTCGCGTGGCGCTATGTCGATCTGTTCGAAACCGTGCCCGAGTCGCTGGACTTGGAAGACTCGCCCGGCCTGATCATTTTGGGCGGCCCGATGAATGCCGACGAAGTGGAGAAGTATCCATTTCTGGCGCCCGAGGTCGACTGGATTCGCCAGGCCGTCGGCCGCGAGTTGCCCGTGCTGGGCATCTGTCTCGGCTCGCAACTCTTGGCCAAGGCGTTGGGCGCCACGGTGCGTCCGAACGGCCGTAAAGAGATTGGCTGGTATTCGATTGAATTAACGGAGGTCGCCGAGCACGATTCGTTGTTTGCCGGCTGTGCCGCGAAACAGACAGTCTATCAATTCCACGGCGACACGTTTACCCTGCCTCGGGGAGCGGTCCATCTGGCCCAAAGTCCGTGGTGCAAGAACCAGGCATTTCGCTTCGGCCGCCACGCCTATGGCCTGCAGTTTCACATCGAAGTAACCCGCCAAATGGCGGAAGACTGGCTGGCACAACCCGACAACCAGCGAATGATTGCCGAATTGGACTATGTCGATCCGGACCAGATCCGTCGTCAAACGCCCGCCGCGATTACGGCCATGCACGCATTGGGTAGGCGGATTCTGCCGCGTTTCGCGGCGATGTGTCTTGAGCATCGCCGGCGAGTGGATTGCCAACGGTAGGCCTTGTCTTCAAGCTGCGAGCAGTTTTTTTGCCGCGTCGTCCATGGCTTGGCACGCCGACTCTTTACGCCAGCCTCCATCCCGACAAAAACGTTGCCTTATCACTCTACGATGGTATCTCGCACGCGAGTCGAACGCGAAAAAAACGCGGAACTTTTCTCGTCCCGGCTTGTCACTGCTCTTGACAATTCATCCGAGATGCAGACAATGGCGTCTGTTGTTGAATTGATTTGGTCCAGCAAAGTTCATCGTCTTTTTTGGTGAGCTTCGTTTGTCCCGGTCGCCGTGAGATGGGACATTTGATTTTTGCTGCCGCGCGTGGGTGGTCATATCGTCGCGCCGGTAGCTTCCGGGACAACGGTCGTTGATCGGTCAATTCACAACGCGCGAGGCTGTACGGACCAACCCGCGCGAGAGAATCCGGGGGGGCGGCGACCGTAGGAACGATAGTCGGCGGCGGAGGTCGTGGCCGGGAAGGCCCCCCCTTGGTTTATGTCGTACAACGCGGGTACGATGTGGTTTGGCCGATCGATTTCCCATCCGCAGGGCTCTTGGTTGATCGTCGCGCGGGCCGTGGCCGTCGCTTCAAGGCTCAATCCGACGGGCAGCTCTTTCTTCGATCGGGCAAACGCATATACTCATTCGAGTAGACGGCCGATCGGTATTCGTCGCGCGGGCTGATTCGATCCACGATCCGTGCCGCCTCGTTGGTTCTTTCCGTATCTCACAAACGCGCCGTCCTCACGCCATGCCCCGTTGCTTGATCGGCCTGGGCGCCAACCTGGGCAATCGCCGCGAAACCTTGAACCAGGCCGTCGAGTTGCTCGCGCAAGACGGGCGGTTGCGGCTGCTCGATGTGAGTCGGTGGCATGAGACAAAGCCGGTCGGTGGATCGCCGGACCAACCGGCCTATCTCAACGGGGTCGCCACCGTCGAAACCACGCTCGCGCCGCGCGCGCTGCTGGCCGTGCTTCACGAAATCGAAGACCGGCTTGGACGTCGTCGTCAATCGCGTTGGGCCCCGCGATCCATCGACCTCGATCTGTTGCTCCATGGCGACCACGTCGAGCAGTCGGCATCGCTGGTCGTGCCCCACCCTCGCATGGCCTGGCGCCGCTTCGTGCTTGAGCCGGCCTCGGAGGTTGCCGCTTCCTTCGTCCATCCGGTCGTCGGCTGGAGCGTCGCTCAATTGTTGGCCCACCTCGACACGTCGCCGCCCTACGTGGCGGTGACGGGAATCGCCGGCGAGATGCGTACCCGTTTCGCCCGACGCGTGGCCGAGAGGTGCGCGGCCGACACGCTGTTGGATTCGGAGCCGGCCGGGACAAAACGAAGTCGCGCGCTTGGGTGGACGGCGCCGGCGAGAACCCAATGGCACGCCATCGCCTCGCGATTCCACCTCGATCCGTCTTGCAACGAATTATCGATCGGGCTAGAATGCCTTCGGCGGCGGGCCCAACGACTGGCGGCCGGCGACCCCCGGTGGTCGCGGCCCGATCGGTTCACGGTCGGCGACTTCTGGTTCGACGAGTCGAAAGCGTGGGCCGCGTGCCGGATTGTTGCCGGTCAGCAGTCCTTGTTTTTCCAGGTTTGGCGTCGGCTCGCGCCCCGCGTCGTCCGCCCGAAACTCGTGGTCTTGCTGGACGTTTCGACGAAGCAGTGGCGAAAACCGGCGGGCGCTTCAGGTTCCCAGATCGCGATTTTCAAAGAACAACGTCGGGCACTGGACCGACAACTTCGCCGCCAAGACGTGGGTCCGGTCTTGCGGCTGGCCCATCCGGAATCGGAAGAATCGTTGGAAGAAGTAGCCGCCGCGATACGGGCGACGGCGTGAATCATGAACACCGACCCCGCCATGCCGAAAGTGGTCGCCACCGTCGAATCGCTTCGGCGCGAAGTGGCCGCCGCGCGCCGGGAACGTCAACGGATCGGCCTGGTGCCGACGATGGGCGCGTTGCACGAAGGCCACATGAGCCTGGTCCGCGCGAGCAACGACGAGTGCGAGTTCACCGCGGTCTCGATTTTCGTCAACCCGACGCAGTTTGCCCCCGGCGAAGATCTCGATCGTTATCCGCGCACGTTCGAGGCCGACTTGAACAAGCTGGCTGAGTGCCGCGTGGCCGTGGTGTTCGCGCCGAGCGCCGAGCACGTTTACGGACCCGACCACGCCACGTGGGTCGAGGTGGACCGGATCGGCCGTCGTTGGGAGGGCGAACATCGGCCGACCCATTTTCGCGGCGTCGCGACCGTCGTGCTCAAGCTGTTCAACATGGTCGGTCCCGACGTCGCCTTTTTCGGACAGAAAGACTATCAACAAGCGGCGCTGATTCGGCGGATGGTCGCCGATCTGGACGTGCCGGTCGAAATTCGCGTCTGCCCGACCGTTCGCGAGTCCGACGGGCTGGCCATGAGTTCGCGCAACGCCTACCTGAGCCCCGGCGCGCGGCGGCGCGCGACCGTGCTTTGGAAGAGTCTTTGCCTGGCGCGAGAGATGGTTGCCCAGGGCGAGCGCGACGCGGACGTTCTTCATCGACGGATGCGCGAGGTGATTGCGTCGGCCGAGGATTCGCGGATCGACTACCTTGCCTTGGCCGATCCCGACACGCTCGAACCGGTCGAGCAGATCGACGGCCCGACGCTGGCGGCCTTGGCCGTGACGATTGAAAACACGCGGCTGATCGACAACGAAATACTCCACCCATGAACACATACAACCCGAAAGCCACGGGGCCCGGACAACGCCATGTTTGACACGGTTCTCAAGATTCCCCAGGAAATCGCCGGTTTTCCCGTCTTTGGCGTTGGATTGGTCTTGGCCGCCTGGTGTTTGTTTGGGCTGATTCTGCTGGTGAGCGTCGCGCGACGCCACGGCTTCGGCAACGAGTTGTTGAGCTACCTCCCGCTGCTGGTGTTGGTCGCCGCCGCGGTAATCTGGTTCCTGCCAAAACTCTGCCACGACGGCAGCCTGCCGATTCGCGGCTACGGCGTCATGTTGCTGATTGCCGTGGTGTCGGGGACGACCCTGCTGGCGTGGCGGGCGAAGCGCGTCGGTCTCGATCCCGACACGATGGTCTCGTTGGTCTTGTGGATGTTCGTGCCCGGCATCATCGGTGCCCGGTTGTTCTACGTGATCGAGTATTGGTCCAGCTTTCAAAGGCCCACCGTGGGCGAGACGGTCGGCGCGATCCTCAATTTCTCAGAGGGCGGCTTGGTCCTCTTCGGTTCGTTCATCGCAGGCATGTTGGGCATGCTGTTCTTTGTCCGCAAAAAACGTCTGCCGCTGCTGGCGATCGGCGATCTTCTGGCCCCCAGCATGATGCTTGGACTGGCTCTGGGGCGAATCGGCTGCCTGGCCCACGGATGCTGCTTCGGCGGCCCGTGCGATTTGCCTTGGGCCGTGACATTTCCTCAGGGCAGCCCGGTCTATGAACAACAACTGGCCCGGGGCCAGCTTTGGGGATTTTCGCTAGACGTCGACCCGACGGCTCCACCGGTCGTCGCCTCGGTCGACGCCGACGGCGACGCCGCCAGAATTGGCCTGCGGCCGGGCGACCGGTTGGTGCGGATCAACGGCCAGGCCGTGCGGAACGCGGGCGAGGTGAGCTGGCATCTCCAATCGGCCGCGAGCCGCGGGACAACCATCCGGTTGGAGACCGACCGCGGCCGGCTTGCCGCACTGGCGACGTTGCCCCGGCCGCCCCGGAGCCTGCCCGTCCATCCCACCCAAATCTACAGCTCGATCAACGCCCTGCTGATTTGTTTGCTTCTTTTGGCCTACGCGCCTTTTCGCCGCCGCGACGGGGAGGTGTTTGCGTTGATGTTGACCGTCTATCCGATCACTCGGTTTCTATTGGAAGTCATTCGCACCGACGAAGGTTCCTCGCTCCGCACCGGTTTGACCATCTCGCAGAACATCAGTCTCTTGATTCTGTTGCTGATCGTCGGATTGTGGGCCTTCGTGCTGAAACAACCACGAGGCGCGGCCCTGGCCGCGCGTCCAGAATCGTGAACGCCCAGCGGGACCGAATAGACCACCGGAAAATCGCGGTTTTCGCGCCGTCAAGAACCACCTTGGCCCGTCGAGGTTTCCATGGACCCGTCGCTTGTCGAACAACTCGTCCGCGACTTGCTGCTCGTGCTCGGCGCGGGTTTTCTGTCGGGCATGGTGTGTCGCCGGCTGGGGGTCTCGATGCTGGTCGGCTACCTGATCGCCGGAGCCTTGATCGGACACAGCGGGATCGGGCTAATCTCCGAAGGCAACCACTCCTTGAACGTGCTGGCCGAGACCGGAGTCCTCTTGCTCCTGTTTTCGATCGGGCTCGAGCTCTCATTCGAATCGCTCAACCATCTGCTCCGATGGTTGCTCGGCGGCGGCGCGGCGCAGAT
>JAFGIR010000150.1 GCA_016929515.1 Pirellulales bacterium | reverse complement strand
TAGCCACCGCGGAGTGTGGCTCGTCAGAGGCCCCCATTTTTTTGCGCTGACCCTCTAAATAACCCTATTTTGGCTTCCGGACGACCGGATCGTCGCCGAGGCAGCGATTGGGAAGCTGTGGCGGCTGCCAATTCGAGATCATTCCAGACCGTTTCTCACACCAAGGAGTGACCGAGACGCGTCAACCGATGAAGGCGTGAACGAACGTGTCGCACGCACGGGGGAACCCGTTGCAGCACGACAGAGCTACGTTCGGCCCTTGACTCATCGGCGTACATCTCTTAGGCTTTCTTAATTCGGCACCGGTCAGACGATTGTCCGCCAGCGTAGCTTCAATCGGCAGAGCACCGCATTCGTAATGCGGGGGTTAAGGGTTCGACTCCCTTCGCTGGCTCTCACTCCGTGGCGTGCATGCCCGGCACGATGGTTCGAGGCTCCCATTGCTCGAGGGTCTTTCCGAGCGGGTTTTGTACGATGGTTTTCTCTCGCAGACGTTTCAGGAGCTAATACTGATGGCGCAAGGCCTCCAGGTTGATCTGAAGCAGTTGGTCGTTTTCAACGGCACTTTTGGTCCTCACGAGATTGAGCAGATCGAGGACGCCATAGCCTCCGGCTATCCGCAGTATGCACTCCTCCGCGACACCGTGGCGGAGTTCGAGTCGAAGGAGGACCTCAGCCCTGCTTCGAAAGTCCGTTTGGGAGCTTGCCAGCATTTGCTGGGGCGATATCGAGACGCCATCGAAACGCTTCGCAACAGCGACGGCGGGGCGTTGGCCCAATTCTACATGGGCAAGAGCCATTTTGCTTTGGGCCAATACGCCGAGGCCCTGAAGTGCTACGACTCGGCGGAACAGGCTGGTTACGGCCACGACGAGTGCGTTTTGGCTCGCGTCGCGGCGTTGCGTTGCCTGCGAGACCTCACCGGCGCCCTGGCGGCGCTCGACGACCTTTCGGGCGCCGTCGAGCAAACGGCCGAATATCTCTATCAGCGAGGCGCCACGATTGCCACTTTGGGGGGCAACCCCGACGAGGTGGTTCGCTTATACGAGCGGGCCGTCGACGCCGACGGTACCCATCCCGGCGCCTTGTTCGGCTTGGCCATGGAAAACGACCGGCGGGGGAACGACGACGAAGCATTGGAACTTTATCGGAAGTCGGCCAAGCGATTTCCACCCCATGCCGGCTCGTTGATGAATCTCGGGCTGGTTTACGAGGACCGCGGTCAATACGATCTTGCCGTGCAGTGCTATCAACGCGTGCTCGAAGTCGATCCGACGAACGAGCGGGCAGCCCTGTTTCTCAAGGACGCCCAAGCCTCGGGCGACATGTATTACGACGAGGACGCGGCCAAGAATCGCGACCGCATGAGCCAGGTGATGAGCATTCCGGTCACCGATTTCGAGCTTTCGGTGCGCAGCCGCAACTGCCTGCAAAAGATGAATATCAACACGCTGGGAGATCTTTGCCGCTGCACCGAGCAAGAGTTGCTGGCCAGCAAGAACTTCGGCGAAACGAGTCTCGTCGAGATTCGTGAAATGCTGACCTCCAAGGGGCTTCGGTTGGGACAACTCGCTACCGAAAAATTGGCTGCCGAACCGTTCGAGCCTGAAAGCCTTTCGGCCGACGAACAGGCCATGCTCAACCGGCCCGTTTCCGATCTGAACCTTTCCGTGCGTGCCCGCAAGTGCATGATTCGCTTGGGGATCACGACCGTGGGTGAGTTGCTGCGCCGCAGTGGCGACGACCTGTTGGAATGCAAGAATTTCGGCGTGACCAGCTTGAACGAGGTTCGCGAGAAACTCACCGTGCACGGCCTGAAACTTCGCGGCGACTGATGAATGGTTTCCGCTTCGAATTGCGTCACGCCGACGGCGCCGCGCGCCGGAGTGTGTTCCACACGCCACACGGTCCCGTCGACATGCCCGCCTTCATGCCCGTCGGCACCCGAGCGTCGGTCAAAGGGCTTGAAATCGAGCAAGTCCGCGCCACGGGCACGCAAATCCTGCTTGGCAATACGTACCATTTGACACTTCGGCCCGGCGAGGACGTGGTCGCGGCCTTGGGTGGATTGCACGAATTCATGGGCTGGGACGGCCCCATTCTGACCGACAGTGGCGGATTTCAGCTCTTTAGCCTGGCCAAAATGACCAAGGTAACCGAGCAGCAGGCCATTTTCCGGTCGCACATCGACGGCCATTTGCTCGAACTGTCGCCCGAGCGAGCCGTGGCCATCCAGGAAGCGCTGGGCAGTGACATCGCCATGGTCCTGGACCACGTGGTCGGATTGCCCAACCGGCCCGAGGTCATTCGCGACGCCACCGAGCGGACGATTCGCTGGGCCCGGCGCTGCCGGGACGCGGCCAGCCGGCCCGACCAGGCCCTGTTTGGAATCGTTCAAGGAGGCCTGGACCCCGAGCTTCGGGCCGAGTGTGCCGAACAACTGGCCCAACTTGATCTACCCGGCTACGCGATCGGCGGTCTCAGCGTCGGCGAGTCGCCCGACGAAATGTACCAGGTGCTCGATTCGACCGTGCCGGCCATGCCGGCCGATCGTCCACGATACCTCATGGGGGTGGGTCGTCCCGAAGACCTGCTTGCGGCCGTTGGGCGTGGAGTGGATCTGTTCGACTGTGTGATGCCTACCCGAAACGGCCGAAATGCCATGGCGTTTACGGACGACGGCGGTCTGCGTCTACGAAACGTTCAGTTTGAGCGGGATGAACGGCCGCTGGAGCCCAATTGTCCCTGCGTGGCGTGCCACCGGAGCCGGGGCTACCTGCGTCATCTGTTCATGGCCGGCGAGATGTTGGGCCCGATCCTTCTTTCAATTCACAACGTGACCTACTATCAACGTCTGCTGACCGAGGCACGTCGGGCCATTGAGGAGAACCGATTCGAGGCCTTTTCGGCCGAGAAACGCCGTCGCTGGGTTACCCCACCGTAGTGTCGCTGGCACGAAGACGTAGGGTGGTCACTGCCCACCAAGCCCTGCCTTTGCAACTCCGAAGGGCAACGCCCACCCCACAACCGGGAGTGCATCTTCGGCCGGCAGAGCGGGCGAGAACCCCCTTGTTCCTCTACGCGGGGGAGTCTATCATAAGGGGTTTGTATACCCGGGCCGCGGGTTGCGCCTTGGAGTTGTCTGGGGGTCTAGGCATCGAGCCCGGCCGATGCCCGTCGTGAAGTTGAGCATCGTCACCCTATGAGGGCTTTGCGTCGAGTTGAATCCTATCGGTAGGCGGTCTCCCGCCGTGCCTTTTTGTCGTCGAATTCAATCCTAGGTGATCGCCGTGGAAAACGTCGTCTGGAACACGCTCTTCTTGCTTGGAGAGAAGGCTCCCCCGGGGCCGATGGACAACCTCACACAGATGCTGTTGCTCATCGCTCCGATCGGCTTTCTTTTCTATTTTCTCTTGATCCGGCCCCAGCGCCGCGAACAAGCCCAGCGCCAAGCGATGCTCGACGCGGTCAAGAAAAACGACCGCGTGCTGACCGCCGGGGGAATCTACGGCGTGGTGACCAACGTGCACAAGGAAGCCAACGAAATAACGATCAAAGTCGACGAGGCGACTAACACGAAATTGCGTCTGACGCTCGGCTCCATTGCCCGCGTGCTCAGCAGCGATTCTTCACAGGAGAATAAGTAAGGATGATGAGGAACCTAATGCGGGTGAAAACCGGTCGTCTCGGATGGGCCGTGTCGGCCATGGTTGTCTGTATTACGTGGGGAACCCTCGTCGGCTCGGCGGTTTCCGCCGAAGTGCTCAAGGCGAGCAAGGGCGAATTGAAAGAATTCACCGACACGACGGCGGTCCTCGAATTCGCCGTCACCCCGGCCGACGCCGAGAATCTCGAAGTGGCCGTCTTCTACGACAAGGAAGACGGCGGCCAGGCCGACGACGGCTGGACCAAGAAGCCGATCGTGTTGAAGGCCGACAAGGCCAAGAAGCCGGGCGAGTATTCGGTCCAGTTGAACGAACTCGATCCGAACACGGTCTACTTCTGTCGCATCAAGGCCTCCAGCGCGGCCGGGACGAGTTGGTCCGAGCCGGCCGAATTCCGCACGGCGAAGGCCGCCGCGCCCTTGCACGTGATGATGCTCAATTTCCTCCTTTTCTTCGCGATGCTAGTCGTCCCGTTTGTCGTCGGCGGCTGGATGGCGAATCGATGGCGCATGCCCGACTACGGCTGGAAAATCGGTATCATTATCTTCTCGCTGGTCTGGGGCATCTACTTCGTCTCCACGCAGCCGTTGAGCTTGGGCATCGACCTGAGCGGCGGCGTGGTTCTCGTCTACGAACTGAAGGACGAAGAGCAGGCCAAGACCCCCGAAGAAGGCGAAGAACCCGAGCCGGAAGCAGAAGAAGCAAGCCTCAAGGAAAAAATGGACAAGTTGGTCGGCGCCATCGCACTCCGCGTCAACCCGGGCGGCACGCGCGAGGTCACCATTCGCCAATATGGTCCCAAGCAAATCGAAGTCACCATTCCCCGGGCAAACCCCGAGGAAGTGCGGCGGATTCGAGAAAAGATCAGCAACGCCGGCGAATTGGAGTTCCGTATCCTGGCCGACAAACGCGATCACCGGCACCGCGAGGCGATTGCGGGCTCCGGCGAGACCGAGGCCGACACGATCTGGAACGCCGACGGCTCGGAGAAGCTCGGCTGGTGGGTGCCCGTCGAGTCGGGCGAAGAAGACAGTTTTGCCGGCGACGACAGCATCGTTACTCGAACAACCAACTACCGCGGCAAGGAAGTCCTCGAAGTGCTCGTCGTCAACGATTCGCACGACGTCCAAGGCAAGTATCTCAGCCGCTGCTACACCGGCATGGACGATCGCGGCGGCCATTGCGTCCGATTCAACTTCAATCGAGAAGGCGCGAAACTCTTCGGCTGGTTGACCGGCGAGAACACGCCCGACACCGTCCAAAATCTCTATCGCAAGCTGGGCATCATTCTCAACCATCACCTTTATTCGGCTCCCCGAATCAACAGCGTCATTCACGGCAACGGCGAAATCACTGGCGGCTTCACCGAAAAGGAAGTCAAGGACCTGGTCGACGTGCTTAACGCGGGCAGCCTGCCGACGGCGTTGAAGAAAAACCCCATCAGCGAGCTGAAATCGGGCCCCACCCTGGGTCGCGACACGATCAAGAAGGGCGCCATCGCCATCGGGTTGTCGCTGGTCGTCGTTTTGGTGTTCATGGTCATCTACTACCGCTTCGCGGGCCTGGTCGCCTGCGGCGCACTGCTGATGAACCTGCTTCTGCTGCTGGCGATCATGATCGCGGTCAAGGCCGACTTCACGTTGCCAGGCATCGCCGGATTGGTGTTGACCGTCGGCATGGCCGTCGACGCCAACGTGCTCATCTTCGAGCGCATCCGCGAGGAATTGGCCAAGAACTCGGCGCTGCGCATGGCCATCCGCAACGGTTTCGGCCGGGCGTTGTCGGCCATTGTCGACGCCAACCTCACCACGTTGATCACGGCCACCTTGCTCTGGGCGATCGGCACGCCCCAGATCAAGGGTTTTGCCGTCGTCTTGTGGCTCGGCGTCGTGTTGAGCATGTTCACGGCCATTTTCTGTTCGCGGGTGGTGTTCGACATCGGCGAGCGGCGAGGCTGGATCAAGAAACTGACGATGATGCACATTATCGGCAATCCGAATATTGATTTCGTCGGTTTGCGGAAGATCGGCGCGGCCATTTCGGTAACGCTGATCATGATCGGCATGGTGAGCGTCGTCGCCCGCGGCAAGGGACTCTTGGATATCGACTTCACCGGCGGCGAGTCGGTTCAAATTCTCTTCAAGCAGCCGCAGCGCATCGCGGAGATTCGCAAGATTCTCGGCGATGCAAAGGATGAGGCCGGCAAGGAAGGATTCCCCGATCTGGCGGTCAGCGACACGCAACTGGAGGACGAGGATGTCGGTCTGCGGTTCATCATCAATACGTCGAAGAACGTCGGCGAAAACGAATCGGCCATCGAGATCGTGGAGGAAGACCTCCACAAGATCTTCGGCGACAAGCTGTCGACGAACGAAATGACGATCGGCACCATGACGGTCATTGGCCAACCGTCCGAGACCAAGCCGGTCGAGCCCGACGCGGCCGAAGCCAAACCAAAGACCGACAAACCGGCCGAGAACAACCAGAGTCGGGACGATCTGCCGCCATTGAGCTTGCTGGCATCGACCGATCCGGCGGCCGTTCTGCTGGCTCAGATCGAGCCACCAGCCGAACCGGGCGATGAGCCGACGGCTAAAGAGCCTTTGGCGGAAAACGATCCGAAATCAGCGACCGACGCCAAGATGGAACCGGCCAAAACGCCGGCCGCCGGCAAACGGGTCGAAGCGCCGACCACGCCGGTGCCGGCGCCCGTCCGATTGCAGGGTCGGTTCGAAGGCGGCACCAAGGTGGACTTGCACTTCGCGCACGAGCTAGATCATGAGACCATCAAGGATCTCATCACGAAGCAGCTCACCGAGGCCAATCTGAACATGATTCCCTTTGACCTCTCGAACGAGATTTACGAGCCGGGCGACACCGAGGCCTATCAGGATTGGACGCTACGCATCAAGCTGCCGCGAAGTGACGCGCGGACGAAGGTGCTTGAGCCAATCGCTGCCGAGATGGAAGCCACGCCGTTCTTCCCTTCCTCCAGCAGCATCGGCGGCAAGGTGGCCGGCGACATGCAACAGAAAGCCATCTACACGCTGCTGGCCAGCCTGATCTCGATCATCGGCTACCTGTGGATTCGCTTCCAACGGGTCATGTACGGGCTGGCGGCGGTCGTGGCTTTGGTACACGACGTGTTGATCACCCTGGGTGCTTTGGCCATCAGCGCGTATCTGGCCGATGCACTGGGATTCCTCGGCATCGAGAAGTTCAAAATCAGCCTTCCCGTCCTCGCGGCCTTCTTGACGATCATCGGTTATTCGCTCAACGACACGATCGTCGTTTTCGACCGTATCCGCGAGGTGAAAGGCAAATCGCCAGGCTTGACCGCCGACATCATCAACACGAGTATCAACCAGACGCTCAGCCGAACGTTGCTCACCTCGTTAACGACGTTGATCGTCGTGGTGATCTTGTTCATCGGCGGTGGCACCGGGCTGCACGCCTTTGCCTTCGCCCTGCTGGTCGGCGTCATAGTCGGTACCTACAGCTCGATCTTCGTCGCTTCGCCCGTCCTTTATTGGATGAGCAAACCGGTCGCCGGCCCGGCCAAGAAATCCTAGCAGGCACCTCGTTGCCGTCGAATTTCCCGAGCATCGCGGGCCACCGGTTCGCGCTTTGCCCGACCACATTGGCTGATCGGCAGAGTCGTGTCTGCTCGGTCGATTTTTCCCAAGCGGCACAAACGCAACGAGGGCATCCGCATCTTCGCCAAACCCCTCACCGGCCGCGCGTCGGGTCGGGTGATTCGGCCCTTCGGCACCGATCCAACGAAAATAGCGTCGCTCGCCAACCGATAGGAAGAGACGAGGCCGTCTGTCTGCGCGACGGGCCCGCTGCGCGCTGGGTTTTGTCGCGAGACTTCGTTCGGATCGGAAACGGAGCATTATCATGGACCGAGGAGTCAAGTTCGCGCTGGCCTCCGCGGTATTGCTGTTGGGTGCGACGGTCGCCCTGCTCTACCGTCATCCTTCCACGCCCACGGCGAAACCGACGAGCAGCGCGCGCCCGGTCCTTCGGGAGTCGACAAGGCCCAATCCGCCGCCCAGTCCACCCGAACAACCGCGCCCGCAAGTGACAAGGGCCTTGGCGACGCCCCATCCTCGGGTAACGATTCGCGCGTCGCTCGATAAGGACGACCCACCGCCAGAACTGGCGCGAGTATATCCCCGTCCCGACGATTGGCGCTCATCTCAACCGGTCGAGTTTCCCGGTTATCAACTTCCCCGGCCGGCCGACGACAAACCGGCATTGCGTATTCACAAGGTCGCCGACGGCGACACGTTGACAGGGTTGGCCGATCGTTATTTGGGCAGCGCCGATCGGGCGATGGAGATCTTCGAGCTGAATCGGGAAGTGCTCGCCACGCCCGGTCCGTTGCGTATCGGCATCGAGCTGAGGATCCCTCTGCAGACGGCACGCCCCGCGGAAGACCACGCGACTCTTTCGGAGCCGCCGTTGGTGCCCGTCCGGCTGTAGACCGGTCGCGGTCCTCCACGCCCAGACGATCAGGGTGCCAGGGTGCGTTTCTTCCAGGGGAAGGTCTTGTCGGCCAATCGCACCTTGATGAACGACGCGATCCACTCCTGGACGTGCAGCGTCGGCTCGTCGAGCATCTTCGTTCCCTGCAAGCTGGTTGCCAGCGGCAGGTAGAGGAGGGTCCGGTCGGCCATGTTCTTTGCGTTCACGCTCGGATGGGAACGCTTCAAAGTGGAATAGAGCCGCTTCGCCTCGCGCAGCGAGCGATGATCCTCTTTGCCCACCAAAATCATCGTCGCAAGGTTCCTGAGCACGGCCGGCTGGTTCAACAGGGGCCTCACCTGGAGAGTGCGAAACGACCACTGGGGCGAGAGCAACACGACCGCCTTGACGTCCTGGCCCTGCTTGCCGGTGACCAAAGGCGGCCAACTCCAGTCGAGTCGAGCGTATTCCATGGCCACCACGGATCCCATTTCCGCACCCACCAGGCAGAGTTTTTCGATGTTCAACTTGCCATCGTTGTTCTTGTCGACGAGAAACTTCTTGCACGCCTCCATGTCGCCCGTGACCATGGCGTTAAACGCCTGGGGAGGCATCGACTTCGTCTCCAAACGCACGGTCGAGCCCTGCACTTGCGTACTGTCGCCATGTCCGCGCAAGTCGGGCACAAGTACCGCGTGCCCCTTTTCTTGTAGGAAGGAGGCCAGTCGGGCGTAGTCCTTTCGGCTACCGTCGTACATGTGCAACAGAACAACCGGCACCGAGTCCCTGCCCTTCGTGCCGGCATAGAAGCTGGCTTTCAAAATCACGCCATCCCTGGTGATCAAGTCGACAAGCTCTTCCGGCGGCAGCTCTTCCGCTTTCGCATTCTTTGTCGCCGGAGCCTCCTCGGCCTTGACCTCCGCCGCCGCTGGCGAGAACCATGCAAACAAGGCCAACAACAACACCGCGGGAAGCAACGGCGAAAGCGACGGGCGGGCGAGGAATAACAGTCGCATGCACATGGTCAACGACCTCGAAGGAAGAAACGATGATAATGAACCTCAGGTTGCCTAGACACTACTTCTATCCTAGGACGCCAACCAACAGCCGTCAACGCGTTTCATGAGCTGCCCGATTCAGGAAACGCAACAAAAAACACCCCCGGGCCCAAACCTGGGGGTGTTGAAGGACTTGGCGTCTTCACAGAACGTCGTGGGGTCAGTCGAACGCCTCTGGGTCGCTGGCAAAGTACTTGCGGTGGTCGTAGGCATAGAATCGCCGGGCAATCTCCCCGGCCAGAACACCCACGAACTGACGCCGAAACTGCGATTCTTGTTTCTCCTGCGTCGGAACATCCGTGTTCGGCGGCCAGACGCTCTGGTCGGGCGATTTCTGGAAGACCACCTCGCCCGTATGGCAGTCAACGACTTTGACTTCGTAGCTGGCCTTGCCCCGATACAGCGTCTGGCCTTGATAGATACTGAAACCGAGCAGATCAATACAGACCACCATATCCGCTTCGAAGGCACGCCCAATCTCGGAGTACTCTTCCGTCGCATTGCTATCGAGCCATTCGTCCACCTTTTGGCTGCTGACCACGTCGATTTGCGAGACATTTTGACGCAACAGCTTGGCGACTTCGCGGGCGATCATCTTCGAAGCGTTCATGTTACTGTACTTGAGTTCCACCAACGGCCGACAGACGACCACGACCCGCTTCTGCTTCAACCCCTTGAATTCGGCCTGCGTGTCCCCGTAACCGAGCAGATAGGCTCCGGTCAACAAAGGACCCGTGCAACCGAGGGAAACAACCAGCAGCGTCAGCAACGTGGCCAGACCTGCAAAACGCGCGGTGAGAAGTTTCATCTTGAATTCCTCAAGAGAACGAAGACAAGGGGGGTTTGGTCCTTCAGTTTTTTTCGCGAAGCAAACGGAGTCGCGACGGGATCATCCGCTGGCAAGTCGGATAACCCAGTCGACGACCATAATGACGGCAAACACGACCGCCGTCACGGCAACGCGGGGCCCGCTGGGAGCCAACACCAGCCAACGGCCAATCGCGGCCGACCCAAAAAGCCAAGGCACGGCCACGGCAAACAACCCGGCCAACAAGGTGCCCCCGACGTTTGCCCGCAACGCTTCCGAAAAGCGACCCCGCACGACATACGCAAACGCCGTGGTCGATCCACAGCTTGGGCAAGGCTTTCCGAAGAGTACTTCAAACGTACAGGGAGGCAATCCCAGTTGCTGATGCGTCCCGTGTCCGCAGTCGTCGGGCCGCAGAAAAGCGGCCACCACCAGCGGGCACAATAGGACGGCACCCAACAGCGCGGCCAAGTACCGCTCTCGGCCGAAAAGTCGTCGTTTCAAGGGTGTTTCTTGTACCGTCACGTAAACCGACTCAGTGAGAGGCGAAGAATAGCGAGAAGCCCGAAGCCTGGCAAGAGCGATTCTAGGCCAAACGTCCCGAACCGAACATGCTTTCAACTCACCGAAGAGCCGCGAGGTGGGTCAAGCTGCGACAACCGGTTGAGAGGCTCCCGGGATGTTCACCCAGGCCGTGACGCCCGGAAACGGCCCGAATTCCTCGGTTTCCGGAACGGCACCGGTGTTATGGCACGAGCACCGTGCAATATGGAAGCAAACGACCAGAATCCCCCAAGAGGCCGAATTGCGGACCACGCAAGCGGGGTGACTATCTGGGCGAGCGGGTTCGTTCGCTCAGCTCGGCCGCTCTGGCCGCGTCGACGACAAGGCGGCGAATGCCCGTCGCACGACCGGTCGCCGGATCGACTTCGACCACCGTGCCGTGCATGCGGGGGTCGCCCGTGGCCACCTCGAAATGGGTCGGCCGGAACGTGTAGACCGTTTCTAGAACGCGTTCGATGCGGCGTCCCAAGATACTCTCATGGGGACCGGTCATGCCCACGTCACACTGAAAGGCCGTTCCCCCGGGCAAGACTTGCTCGTCGGCCGTCGCCACGTGCGTATGGGTCCCCAACACGGCGGTCACCCGGCCGTCCAGATGACGGCCCATCACTTGCATGTCGCTGGTGGCCTCGGCGTGAAAATCGACGACGATAATTCGAACGTCCGAGGGAAGCGTGTTCAGCACGCGATCGACCGCGTGGAACGGACAATCGACCGGAGACATAAAAACGCGGCCCAACAAACTGATCACCGCGACGCGATGCTTGCCTCGCGTGGTCAACACGGTGACGGCTCGTCCGGGAGCCTCCTGCGGGTAGTTGGCGGGGCGGACGATGCGCGATTCGCCGCTGAGAATGGGGAAAATCTCGCGTCGCCGATAAACGTGATCGCCCATCGTGATGCAGTCGACTCCGGCCGCGATCAGCTCACGGTAGATGGACGGCGTCAAGCCCGAGCCGCCTGCGGCATTTTCCGCGTTCACCACGATTAGATCGAGGTCTTCCTCGATTCGCAGTCCGGGCATCGCGCTGGTGACCAGTTCACGACCCGGTTTGCCAACAACGTCTCCAATCAACAGTAATCGCACGCAACGGTCTTTCTACAAAAAAGTGTGAAGCGAACCGACGTCAGCGGGCCATTTCGGTGTGGCGCGTCTCGCGCAGGACGGTCACTTTGATCTCGCCTGGGTAAGTCAGACGCTCCTCAAAGGCCTTGGCAATGTCGCGACAGACCTTGGCCGCCGTCTCGTCGGTCGTTTCCTTCGCACTGACCAGCACGCGCAATTCGCGACCTGCTTGAATGGCGTAGGCCTGTTCCACGCCAGCAAAACTGGCGGCGATCGACTCGAGTTCCTCCATGCGTTTGACGTAGCGTTCGAGGGTCTCGCGTCGAGCACCCGGCCGCGAGGCGCTGCATGCGTCGGCGGCAGCCACGATCACCGTATAGGGATTATCGAGATGCAAGTCGTCGTGGTGGCCGGCGGCGGCTTGAATGACCTCGGGCCGTTCGCCGTAGCGTTTCAGCAAGTCGGCGCCGATTTTGGGATGGCCGCCTTCGATGTCGTGATCGGCCGCTTTGCCGATATCGTGCAACAAACCGCACCGGCGTCCGAGCGTCCCGTCCAGACCGATCTCGTCGGCCATCATTCCGGCCAGGAAGGCGACTTCGATCGAGTGGCGCAAGACATTTTGGCTGTAGCTGGTCCTGAACTGCAGGCGTCCCAACAGATTGATGATCCGCTCGTGCAACCCGTGGACTTCGGCCTCTTGAACCGACTCTTGGCCGATCTTCTGAATATGGCGTTCCATCTCGCGCGAGGTTTCGGCCACGATTTCCTCGATCCGCGAGGGATGGATGCGGCCGTCGGCGATTAGCTTGTTCAGGGCCAGGCGAGCCGCCTCGCGGCGAATCATGTCAAAGCCGCTGACAATCACCACACCCGGCGTGTCGTCAATAATCACGTCGACGCCGGTGGCCTTTTCAAACGCGCGAATATTGCGTCCTTCGCGCCCGATGATTCGCCCCTTCATCTCATCGTTTGGAATATCGACCGTGCTCGTGGTCGTCTCGGCGGTGTGGGCCGCCGCAAACCGTTGCATCGCGGTCAGGAGCACGTCACGCGACTTTTCTTCGCAAATCTCGGCCCATTGCTTCTCGTGTTTCATGATCACCGCGCCCGACTCCTGGGCCAGCTCCGTGTCGAGATCTTCGAGCAGCCGCGCGACGGCCTCTTCGTGACTCAGGCCGCTGAGTTCGTGAAGCGTTTGGCGTTGAAGATCCAACAATTTCGAAAGTTCGCCTTGGCGGCGGTTCGTGTCCTGAATCCGCTCCGTCAGCTTGCGCTGCGTGCCCTCGACGATCTTCTCTTGCTTCTGGAGATGTTCGGCCTGCTTTTCCAGTGCGTCCTGGCGTTTGTCGAGGAGGCGTTCCCGCTCGTGCAGTTCTTCTCGCAGCTTGCGAAGCTCGCGTTCGCCCTCCGCTTTTTGCTGGATCGCCTGCTCCTTCAACTCCAACTCGGCCTCGCGTCGCCGGCTCCGGGCTTCCTGCTCGGCATGGTCGACGATTTGCTTGGCTTCGGTCTCGGCATCGCGGCGGCGGAGACGGTCCAATCCCTTGATCGCGATGAACGTCCCGATGCATGCCCCCACGATGGCCAACGGGATGGTCAGTCCTTGTGATAAGACAGCTAGCAGCACGACTATGGCCCTCGCTTGTATCATTCCAGGCGAGTGTCAGGCAAGAAGGCGACCCTTCACAACTCGGCGGTCACCAACCAGACCGGCAAAACGGCCACGGACCAAGAGGGTTTGAGTGAAGTCGCGCACGGGTGGGCCATGCCCAATCCAGGCTTCTTCAGCAGGTCGCCGGACAGAATTGAGGATTGAAGCGAGACGTGTGTTGTCGATCGAGCGAGAACCTGCGGCATCCCATTGGTGAAACGCCTAAGTCGGGCCGCACCAACCCACCTCCGGAACAGTAAAGGGACACGAGCCCCGCAAACCTTCCAAGAAAATCAACACACACTTTCAAAACAGGGTCCGCGCACATCCTGCCATCGTTCGGATCACGGCCCAATTCATAAAACCATCGGCCTGGCGCGATCGACGATCCGCGCCTTTCTCCACCGTGCCATGGGCAAACCGTGGGGCGCATTGACAAGTCAACGCCACCACGCAATCGCTCCATAACACATCGGATCGCTGCCAACAGCCAAAACATGGGCCACTCGAATCCCGAATGCGGGATGGTTGTTGCTGCCTGGTTTGTCGCTACCAACCTAAAATTCCGTCGTGCCTATTCAGCACCATCTGGGTCTCGACGCTTCGCCAATCTGGCTAAAGCCGAAGACACTCACAGTTTCCTTGTTGTACAATATCAATCGTCTTCTACGAGAGAAGACCATATACGGTTCCGACCCAACCCAGCAACCTGGACGGGCAAGACACCGCTTTGCAACTTCTCAATCGTACCAGAGTTTTGGGAGACTGCAACCGGAAATCATGTCACCTTAGCGAGATAACCTTACGCGAGAGTACAAGTTAGGGCGATTAGTTGAGCGAGGGGGGCATACCCAACTCGTAACGACTTCCGTCGCTTTCCACATTCCGGCAATGGCGACTTCAAGACGAGCCTACCCCCACCACAGCAATGGGACCACGGGCCACGATATCCCGGAAGAATTGCTCAATCCATTAAGTTACCAGTCCGTCACCCGGGTCAGACCAGGCACATAAATCCAAACATGGCTTCTGACATCGAGACACAACTTGCCCATCTATGGCCACCCCATAAGTGGCAGGATGTCACCGTCCTTGTCGGTGTCTCGGGAGGACCCGATAGCGTTGCCTTGCTGAGGGCCATGAAGTCGCTCAAGACGGCAGGCATCGGACGACTGCTCGTAGCCCATTTCAATCACCACCTGCGCGGACATGAATCGGAGGCCGACGAGGCGTTCGTCGTCGAGTTGTCGCGACAGTTCCAGATCCCATGCGAGATCGGCCGCGCCGCGACTTTGCAGCGCGACTGCGGCGGCGACGGACTCGAGGCCGGGGCACGCAAGGCTCGCTATGGCTTCTTCCGCGAGACGGCCGACCGAGTCGGGGCCCGATATCTCGTCACCGGTCACACGGCCGACGATCAGATCGAGACCATCCTCCATCATATTCTCCGCGGCACGGGACTCACGGGGCTAGCTGGGATGGCTCGTTGCCGGCCGCTGAGCAAGGCAACCACCTTGATCCGGCCGTTGCTCGACGTCCGCCGGGCCGACCTGGTGGCCTATCTCGACGAGTTGAAACAGCCCTACCGCACCGATTCGAGCAACGCCAACGTCCAGCTCACGCGAAACCGTATCCGCCACGAACTGTTGCCGCTGCTGGCCTCGCAGTTCAATCCGGCGATCGACGAGGCTTTACTCCGCTTGGGCACGCTTGCCGGCGAAGTCCAATCGGTCGTCGACGACCTGACCGAGAGCCTGGCCGATCGGGCGGTCGACCCGCGGGACAAGGTGCTTTCGATCGACGCCGCAGCGGTCGCCGGAAAGCCCGACTACCTGATCCGCCATCTGTTCGTTCGGCTCTGGCGTCGGCGAGGTTGGCCGCTGCAATCGATGGGCTACGCCGAGTGGAATCACTTGGCCGAAATGCTTCTCCGTGGCGAGCCCAAGAAGAAAGTGTTTCCCGGCAATGTGTTGGCGGAGTGCGTCGACGATCGGCTCTACTTGCGCCGCGAGGAGAAACAAAGATAACCGCTGGCCGCCGAGCCGGCACGGCGGCCCATTGTCCAAAATTCGCAATACGGCCCATGAGACTTTCGACCGTCAAGATACTCTTGCTGCTGCTTCTCGCGGCTTTTCTGCTGCGCGTGGCGGCCGGCCTTTGGTGGCAAGGGCGAATCGGCGAAGGCTTCGGGTTCGCCGACAGCCAAAGCTATTGGTCTTTGGGCCGTGCCATTGCCTCGGGCGAGCCCTACCGATTTGGCGAGGCCAACTCGCGTGTGTTCCGCTCGCCCGGCTATCCCGCATTTCTTGCCCCCATCTTTCTGCTCGGCGGGGCCGACCCGCCGGAAATCTGGGGCCGAATCCTCGGAGCCGTTTGCGGCACGCTTTCGGTGGCCTTGGTCTGGTGGCTGGCTCGACGGCTGTTCAACCCAACGGCCGGTTGGATCGCCGCCGCCATCGCCGCCGTTTATCCCGAGATGATCGCCGGCAGCGTCTTCATTCTCAGCGAAGCACTCTTCTGCCCTTTGATGTTGGTCAATCTGGCCCTGTGGATCGTGGCCTGGCAAACCGACTCGCCGCAGCGTGCCGGCCGATGGGCCGTGGCGGCCGGCATGACGTCTGGACTAGCCACGCTGGTCCGACCAAGCTGGTTGCTCTTCTTGCCCTTCGCTCTGGGCGTTGGATTGGTCGTTGACCGTTTTTGCGGCCAAGGCGAAAGCCGCCGTCCGTGCGCGGTGAATACGTCGCCAACGATCCGACCGCATGGCCGTTGGCGTCACTTGTTGCTGGGTCTAGCGATGGCGTTAGGCATGACCTTGGCCATGATGCCCTGGTGGATTCGCAATGCCCAGGCCGTCGGCCGCTTCGTGCCTACCACGCTCGAAGTGGGTGCCAGCCTGTACGACGGGCTGAATCCCCGCGCCACGGGCGCGAGCGACATGTCGTTCGTCGATCGGTTCATCCGGCAGGATCGCCGGGAACCAGCCGGCTTCGACGAACCGCTGGAGGTCCGGCTCGACCGGCGGATGCGCGACGACGCATTGGCCTGGGCTCGGGGGAACCCCGTTCGGGTGGTCCAACTGGCGGGAATCAAGCTCCTGAGGATTTGGAATATTTGGCCAAACGAGGAAAGCTTGGCGTCCTGGCCAATGCGGCTGCTGACCATGTTGACCTACGTACCGGTGCTCTTGCTCGGTATACTGGGTGCCGCAAAAACCATTCGACGCGGTTGGCCGTATTGGTTGTGTTGGTTGCCGGCCGTCTATTTTACGCTGTTGCACGTCGTGTTCGTCAGTTCGATCCGTTATCGACAGCCGGCCATGCTGGGACTAATCATTCTGGCGGCCGGTCTGATGGTCGCGCGGCGGCGCGACTAGCCGACCATGGAAGGGCATTGCCGTTGATCAAGGATCTGATCAACTTCTGCTGGTTTTTCTTCAAGTGGGGCATCGTCCCGGGGACGATTGTCGCGCTGCTGGTCATACCTCATCTCTACCAGCGGGTCGACGAAGAGATCCGCTGTCAGATCGAGCGCCGGTTTGCCGAACACTATCCCAACTTGAAGATAACCGTTCGCTCCGCCGTGCGTGTTGAAGGTCAAGGGATCGAAGTCCGAGACTTGTCGATTCGTGAACCCGGCGCGAAAGACCCCCGAGACACGATGCTCCATTTGGAGCGAGTCTTCCTCCGCTGCGACACTGATTTGGCGGAACTGATCGGCGACAACGTGTGCGTCAACCACGTCACGATCCAGCGGCCGACGCTGCGCGTCGCGCGTTTGCCTGACGGCTCGTGGACGACAAGCCGACTCTGGCCGCCTCCCCAGTTCAATAAGGTCCCGCCGGACGTCACCGTCGACAACGGAACCATCGAGATTGTCGACCTTTCCAAAACTCCGCCGAGCACGATGACGTTTCCCAACGTCAATCTCACGATTCAAAACAAGCCGCGACCCGTCGGCGATCCTTCGGCTCCGCTAGTGCGCATGGTGCGTGGCAACTTGACGTGCAATCATTGCGGGAAGGTCGAGTTCGAGGGTGAAGGAAACGCCGAGCGGCAAGACTGGAGATTGGCCGGAACGATCCACGATTTGGAGATCGTGCCCAACTTGCGCGAAGCGCTACCGGCTCCGCTGGCCAGGCAATTGGCCGTGCTGGGCGGTCTTCGCGGAAGCGTCGAGTTGAAGTTCGCGGTGAAGAGCGACTCGACGGCGCCGTCCGGCTGCCGTTTCACCCTCTCGGGCCAGTTGGCCGAAGGTCACCTCGACAACGATCCGCGGCTGCCCGACCGGTTGACGAACCTTCGCGGTTCATTCAAAGTCGACAACGAGGGTCTTGCGGTTGAGAACGTCACCGCTCAAGCCGGCCCGTCGACGCTGAGGATTGCTCGCGGTCGCCTCGGGTTCGGTCCCCAGGCCCCCTGGTCGGTCACGGCCATGATAGACCAACTGGTTTTGGACGAACGTTTGCCGCCCTTTCTGCCCGACTCGATGAAAGCCGTCTGGCGCAAGTATCAACCGGCCGGGCGAATCGATCTGGCGGTCGATTTGAAATCCGATGGTCGGCAACTCGACGCGGCCCACGCCAAAATCATCGCCCAATGCCAGGACGTTGCCTTTGCCTACCACAAATTTCGCTATCGCATGGAGCAAGGCCGGGGCCAACTGAAGATCGACCACGACGAACTTGCGATCGACATGATCGCCAACGCCGCCGGCCAGCCGGTACGGATGACGGGCCGCGTGAAACAACCACTCAGCGCCCCGCACGGCTGGTTCGAAGCGCACGGCAAAGACATCCCCGTCGACATGAAGGACGACAATCTCCTCGGCGCGCTGAACGAGGAGACCCGCTCGATTGTGAAATTGCTCGAACCTCGCGGATTGTGCGATTTCCGAATCCGCGTGTGGCGCGAACAACCCGAGGGCGAGTTCTTCCGCCATCTCGTTCTGGATCCAAAAGACTCCGCGATCTGTTTCGAGAAGTTCCCCTATCCGTTGGAGCGGATCTACGGGCGTATCGAACGGTTTCCCGACGGGCGATGGGAACTCCGCGATCTGCACGGCACGAACGACACGGCGCAAATTTGGTGCAATGGCCAACTGACCAACGGACCGGACGGGAAGCAACTCACGTTGAGGCTCGTCGGCAAAGACGTCCCGCTCGACAACAAGCTACGCAAGTCCTTGAAGGAATCGATGCAACAGGCGTGGGACAACCTGGATCCCCGCGGCATGATCGACGTGCAAACGGACATCACGTGGTCGGTCGATCGCAAGAAGCTGGACATGGTCGTGGTCGCCCAACCCCAGCCGGACACGGCTTCGATCAGGCCACGAATGTTCCCCTGCCAGATGGAAAAGCTCCACGGCGTGCTGGTCTATCGCGATGGCCACGTCACGTTCGACAAGTTTCGCGCCCGGCACGACCGCACGACCATCTCGGGACGCGGCCACTGGGACTTCCTGCCCGACGGAAGTTGGGATTTCCATCTGGAAAACGTCTCGGTCGACCGTCTGCGGTTGGACAACGACCGCGAGTTGAAGCTGGCACTGCCCCAGCGGCTGCGCGAGGGGGTCGCCAAGCTCGACCCCAGCGGCCCGATGTATCTCCACAAAGGCAAACTCGACGTCCACCACTCGGGCGTGACCGGCGATCCGATAAAAGCCACTTGGGACCTTTGGCTCGGCTTCCATTCGACCCAAATTGACAGCGGCATTCAGCTCGAAAACATGCACGGCGAGGTGAGCCTCCGTGGAGCCTCGGACGGCAAGTCGTTCTACTCGCAGGGTGAACTCGACATCGATTCGTTGACGTTCAGGGATTTTCAGTTCACCGACGTCAAGGGGCCCTTTTGGATCGACGATGGGCGGATTCTGCTCGGCTCTTGGGTCGCCCGGCGCGAACAGAATCCCAATGGTTCGCCCACCACCGAACCGCGTGCCATCTCGGCCCGGCTTTTTGGCGGCACCGTCAAGGCCGATGCCTGGATCGCGCCGAAGTACGTCCCCTGCTACGGGCTGACGGCCGAGTTGCTCGGGGCCGACTTGGCCCAGTTCGCCAAGGAAACCATGCCGGGCCAGCAACAACTGCAAGGACGAGTTGGATTGGTGCTGAACCTGAAGGGGCTTGCTCCCAAGCTCCATGGTTTGCGCGGAGACGGCCGCCTGTGGCTCCACGAAGGCGACGTCTACAATCTGCCTCCGCTGATCATCTACGACTTGCCCGTCATGAGCGAGTTGCTCACGCTGCTCAAGGTGCCCGAGCCCGACACAACCGCCTTCACCGAGGCCGACCTTCGGTTCCGCGTTGCCGGAAACCACGTCTATCTCGATCACATCGAATTGAACGGGAACACGATCAGCCTCGTCGGCAAGGGGCAGATGGATTTCCAGTCGAACATCGGGTTGGAATTCCACGCTCTGGTCGGACGCAACCAATGGCAGATACCACTGGTGAGCCCTCTCATGGGCGAAGCCAGCCGGCAGGCCATGACCATCAACGTCGCCGGCACGCTGCACAACCCGAACGTCAGTCGCGACGTGTTACCCGGCGTGAAAGAGGCGATCCGCGAGCTGGAGGCCAGCCTCCAGGCAATGCCGACCGGTGCGCCCACGCGGCCCGTCGCGGGGCGCGTGCCGCCAAGCGTCAACCCCAACCCCTTGCGGCGTTGACCGCCGGAGGTGATCTTGTGAGCATCGGCCCGATGGCAGGATTAACGGCAAGCGCGGCCGGTTCGCCGTCGGCCCAGCGGACCGGATCGGAAACGGACCGCGCGGCTCAGACGGCTGCCACGGAATGCACCATCAAGGGTCTGCAAAGAGCCGCGGGCGCCGCCGGCGTTGGGCAAACCGACGGCGAAAGTCTCGAAACGGACCAACGCGACGCCGACGGGCGACGGCCTTGGGAAGAAACGCCCCAAAACACCCGGCCGGTGGACCTCGACGAACCAACGCCATCGGGCCGGGGCACAGACGCCTTGGAGGGACCCGGCACGCTGCTCGACCTGAACGGATAGGCCGACTCGCGATTCCTTGAGTCATCGGTCTCCCCCAACTTGCCTTGTCGCTTGGATGCCCCTTGCATAAAATGAACCCCCTCGGATCAGGCATTGTCAGAGAAGAGACCGCCCTGGTCAAACGCAATACGGCAGGGTGGCTGGGCCATAACGCAGCGGTGGCCCAGAAGCTACAAGAACCGGCCCGTCGCTATGATCAGACGCCGGCTATCCCGACCGTGATCCATCCACGTGACCAACCACGAACCAATCCATACGACGACCACGGCGTCAATATCATGCGATTCACGAAAATGCAGGGGGCGGGCAACGATTACGTCTACGTCAATGCCTTCGAAGAGGCCTTGCCCGAGGACGACCTGCCCAAGCTCGCTCGGCAAATCTCCGACCGGCACTTCGGCGTGGGCGGCGACGGGCTGATCCTGATCCGGCCGTCGCGAATCGCCGACGCGCGAATGCAGATGTTCAACGCCGACGGGTCCGAGTCCGAAATGTGCGGCAACGGCATCCGCTGCGTGGCCAAGTATGTCCACGACCACGGCCTTTGCACGAAGAAGACCCTGCGGATCGAGACGGGAGCAGGCATCCTCTCGCTCGAGCTCGAAGTGGCCGACGGCCTCGTGCGGCGGGTGCGGGTCGACATGGGCGAACCCGTGCTCGAACCGGCGCGGATTCCCGTTGAGTTTCCACGACCTTTCGACGAGAATCGCATCATCGATTTTCCCATCGATGAGTACATCCCGTTGGGCGAGCCGGCTCGCTGGATGGAAGACTGTGGGTTTGATGGGCGGATGACCTGCGTCTCGATGGGTAATCCACACATGATCATCTATTGCCGATATGTGAATTCCGTTCCCTTGGAGTTGCTCGGACCGTTCTTCGAACGTCAGCCGGTGTTTCCCAACCGGATCAACGTGCACTTCGTCGAAGTCAACTCGTCCGCTGAATTGACCATGCGTACCTGGGAACGTGGAACCGGCATCACTTTGGCCTGCGGCACCGGTGCGTGCGCCGCTTGCGCGGCCGGCGTGTTGACGGGCCGCACGGAACGCAACGTCCTGATCCATCTGCCCGGTGGAGACCTGCAACTCGAATGGTCCAAGACCGACAATCACGTCTTTATGACTGGACCGGCCGAGGAGGTTTTCTCGGGCGAGTGGAACGCCGTGTGACACGGAGCAACATTCCATGCCGAGCGTGAATAGGCGTATGTGAATAATCCTTGATGGTCGAGCGGCCGGCGGTGTCTGGCTCGATGGAGGCCCTCACATGAAGATTCGAAGTCCTCTGTTGCTCAAGTTTGGCGGCTTGTCCACTTTGGCGGCCATTCGAACCTGGATGAGCACGCTCGACTACAAGGCGGCCTACTACGATCGCGCGGTCGACCCTGCCTTCTCGGAATGCCAGGGCCGAAAGATCTTTCTCTTCTGGCACGAATACATCCTCTTTCCTCTCTATGTGCGGCACCACTGCAACATCGCCATGCTGTTGAGCCGTCACCAAGACGCCGAAGTGCTCTCGCACGTGGCTCGGATGTCGGGCTATGGGTTCATCCGCGGCTCGACGAACCGCGGCGGCGTGACGGCGCTGCGCGAGATGTTCCGCACGAGTCGCCACATGCACCTCACCATCACGCCCGATGGTCCTCGCGGACCGCGTCGACACATGGCCCCGGGCCCGATCTATCTGGCCTCGAAACTCGATATGCCGCTGGTGGTGATGGGTTTTGGCTACGATCGGCCGTGGCGATTTCGCCGCGCGTGGGACCAGTTTGCCGTGCCGCGACCGTTTTCGCGTGCTCGGGCAATCGCCAGCGGAGAGATCCACGTACCGCCGAACTTGGACCGCAAGGGGATCGAGCACTATCGGCACCGGGTCGAGACGCTACTCAACCGATTGACCCTTGAATGCGAAGCCTGGGCAGCCGCCGGCACCCGAAAGCAGGAGCAAACCACGCTCTGGCCCAGCACGGCTCCCTTGCCCCGGCGACGAGTTGCCGCCTGAACATTTCACCAAACATTCTGTGCGTCCATGTTTCGTTCGCCCGGCCGCGTCTGATAGAATAGACTGATCTTGTGCGATCACGCCCTGCCCACTCCCGCGTGGCAACCTGCCCACCTCATGCGAGGAAACCCGTCGATGTGTTTTCACCTTCGATCATATCCATGCTTCCTGTCGCTCCTATTCCTCTGGACAGCGGTCTTCTGGTTCTCGACTGCATGGGGCTTCGGTCAACTGCCAAGCGGACCGGCGCCTACGTCGAATTTGAATCTCAAGGCTCCCATTGATCGCTGGGACGAGGCCATTCCGTTGGGCAACGGTTTGACCGGAGGGTTGCTCTGGGGTGACGACCACCGGCTCAAGTTGTCGCTCGACCGGGGCGACCTGTGGGATCCCCGACTGCCCGACACGTGGGGCAAGGACGGCTGGGACTACTCGCGTCTGCGCAAGCTCGTCGCCGAAGGAAAGCACAAGGAACTGCGGGACAAGCTTCGAGCGCCCTCCCTGACGTCACCTTATCCAACGAAGATCCCGGCCGGGCGGCTCGAAATCGACCTGGAACCCTCGCGCCGCGTCAAGGTTTTTGAGTTGGATCTGGCCACCGCAACCGGCCGCGTAAAACTCGACGAGGGGGCCGTCGAGGTCTTCTTTAGCGCGACCGAACCGGTCGCCTTGCTACGCCTGCCCGGCAAGACGCCTCGGTGCCGCGTGTTGGCCCCGGCGTCGGTCGAGAAGTTGGGATATCCGCCGGCTACCTTTGGCCATGACGGCCCCGCGCAGTGGTTCGTCCAACCGGCCCACGGCGATCTGCGCTATGCGGTGGTCTTGCGAACCCAACCAGCCGGTGAGATGACCGAGATGGCCATCGCGATCACGTCGACCGCCGACGGTCCCGACCCGGTGGCGCTGGGCCGGCAACGAACGGCCGCCGCACTGGAGCAAGGCTACACGGCCTTGCTCCGCCCTCACAAGACTTGGTGGAAGCAGTTCTGGGACCGTTCGGCCGTGGCCGTGCCCGACGCGGACATCCAGCGGCATTACGATTTGGTGCAGTACTTCTACGGCGCGGCGTCGCGGCGCGGTGCTCCGCCCATGCCCCTGCAGGGCGTCTGGACGGCCGACGCAGACCGGCTGCCGCCGTGGCGGGGCGATTACCACAACGACCTAAACACGCAATTGACCTACTGGGCCTACTTGACCTCGGGCCGCTTCGAGCAGGGGGCCAGTTTCATCGACTTTATGTGGAAACTGCTGCCGCGACATCGCCGTCATGCTCGCGAGTTCTTCGGCACCTCCGGCGCGGCCGTGCCGGGCGTGATGATGTTGGCCGGCGATCCCATCGGCGCCGGCTACCACTACGGTCTATCGCCCACGATGGGCGCTTGGGTTGCCCACGCGTTCTATCAGCACTGGCGTTACACGATGGATGAGGAGTTTCTCAACCAGCGAGCCTATCCTTATTGCGAGGCGATCGCCCAATGTCTCGAAGCGCTGTTGGAGCCGGACGCCAACGGCCAATTGAAGCTGCCGTTGTCCACCTCGCCCGAGGCTCACGAATCCAAACCCGAGGCTTGGCTGACACCCAACTCAAACTTCGACTTGGCCCTGATGCGGTGGCTCTTCGGCGCGTTGGTCGAGATGGCCGAAGCCCGCGGCGATTTCACGGCGGCGGCCCATTGGCGGGACCTGCTCGGGCGGCTCGAACCGCTGGCCGTCGAAGGCCCCAACGGCCCGTTGAAGCTCTCGCCCGACGAGCCGCTCACCTTCACCCATCGCCACCACTCGCACTTGCTGGCCATCCATCCGCTGGGCTTGCTGAATGTCGAGGGGACGCCGCGCGATCGAAAAATCATCGACGCCTCGCTCGAACAACTCGGGACACTCGGCACGCAACGCTGGTGCGGTTACAGTTTCGCGTGGCTCGCTTGCCTCGCGGCTCGATCGGACAAGCCGGAGATGGCGCGCGAAAATCTCAGACTTTTCGTCGACGCTTTCATTTCGCGCAACGGATTCCACCTCAACGGCGACCAATCCGGCAAAGGCTACAGCGGATTTACCTATCGGCCGTTCACGCTCGAAGGCAACTTCGCGGCCGGCCAGGCCGTGCACGAAATGTTGCTCCAAAGCTGGGGCGGCACGGTCCGCGTTTTTCCGGCCGTGCCCGCGGTTTGGCAGAACGTCGCCTTTCGCGACCTTCGCGCCGAGGGAGCCTTTGCCGTCTCGGCCGAGCGACGCGCGGGCAAAACCACGTTGGTTCGCATTCGTGCCGAGCACGGCGGCCAAGTCCGCCTGCGCGACCCGTTCGGTGGAAAACCCGTCGCGTGGAACGACCCCGATGTCAAACGCCGCGGCGACGATTATCTGTGCAAACTACCCAAGGGCAAAACCCTCGAAGGACGTGCGTCGGAAGAATAGGAGACAAGCAAAAACTCAGCCCCGTTTCAAAACTTAGTCCCGTTTCAAAAACCAGCCCCGTTTCAAAACTCATCGCAAAACACCAATTGTCATCCTGAGCGCAGCGAAGGATCTCGTCTACGCGGAAACGATCGAGATCCTTCGCTGCGCTCAGGATGACACGTT
>JAFGIR010000149.1 GCA_016929515.1 Pirellulales bacterium | reverse complement strand
GGCGTCCCTTCGTCGCCGAGCGATTTGCCCTGTGGCCCCTGCTCCAGCACGACATGAGCGTACGGCTTATTGAAGGTTGCGCGGACCATGATTTTTCAATAGACGGCGAGACTCGCCGAATGCCGGCCGCCCGTTGGTCGGGCCGGGATGGGCCGCGTAGGTTTGGCAGGTTCCGTCGGATTGCCGTCGTCTCCGGAGGTCGGCGACGCGTGTTCAGTGGATTCGTTACAACCTCCCCATCCCCACCTTCTCTTGACGGCCGTGCGATAAGCTATGTTTGGTAAGACATGTGGACCGGTTGTCGCCGGTCTTGTGCACGATCCGTCTGAACAGAGCTTCCGCGGGATCTCTGGTTCAACAACACGTCCTTCCCCCATAGACACGGAACCACAAACGGAATCATGAAACCAGCTACCACCATTCGATCGAGCGAATCGAGAGAGACGGATTTTGAATCGCTCAAGCAACGGATTCACGGCAAGCTCGTCGACAAACTCGATCTGTCGCGTATTGGCGAGATGGAAGGCGACGTATTGCGTCGCGAGATCCGATTGGTCGTCGAGCATCTGTGCGACACGGAAGACACGCTACTGAACCGGAACGAACGGGAACGTCTTGTCGACGAGGTGCTCGACGAGACCTTCGGTCTAGGACCGTTGGAGGTTCTTCTGAAGGACACGGCCATCAGCGATATTCTGATCAACGGTCCCAAGAACGTTTATGCCGAACGTCGCGGAAAGGTTGAGAAGACGAAAGTCACGTTCCGCGACAACAACCATCTCATGCAAATCATCGACCGGATTATTTCGAAGGTCGGTCGGCGCGTGGACGAGACATGCCCCATGGTTGACGCGCGAATGTTCGACGGTTCGCGTTTCAACGCGATCATCCCGCCGCTGGCGTTGGACGGGGCGGCGGTTTCCATTCGTCGTTTCGGCACAAGTCCGCTGAAGCTGGAGGATCTGCTCAATTACAAAGCCTTTACGCCCGAGATGGTCATGCTCCTCGAGGGCGCTATCAAGGCGCGTTTGAATATCATCATCTCCGGGGGAACCGGTTCGGGAAAGACCACGTTGCTCAATACGCTATCGAGCTTCATTCCCAACAGCGACCGCATCATCACCATCGAGGACGCGGCCGAACTGCAGCTCCAGCAGGAACACGTGGTGCGCCTGGAGACGCGGCCCGCCAACATCGAGGGTAAAGGCGAAATCAAGGCCACCGATCTGGTTCGAAACGCGCTGCGTATGCGACCCGAACGAATCATCATTGGTGAGTGCCGCGGTCCGGAAACGCTGGACATGCTTCAAGCGATGAACACGGGCCACGAGGGGTCGCTGACCACGTTGCACGCGAACACCCCGCGCGACGCCATGGCCCGACTGGAAACCATGATCATGATGGCCGGCTTCGAGTTGCCGTTGAAGGCGATGCGTTCGCAAATCGCGAGTGCCATCGATTTGATCGTCCAAACGAACCGGCTCCAGGGTGGTCCGCGGAAGATCACCAGTGTCGCGGAAATCGTCGGCATGGAACAGGACACGGTCGTCATGCAAGAGATCTATCGTTTCGAGAAGTCGGGGATCGACGAGGGGGGCCGGGCACACGGCAAGTTCGTGGCCACCGGCATCCGACCCACGTTCATGAATCGTCTCGAATCGGCCGGCGTGCGGTTGCCCGCCAGCGCTTTCCGAGAACGCGTAATGATGGAGGATTAATTGGGGGCTCGTGGTCATACGACTCCTCTTGATATCCAAAACGGTTTGCACGGTCAGAGTAACCGGTTTCGATTGACTCCCAATCCTGAAAGACTGACGAAGACTCGCCCATGTCCCCAATACTGATCGGAATCGCCGCGTTCATCGCCATTGCCTCCTTGGTGGGAGGGGTTGCGGTTCTACTCCACGAGAAGCCGGCCGGTAAGATCGAGGATCGTCTCGACGTGATGACCGGTCAGGGACGTTCGTCGTTGGAAAAGGGCCGACTAGCGGCTCAGAATAGCATTTTGAATCAGCCGCTCGAAGATCAGCCAAGCTTCATCGAAAACGTGCTGAATCGTTTCGGTAACTTCGAGCTGTTTTTCGAGCAGGCGGACACGTCTCTGACCTTCTCGAATTTGATGATGACCGCGGGCATCTTGACGCTTGTCGGCGCGGGTGCCGGAGCGGCGACGGGAATCAACCTGCTGTTGATTCCCATCGTGGCGCTCATCATGGGGTCGTTGCCGCTCGTATGGCTGTTCCTGCGGCGGCGACGCCGACTGAGGGCTTTCGCCGTACAACTCCCCGACGCACTCGAAATGCTTGGTCGTTCGCTACGCGCCGGGCAAAGCCTTGCTGCCGGTTTCAATGCCATTTCGGAAGAGTTGAGCTCCCCGATCAGCGATGAATTCGGCCGGGTTTTCGAGGAACAGAATTTGGGAATCGCCCTCGAAGACTCGCTGAATTCGTTGGGAGAGCGAATTCCCAACCTCGACCTGCAGTTCTTCTGCACGGCCGTAATTCTTCAACGGCAAACTGGTGGCGATCTGGCCGAAATCCTCGACAAAATCGGAAGCTTGATCCGCGAACGATTTCAAATTTGGGGACAGGTTCAAGCGCTCACCGGCGAGGGGCGGCTTTCTGGTGCCGTCTTGTTGGGATTGCCGGTTGCTCTGTTTCTTGTCGTTTACCAGATGAATCCCGACTACGTCTCCGTGTTGTTTACCGATCCGCTGGGCAAGAAGATGCTTGCCGGCGCGATCGTCATGCAAATCTTCGGGGCGTTGGTCATTCGAAAAATCGTTAATATCAAGGTGTGACCCAAAGTGTTCTTAGCCGCCGCTCAACTTCATATGGAATCCATGGTCCCCTTCGCCATCTTTGGCGCCATCGGGGTTCTGGCTTGGTGGGTGCTGAATCTGGTCGCCGGTGATCGCTCGCGCGCCTCGGAACGCCTCGAGGCGATGCAAAACCCGGGCTTGCTTCGGGACCGAGAATCGAAATTGACAAAAACCAAGGGGGAGAAGGTAACCAAGGCCATCGAAAACGCCGCGCCCGCCTTCGCCAGACCTTTGCAGTCACAAGACCAAGAGACCGTCGATAAATTGAAACTTCGGTTGTCCAATGCCGGATTTCGAGGCGAATCAGCCAGCACCGTCTTCCTCGGATTAAGATTCATCACTCTGCTGATCGGACTCGGCGCCGGGGCCATTATCCTCCTCAGTGCGGATGTGATCGACAAGCGGGCTCTTATTAAGGTCGTCCTGCTGGCCGGCGGCTTGTTCTACCTTCCGACGTTGGTTCTAATGTTGATCGCCAGAAAACGTCAGCAAGCCATTTTCCTCGGACTTCCCGACGCACTCGATCTCCTGGTAGTCTGTGTCGAAGCGGGGCTCGGGCTTGACCAGGCCATGCGGAAAGTGTCCGAGGAAATGAAGAAGACCCATCCGGTCATCGCCGCCGAGTTTGGCTTGGCCAACCTCCAACTTCAGATGGGGGGGGCTCGAAACGACGTGCTGCACGAGTTGGGAGTCCGAACCGGCGTGGCCGACGTCCGCAGCTTGGCCGGAGTGCTCATCCAGGCCGACAAGTTCGGCTCCAGCATTGCCCAGGCACTTCGGGTCCAGAGTGATTCCATGCGTGTTCGACGTCGTCAGTTGGCCGAGGAAAAGGCTGCCAAGACAGCCGTTAAGCTCATCTTCCCACTGGTCATTTTCATTTTCCCAGGCATTTTCGTGGTGTTGGTCGGTCCGGCCGCCATAACCATGGTCACGGAAATGTTCCCCTTGATGGACAAGAAATAGGCAAACTGGGAAGACTGTGCGTATTCCAGCGATACCTCATCGTGAACGGTAGGTCTTTGTGCCGATACCGATTTCAGGCAAACGGGTTCCGCCCACCTGCGGAATACCCAGCGTTGCATTGAGCGATTGCGCTACGAGTCGGCTATTGCCTGGTACCGTTGCCCCATGTGAGTTGGGGTGTCGATGCGGACGCGTCGGCGCATCGTGACAGCGGCCCCGCCTCCGCTGGTCACCAAGTCTTGCTGAAACCACCGTCGCAATACGTCCATAACATTTGGGGGAATCCAGTCATGTCCCTGCGGTCCCTATCGATCGTCATGATTCCGTTCGTACTCTCGGCGAACGCCGCAATGCTTCAGGCCGAGGCGACGACTTGTAGCCAACGGGTCGTCGGCGAAACGGTCGTCTGCGACGAGTCTGCCCAGTCGGCTCCGATGGCCACGTGGTGGGCCAACAGCTGTATCGGCAATTTCTGCCGGAGCGTCGCGCTGGACGCTCGACGGAACAACTGCTGGCCCGACCCGTTTGTGAAAGCGGATCGCTTGGCGGTCCGCACACCGTTTGTTCAGATGGTGACCAACGGCTGGCAGCGCGAGAATACATTGGACAACCACCATTTCGTGGCGGAAACGGGCAAGTTGAATCAGGCTGGTCAGTTGAAGATCCGCAGGATCCTCTTGGAAGGCTTGCCCCAACATCGGTTTCTCTACGTCCGCCGGGCTGGGCAATCGGCCGAGACGGCCGCCCGTGTCGATGCGGTTGAGCAGTATGCGGCACAGACGGTTCGTGGCGGGGCGCTGCCGCCGGTGTTCGAAACCGACATTCCGGCTGCAGGCTGGCCCTCTCAGTGGGTCGACGTGATCAACAGCAAAGAGATTGCTTCCACGCCCGACCCACGCTTGCCCAAGGCTCAGGACGACGAGGTGGAGTAACCACGTCGGTCGACGTGCCATTTTACATGAGGGCGACGCTTGTTCGCCGGAAGTTGCTATTCTGCGCAGATTCACTATTCGCCCAAGCGATATAAGTGTCAGGGTCGGTAAATTCCCTCCAGATCCCCGGTTCGATTGCAGCGGCACTCGCCCCACGGTCGATCAATAGGTAGAAGGACACGGCTGGCGCTACGGTTATGCGAATAGGCAATCAGCGGTGTCCCTAATCTTGGGTGGCCTCGCTTGGGGCACTCATGATCCAGCTTCGGCCCTCCCGGTTTGGAGGGTGTGTTTGCGGCAGGGAGACGACAGCAACTTTTCACGGAGCGATTGACCTTGTCGGCAACGAAGCGGTCACCGTTCTCGAACAGAGGGAGAAGACTGGTGTTTAGGCCTTCAATCAACCTGGCGGTCGTGGCAGCAACGTTGATTTCGATGGCGACTGTCTGCCAGGCACAGGATCATTTCCGCTTGGAGAGGCCAGGAGGGGAGGCGAAAACGAAGTCGGGTCTGAGCGCCCTGGGCGACTCCTTGTCGTCCGGGTTCAAGAAAGGGATGAGCAGCCTCGCCAAACCGTTTGAACCACTGAATGCCAAGAACGAACCTGCCGATCCCACGCGACTTGCCACCAAAGCCAGACCCAGCGCCGACCTCTATTTGGCCGTTGCCCGCGATCAAGAACAGAAGAAGCTGTTTCACGAAGCGGAGCAGCAATACCAGAAAGCGTTGAAAGCCTCGCCCGACCATCTCGAAGGCATGCTCGGCTATGGGCGGTTCCTTAACGATCGAGGACGTGTCAAGGAAGCGGTCGAACTCTATCACCGCGCCATCAAGACCCATCCCGACGACTCGCGGCCGTTGAACCATCT
>JAFGIR010000148.1 GCA_016929515.1 Pirellulales bacterium | reverse complement strand
TTTCGACGTCACCGTTGGTGGGGTAGCACTTCTGGATTCGGGCGAGTTGATTCGGACCTACAGTGCGGGCCAAGCCCCCGCGCTGTGCCCTACGTGAACGCACTAGCAATGAGGTCATGGTGTCCGTGGCCGAGGACAAGAAGAAGAGGAAAGCGACGCTGACGTCGCGGTTGGCTCTCTGGCGACCGTTGGTCCAGTCGGTCTTCGCGATGGTCTGGCTCGCGCCGGGTTTGCGCATGCACACCATGTGCTCGCCCGTGTTCCACTGCCACGCCTGCCCGCTGGCCACGTTCGCATGTCCGATCGGCGTAATAGCCCACTTCAGCGCGTTGCAGACGATTCCTTACGTGGCGATCGGAGTCATCGTCATTTTCGGGGCGCTTTTTGGCGGTTTCATGTGTGGATGGGTTTGTCCTTTCGGCTTTCTTCAGGACTTGATCGGCAAAATACCAACGCGGAAGTTCACGTTGCCGATGTGGGCGGGCTACTTTCGCTACGTGGTGCTCCTCCTGCTTGTGCTGGCGCTTCCCTACTGGCTGGGTGAAGAGACTTCCTGGTTCATCTGCCGGCTTTGCCCGGCCGGAGCCTTGGAAAGCGCGGTTCCCAACGTGGTGAAGGCGATGGCCGCCGGCGCCGAGGATATCCCCTGGCCGAGCACGATCAAGATGGTAATTCTCGGAGTGTTTCTTGTGGCCGTCTTCTTTGTCCGGCGCCCGTGGTGCACTGTGTTCTGTCCGCTGGGCGCGATTTACGGTCTTTTCAATCGGGTGTCGTTCTTCCTGCTGCGATTCAATCGCAAGGACTGCATCGACTGCAAGAACTGCCGGAGCATGTGCCAGTATGGTGGGCGAACGGAGATCCGCATTCCGTCGGGTACCTGCAATCGGTGCCTGGCCGGCGAGAAATGTCACGCGGTGAGCTTAGGCACGGTGTTGGACCGGCCCGACGAGTAGGCGCGGCCGAGATCGTTGGCTTGACGACACACGTTCCTCGGCGCCACGGTCGCCATGCGACGGTCGATAAACTATTGCTTTGTCAGTGGTTAATGATACACGAGGCCGGGCGTTTGGTCCGGGGGTCGTGGCCGGATCGCCGGGGTCGTCTCTCGACATGGCCCCCGATTCGTTGTACAATCCGGCTGAGCGATCGTGTCCGAAGAGTCGGCAGGCGACCCGTTTCGGTTGGGTGGCAGACCAAGAGTCGTGAATTCCGCAATCACCGCCACGTGGCATATCGTCGCAGGAGGACTTGTCGATGACAACCCGGTCACCACGTTTGATCCTTATCTTTGCCGTCTTGGTTGGGTTGCTTCTGGCAGCGTCGTCCGGCTCCGCGGCAACGTGTACGCTCAAGCCAAAGCAGCTCGACTCGGGCAGGCGGGCCCGCACACGGAGCGCACTCACGCCCGACTGGCTGTTTCAGTTGACCTCGTCGCAGCGATTCCACGCGCAGTTTCAACCGAAAGTCGTCGTCAAGGACGGCAAGGAAGAACAGACCTGGACGATCGTGAATGACAATCCCAGGGCGTTCAAAGCGGTTGTCAAGAAACAACCCCGGAAATACAACGCCGAGATTCCGTTTCGCGGGGTGGCGAAGCTTGGCGATCAGCGATTCGGTTTCGTTCTCGACTCGCCCGACCCGGACACCGAGAACTACGGCCTGCTCTACTTCGATCGCAACGGCAACGGCGATTTGACGGACGACCCGCCGATCGAGTCCATCGAGGTTCAGAAGGAGAAAGAAAGAGTCGAGAGGGAAAAGAAAGCTCCCAAGGAAGAAAAAGCAAAGGGCGACGCGAAGAAGACCGACGCGAAGGAAAAGGCCAAGAAGAAGGCCGTGGCCCGGCGAAGTCGCCGCGTCGGCGTGATTTCCCGGTCCTCCTCGAACCACACGTTCCCGCCCATTGATTTGAAGATCAAGATCGACGGAAAGAAGGTCGACTACCGTTTCTTCTTCTCGGTCTATTCGTATTTCCGCAAGAACTACGGCTATGCCAGTGCCTCGCTTACCGCGGGCGTTTATTACGAGGGTGAAATCGAGCTGGACGGCCGCAAGCAGCGTGTCGTGCTGGTCGACTACAACAGCAACGGGCAGTTCGACGACACGTCCAAGACAACCCGATATTCGTCGGGCCGGGGATTGACGCGACTTGGTATACAGAATGGAGACGTGCTGTTTCTCGACCCGAAGCCCGTCGGTCCTGCCGAAAGCAGGAATTTGTCCAGCCTCGGTTTCCGTCACAGCGTCGAGAAGCTGCTATGTCTCGACGGTCGCTACTTCGACCTGAAGGTGGCGCCGGCAGGCGATGAACTGACGCTGGAGCCCTCGGACATCTCCTTGGGATCCGTGACGAATCCGAATGCTAATTACACGGCGGTCATCTATGGTGATAACGGAACCATGACAATCAGCGGCACCGCAGGCAAGCCGGTAGCCGTGCCCGAGGGCAAGTGGAAGCTGTTGAGCTATACGATCGACCTGACCAAGGTCGTTGAGGCGGCCGAAAAGAAGGCCGAGGAAGTGAAGAAAGCGGAAGCCGAGGCCACTAAAGACAATGCGAAGAAGGAAAAGGGCACGAGCCTTTTTGGGGCGATGGTCAAGGCGATGACCGAGACGGCCGGGACCAACGTTCCGACGCGTCCCGCGGTCCAGCGACCGAAAACTACGCGCGCCGTGGCCATGGCGACCACGGCCGGCAAGTCGATCACTGTCGTCAAGGGCGAAACGGTGTTGCTCCCGTTTGGTCCTCCCTACAAGCCGGTGGTTGCGCCGTCGTACTTTCAGTCAAACAACGATTCGTTGCATCTGGGATTGGACCTTGTCGGTTCGGGCGGCGAGGTGCTTACCAGTCTCACGGTCAAGGGCGGCCGGCCGCCAAAGCCCACCATCAAGATCCTCGATCCCAAAGGCGAAGTGGTCAACGAAGGCAACTTCGAATATGGCTGAGGTTTCACCTGCCGGTACTCGTGGCGAGTACCCTCTGAATTGGCGAAAACGTATCGCGTCGAAGTCCGAATGAAAGCGGACCCGTTCGAGTTCGATGATTCCGAGCCCTCCATTCTGAAAGGTCCAGATCTCGAAAAGACCATCAAGCAGTACGGCGGCCGAAAGAAGCCGGCGAAGAAGTAGTCTTTGGCTTCCCCGTTGAACGGCGCGCTGGTCGTACTCGAACGTCCGCGACCCATCGCGCCGCAATTCCAAGATCGTTATCGTGAATCGCGTTACGATGGGAGGACACTCTCATGAGGAATTGGTGCCCGTGTCTTGCGACGATGTTGGGCGCGTGGTGCGCTCTTTTTGTCGCGTTGCCGACGGCAACTTCGAGTATGGCTGAGGTTTCACGTGCGGGTACTCGTGGCGAGTACCGTCTGAACTGGCAAAGGAATATCGCGTCGAGGTCGAGATGACCGCCGGGCCGTTCGCGTTCGACAATTCGGAGCCGACCCTAATCAAGGGCTCGGAGTGCAAAGAGTGGATGAAGCAATTCGGCGGCCGCAAGAAGAAGGAAAAAGGGGAATAGACGGCATTTTGGGCGAACGACCGATCGTCGACCGTGCAGACGTCGATAGAGAGAGAATGTCGCCTTATGAACGGTTTCACTACGGGAGGGCTTAGCCCCATGAACAAGTGGCTACCACATCTTGCCGGGACGATGATCGTCCTGTGCGGTCTATGCATTGTGTCGTCGACGGTTTCGGCGGCAACCTGCACGCTTGAACCAACAACGCTTGAATCGGGTCGCATTCTTTACCGTGCGAACTCGCCAACCCCCGATTGGCTTTTTGGAGTCACCGACTCTCAGAGCTTCTACGTGAACTTTCAGACGAGAGTGATCGTCAAGGACGGCAAGGAAGAGCGAATCCGATCGATGGACGGGACTCAGTTGGAAGAATTCAACGAGGTGATTAAGAAGGAGCCGGCCAAATACAACGCCGAGATTCCGCTGCGGGGCGTGGCCAAGCTGGGCGACCGAGAGTATGGATTCGTCTGCGACTCGCCCGACCCGGAAACACACAGCTACGGCTTGCTCTATTTCGACATCAACGGAAACGGCGACTTGACCGACGACGGCGTTCAGGAAAGCGACGCGGTGCGAAAGAGCCGCGAGGCGAAGGAGAAGGCTGAGCGAGAAGAAGCCGAAAAGGCCAAAGCCGTCAAGGAAAAAGGCGACGAGCAGAAGGCTTCACCCTCGAAGGACAAGAAGCCGGTGGTAGTTTGGAATTCTCTTCGTGCTTCCAGCTATGCCGAATTCCCGCGGACCGACATGAAGATCGAATTGGACGGGAAGAAGGTCGACTATTCCTTCTTCTTCACGGTTCGCTCGCAATTTTCGAGTAACTGGGGCTACGCTCGGGCATCGCTCAAATCGGGCATTTACTATGAAGGGAAAATCGACCTCGACGGCAAAACACGCCGTGTTGTCTTGGTCGACCACAACAGCAACGGTCGATTCGACGACAAGACCGAAGTCGTCGCCAATCGCTCAAGCCGAGAAGGACCTCAGCGAATCCGCACCAATCGGGGTGACCTCCTGTACCTCGATCCGAAGCCCGCGTCCAACACGCGCATGATTTGGGACGCCACGGGCCTCGATTTCCAGCACCACGTCGCAAAACTCTTGTTTCTCGACGGTCGCTACTACGATCTTAAAATCGCGCCGGCCGGCAACGAACTCTCGCTGGAGCGGTCGGAGGTGGTCGTGGGCTACGTCGAGAACCCCAATAGGAATTACGCGGCCGTCGTCCACGGCGACCAGGGCGCAATCAAGATCCGGGGGACGGGCGGTCAACGCGTTCCGCTGCCTGTCGGCCAGTGGACGTTGCTCAGCTACGTCATCGACCTGACCACCCCCGAGACGGCCGACAAGGCCAAAGAGCCGGATGAGCAAACTGACGGCAAAGTGCAAGAACAACCGGACAAAAAGAAGGCCAAGGTGCGGCGCAGGCCGCCGGCGCCGAAGTACACGTTCGCTTCGGCCACGGCGACGACCGCCACCAAGCCGATCGACGTTCGTGAAGACCAAACGGTGGCGTTGCCGTTCGGTCCTCCCTACAAGCCGGTCGTCACGCCGTCCTACTATCGAAAGGACAACGATACGCTCTATCTTGGGTTGACGATCTTTGGTTCGGTCGAAGAGATCGTGACCTATATGAACGTCGAGGGGAAGCTGCCCGGCAAGCCGACGTTCACGATCACCGATCCCGACGGCGAAGTCGTTGTCGAAGACGACTTCGCCTATGGATGAGGTTTCACCTGCCGGTACTCGTGGCGAGTACCCTCGGAACTGGCAAAGGAATATCGTATCGACGTGAAGATGACCGCCGAGCCGTTCGCGTTCGACAACTCCAAGACGACGGTTCTCAAGGCCTCGGAATTGGAAGCCCTGTTCAAGAAATACGGCGGCCGCAAGAAGATGGAAGAGAAGAAGGAGAAGAAATAGCCTCCCGGCATTCTCCAGACAAACACCACGCGGTTCATTGCGATGCCGAAGCGGTCTGAAAAATGCACGCGGCCGAGGTTGCCGATTCAACCCCGGCCGCGTTGCATGCTACTGGCCGGTGATTTCATACTGGTCGAGCTTCTTGCGCAGTGTCGTGCGATGCATGCCCAGTCGGCGCGCCGCCGTGGCACATTGCCCGCGAGTCTCTCGCATGACCGTTTCCAACAGTGGCGGCTCGACGACCCCCAGGAATCGATCGTACAAGTTGCCGCTCGGCGGAGAGTCGTGGAGTTGCGACTCGGTCCATTGGCGGACGAGCGTCTCAAGAGCGTCTTCTCGCAGCGTGCCGAAGACGAGCGACGCGGGCAACGGGGGCGGCAAATGCTCCGGCACAATCGTGTTGTCGCGACTCAAGACAACAGCATGCTCGATCGCGTTGCGAAGCTCGCGCACGTTCCCGTACCATGGGAGCCGTTCCAATTCCTCGATGGCCTTATCCGAGATCGACGGCGCCGGGCAACCACTCTTGGCGGCCAGGAGATTCAAGAAATGTCGGGCCAGCGGCGCAATGTCGTCGCGACGCTCGCGTAGCGGTGGAATCTCAATCTCGAAGGTGATCAGCCGGAAGTAGAGGTCGTGGCGAAAAGCCCCCTGAGCAACCAGATGAGGGAGGTTTTGGTGCGTTGCTGAAATGATCCGAAAATCGGATTGCACCGCGCGGTTGGCGCCCACCGGCAACGCCTCGCGGTGCTCCAGTGCCCGAAGAAGCTTGACTTGAATCGGCGCGGGGATGTCGGCCACCTCGTCGAGAAAGATCGTGCCGCCATCGGCCTGTTCCAGAAGTCCTTTGCGCGTTTGATCCGCGCCGGTAAACGCTCCCTTGACATGGCCGAAGAGTTCACTTTCGGCAAGCGACGGGCTGAGGGAAGCCATGTTGATGGCCACGAAGGGTCCGTCCGCCCGACGACTGTAGCGGTGGATGGCTCGCGCCGCCAACTCCTTGCCCGTCCCGCTTTCCCCGTGCAAATGGGCGCAGGCATCGGAAGCGGCAACCAGAGCGATGCGTTTGAAGACCTCCTGCATCGCCGGAGACTCGCCCACCATTTGATCCGAGTCGGGCGTTTTGCCGGTCGACGCCGTCACGCAGACGTCAGCCCGGCTCGCGAGCGCCCGGCGGATGCACCGCTCGGCCACGGCCAGATCGAACGGCTTGACGAGATAGTCGAAAGCTCCGCCGCGAACCGCCTTGACGGCGGTCGGCAACTCACCGTAGGCGGTCATGATGATGATTGGCACGTTGCCGAGTCGCTCGCGAAAATGGGACATCGCTTCGAGTCCGTCCATCCCCGGCAGACGCACGTCCAGAATGATCGCGTCGGGCGGTTCGCCTTGGGCCAAGGTCAGCCCCTCCTCGGCCGACGCGGCGGTCGCCGCCGTATGGCCCAGGTTGCGCGCGAGCTTCGAAAAGCCCCAGCAAATACTGTTTTCGTCGTCGACAATCAACCAATGAGCCATGCTTCGTGCTCTTCGCGTTCTTGGTGTTGAGATGGTTATCGCGCCGGGTCATGGCCCCGGCCTACGTTTCCTGGTCGATCGGCAGTTCCACGACAAAACACGTCATGTCCTCTTGCCGCTCCCAGCGGACGGTTCCCCCGTGGTCTTCGGCAACCTGACGGACCACGTACAGCCCCAACCCGGTGCCGTCGGCCTTGTCGGTCACGAAGGGTTCGAACAGCTTGTCGTGAAGTGCCGCGTCGGGCGGTGGGCCGGAATTCTTCACTCGCAATACGGCGCGGCTCGCCGCGTCGCGTTCCAACTCGACGCACACTTCGGAATTCGGGCCGGCATTGCGCTCGGCCGCCTCCATCGCATTGAGCACCAGATTCGTTAGCAGTTGTCCAAGCCAATCGGCATCACCACGAACATGAACCGGCTCGTCCGGAACGTCGCAGTTTAACCGGATCCGGGCGTGATCGAAGGCGGGCCGAACCAAGGACATCGCATCCTCGATGACTGTCTGAAGCGTAATCCGGTCGTGGGAAGATCGTTCGTGACGTCCCAACGACAGAAATCGCTGCAGGTGCGATTCCATCAATCGCAGTTGACCAAGCGCGATCCGGAGCGATTCGTCGTCGCCCGACCGGGTACGTTCTTGCTGGTGAAGTTCGACGGCCATCCGCGCGCCCGTCGCCGCGTTGCGAAGCTGATGGGCAATGCCGGCTCCCAGTTGCCCCAGCACTCGCAACCGTTCGTTGCGACGCACTTCAGCCTCATAGCGGCCCAGCTTTTCCGTCATGCGATTGATCGAAAGCGTCAGGTCGCCGATCTCGTCGTTGCGCTCGGGCATGTCGACCGGTTCAAATCGACCGTCGGCAATTTGGTCGGTCTGGTTGCGCAAAACGCGGATCGGACGTACAAATCGATGGGCGACCAGCGCGCTGACCAACACGGCCGCCAACGTCGTCACGGTGCCCACGAGCAGAATCGGAGTCGCCACGGCTCGCGCAACGCTCCACCACCGGTATTTCGCGTAGAGGACGATCAGCCGCCCTGAGTCCGAGGTCCCCGTGGTTCCGGCCACGGGCATCCACTGGACGAAATAGTCGTCTTCGCCAAGCCGCACGACATTGCCTTGCGCAAAGAAGTCGGGAGTCGACTGGCGCGGAACCGACTGCAAGGCCACCGAGTCGGCTGGGGCCAGACGAATCGTGCTGTAAACGACGCGTCCCTGAGAACCCAAAAGAACGAATTGCCCGCCCGACAGCCCGCTCATATGCTCCAGCACGGTCTGGCTGAGAGGATAGCTTGCTTGCATCAGGGTATCGACAACGGCATGGAGTCGCTGCGACTGGTTACGGCTGGCCATCTGAACGGCCAGATACGCGCTGGCCGACGTGGCGGCCACAATACCGAAAACCACGACCGAAACGATCCACAGAAGCAGTTGGATTCGAATCGGCCATCTCATCAGGTCACCTGCGTTACAGTACGAACCGCTGCATTATAGTCCCACGCCGACGGACTTATCAACATGCATCGCAACGGCCTTCGCGCTACCGCTTCCGGTCGATCATTCGAAATACTCCCGGTGGGAATAAGGGTCAGCCAGCGGCGCGTCCAGCCTACTCAGCAAATGATCGTCGATAGGGCCTCGTACCCAGGCGAGGAATTCGGGAAGAAACGGGATCGGCAGCCTGCTGAAAAAATGGACTAAGTCCTGATAGGCTGTCAGGAATGGTTCTCACTTGCTTGACACGCTTTTTCCATACACTAGAATGGGGGATGTGCATATCGTGCCGTGCTGCAGCGTGCACATTCCAACCCCTTTCCTTCCTTCGTACGATCTCCGGCAAAGGGTCTTCTTTTGCCCGACGAATGCCACCCAAGAAAGGACCTCGGCAATGAAACGCTTTCTCCTTTGGCTTTTTGTGTTCTCGGTGTGTCTTCTTCCGGCGATTGCCCAAGCAACCGACGTGACGACCGAGACGCTGCTCGACGACATGGTCAACTTCGACCGGCTCACTCAGATGCCCGATCCGGTCTATCGGACTTTTCAATTTTCGTCCTACGATAGGCGAGCCAACTTGCCCGAGGGGCCCCACTGGTTCGGCAACTCCGACGGCTTCGGCAGCGAGCCGGTTCCGGCCGTGGTCCGCGAGATCAAGAAGGCCGATCGCTCAGGCATTGGTGTCTACGTGATCGCCGAAGTCAACGGGCCCGGCGCCATTGTTCGCTGCTGGACCGCCGCCGGCAATCGAAGGCCCCGGGGGATGAACGGCGATATTCGACTCTACCTCGACGATGCGAAGGAACCCATTTTCGAGGGCAAAGCCTACGATTTCCTCGACAACCTCTACCCGTCGATCGCCAAGCAGCACGGACTAAGTACCGACGGGTTGACTGCCGGGTTCGGCCAGCGCGATGCCGGCTACTACCCCATTGGATTCGCCAAGAGCTGCCGCGTCGAATGGACCGGGAATTTGCGAGGTACTCATTTCTATCACATCGAGATGCGCAAGTACGCCGAGGGTGCCTCGGTCGAGACGTTTCGGCCCGAGATGCTCGACACGCTCCGCGCGAAGATCAAGGAGGTCGGCGCGATTCTGGCCGATCCGAGCGGAAAGCTCAAGCCGGTCGGCAAGTCGACCGATGGTGAGTGGACCGGCGAGTCCGACGTCACGGTCGACCCGGGCAAATCCGCCGACCTGTTCAAGCAGGAAGGTCTATCGGGCAAAATCACTTGGCTCGAATTGAAGCTCGCAGCCGAGAATCTTGACGGGGCGCTGCGGCAAACCGTGCTCGCCATCACGTTCGACGGCCATTCTCGACCCCAGGTCGAGTCGCCGCTGGGTGATTTCTTCGGGGCCGCGCCGGGCATCAACCCCTACGACTCGCTACCGATGGAGGTCCGTCCGGACGGAACCATGATATGCCGGTTCGTGATGCCCTTTGCGAAGTCGGCGACTTGCCGAGTGACTAACCGCGGCAACCAGCCGGTTACGATTCAGAGCAAGCAACGTGTTGCCAAGCACGCGTGGGACGAAACTCGCGACATGCATCTCTATGCCCGATGGCGAGTGAACCACAACCTGCAAGTGACCGCGCGGAAGGGGTTCGATATTCCGTTTCTCTGTGCCCGGGGCCAAGGACGTTTCGTCGGCTGTTCGGTCCATCTGATGAATCCGGCGACCGTGCCGGGATGCAACTGGTGGGGCGAGGGCGACGAGAAGGTCTTTGTCGACGACGACACGAACGTGCCGTCGTTTTTCGGCACGGGCTCGGAGGACTACTTCAATTACTCCTGGTCGCAACCGTATTTGTTTGCCCACGCGTATTTCGCCCAGCCACGTTGCGACGGGCCGGCGACGCGAGCCTTCGTGGTCAACAACCGCTGGCACATCCTCGACGACATCCCGTTCTACGAGCGGATTGATTTCTTCATCGAAATGCTGCACCATCTTTCGGTCGACGAGTTGGACTATGCCCGGATCAGCTATTACTACGGCCGCCCCGGAATTCACAGCGACCACATGCCGCTGTCTCGCGAGGACCTGCGCGAGCCGCGGCGACCGGCGAATTGGGAACCGACGGCCGAAGTCCGCCAGGCCGGGGCGACCTACTTCCAGTGTGAGGACCTCGATGGCGCGGCCGGTCACATCGACGCCGACCCGCAATGGTCGCGCGGCAAGCGTGTGCTTTGGACACCGACCAAGGCGGACGAGAAGATGTCGCTAACGTTCGACGTGCCGAAGGCGGGAACTTACAAGGTCTCCGTGGTCATGAGCATGACGCCCAGCGCCGGCAAGTTCGACACCAGGATCAATGGAAAACCCGTGGGGGGCTTGTCGAGCAACCGCGGGCTGGACCTCTACACGCCTTTTCACACGATTGCCCGGGTCTTCAGCTCGGGACCCGTCGAACTGAAACAGGGCGAGAACACAATCACGTTCGTCTCGCGAGGCAAGAACGAAGCGAGCGCGGGCACCGACATCGGGGCCGATTTCATCTGGTTTCAGCCGTAAGCAAGCAAGCCGTTTCGAAACCGTGATTATTGAGTCCGGGCAGCAAATGAACTGTTGGCGGATCGGATAGGCCACGAATCCGGGCTGCCACCGCGCTACGGCCCAGATACCCCCATGGTAATCCTGAGACTGCTTCCAACGACCGTCTTACCAAAGGCTCGGCGGAGTTGAAAAGATGAGGTTCCGTTGCTTCTTTCTGGCAGTGGTGGCCGCCGCGTGGACCGTGACCGTGGTTCTCGGGATGCACGTGGCCGGTGAAAACACGGTCAAGGTCCTCTCGTTCAACATTCGTTATGACACGCCTGCCGACGGCAAGAACCGTTGGTCGCTGCGGCGGGAGATGGTCCGTGATCTGATCAAGCAAGTCGGCGCCGATTTTGTCGGCATTCAGGAGGCGACGCCCGGGCAATTGGCCTATCTGACCGAACAACTGCCGGAGTACGGCGTGTTGACCCGAACCCGCGAGGCCAATCACCGCAAGGGCGAGGCCGTGCCGCTTTTGTTTCGCCGGTCGCGATGGAAACTCGACACGAAGGAACAAGGCACGTTCTGGCTTTCGGAAAGCCCCGAGGTGCCCGGCTCGCGGAGTTGGAAGACGGCCTGTCCACGGATCGTTACCTGGGGACGGTTCGTCGAGAAAGAGTCGGGCCGTGCGGTGTACGTCTACAACACGCACCTGGACCATCGCTCGGCCCAGGCTCGGCGCGAAGGTGCCCGACTGCTGGCCAAGCGTATCGCCGAGCGACGCCATCCCGACCCCGTTCTGCTGACCGGTGATTTCAACGCGGGCGAGTCGAGCGAGCCGATTCGCTGTCTCAAGGGCGAACTCGACGGCTCGCCCGTCACGCTTCGCGACACGTTCCGCGCGGTGCACGCAGAGGTCGAGGACGCGGGTACGTTTCACGGTTTCACGGGCAAGACGTCGGCCGCAAAGATCGACTACGTTTTTGTCTCGCTGGGCGTTCGTGTTCGGTCAGCGGCTATTCTGCACAACAACATCGACGGTCGCTATCCGTCGGACCACTGTCCGGTCGAGGCCGAAGTCGTTCTTCCAACCAATCGACCCGAGCCTCGGAAAGCCGAGGGTGGTGCCGCGGCCAAGGCTCTCTGACTGGGAGTCTCTCGAAGGAATAGACGCAACAAAGGCACCGTGGTTCGTGCTCTGGACCAATGCCGACGCGATCCCGGGGGCCCTGTGGATAGACCATGCCGGCGTCGCAGTTCAGAATATGTAATAAGAAAGGGTGCACTGACGTCTCGCCAGTGTTTGCACCGGCGAAATGCCCGTGGCACCCTACGATAATCCGAGGTGTTTTCTAGGGCAGCAGTCCGCGCGTCAAAACGCCTTCGACCACGCGGCTGACGCCCAGGTTCATGGCCGCGTCGCGCAAGCTGAGTCCTTCTCGCTGGCCCAGGTCGTACACGTCGTGGAACCGCTGGGTCATCCGTTCGGCCAACCGGCGTTCGACCGCCTCGATGGTCATTTGTTCGCGTTGAGTTTCCTGGGTGTATTCCAGGTAGGAAACGAACACGCCGCCGGCGTTGCAGAGGATGTCGGGAATCACGAGAACGCCTCGCTGGTTGAGGATTTCGTCGGCCTCGGGCGTGGTCGGCGCGTTGGCACCTTCCGCGACGATTCGAGCCGTGATCCGGTCGGCATTCTCTCGCGTGATTTGCGATTGAGTGGCTGCCGGAATGAGCACGTCGCACTCGGCCTCAAGAACCTGGCCGGGATCGATTTCCTTGGTTCCGGCCAGCCCGAGAATGCTACCCGTTTCCTCGACGTGTTTGGCGAGGGCGACCACGTCCAGGCCGTCGGGCGCGGCCACGGCACCAGTGATGTCGCTCGCGGCAACGATTTTGGCTCCGTATCCGGCAATGTCGCATGCCGCGACGGAGCCGACGTTACCGAAACCCTGCACGGCAACGCGAAGCCCTTCGAGCGGCATGTCCAGCTTTTTACACATGGCCAGCACGGTATGGATGACGCCCTTGCCCGTGGCTTCGCGTCGTCCGGCAACACCACCGAAGATGACCGGCTTGCCGGTGACGTAGCAGCCGTCGGTGATCGAGATGGCTTCGGAGTAGGAAATGCAATCGCGGATGCGCGCCATGTCGAGTTCGTTGGTTCCCATATCAGGTGCGGGAACGTAGATCTCCGGCCCAATGTGTCGTCGGGCGCCTCGGGTGAAGCTGCGGACGATAGTCTCTTTCACCTCGGGAGAAAGAGTGGACGGGTCGATGCGGATCCCCGATTTACCACCGCCGAAAGGAACGCCGATGACCGAAGTTTTCCAGGTCATCTCCATGGCCAAACCGGTGACGTCGTCGAGGGTCACATCCGGCGTCATGCGGATGCCGCCCTTGGCCGGCCCGAGCACGTCGTTGTGGCGGACGACGAAAGCCTTGATGTTCGTGACCTGGCCATTGGACAAAGTCGGGCTGAGACTCAACTCGATGCGTTCCTTCGGCTCGAGAATCTTGCCTTTGAGGCCTTCATCCAGATTGAGGCGTCGGGCTGCCTCGTCGAAGTTGTGCAATGCCGTTTGAAGGATGCCGTTGCCCACCTTTTGCGATTCCTGCTGATTCATTGTGGAGTTCCACCTTCCAGAAAGAAAACCTACTTGGAATAACCACGCGTTTCTTTTCCCGACGGGCGCGATGATTCGTGGCACGGTCGAGTGCGAGAGAGCACGGAGGGTTAGTACGTCGCTAGTGTGCCTTTTGTTGCCCTCAGAGGATCGGTACTACCAATCTCGAAGCTCGTAGACTTCTTCACAAAGCCCGACGCCCAACGAAAGCGAGTTCTTGTCATGACGCCGAGGCACCCATTGGTTGGCGGTCCTGCCGCCCCGTGAGCCGTTCAAACGAGAAACCCCGTTGACCACCACAGTCAACAGGGTTTCTCCAGTGGAGCGGAGGAGGGTCGAACTCCCGACCTCTGCATTGCGAACGCAGCGCTCTCCCAACTGAGCTACCGCCCC
>JAFGIR010000147.1 GCA_016929515.1 Pirellulales bacterium | reverse complement strand
CGCCGAGGCCCGGCTGATCAATCCTCGGAAGTCGGTGTTTCAATCCACGCCCTCGTGAAGAGGGCGACGACCATTCAACGGATGAAGACCGTGAACCGTTGGTTTCAATCCACGCCCTCGTGAAGAGGGCGACGTGGATGTGAGCGAGTGTAAGTTGAAATGGGTTGACGTTTCAATCCACGCCCTCGTGAAGAGGGCGACCATGCGCTGCAACGCCATGTCGAGCTTGTTGGCGCCGTTTCAATCCACGCCCTCGTGAAGAGGGCGACCGTTATGTTTGGAAAATTCGCACTGCCGCTCCCCGTTTCAATCCACGCCCTCGTGAAGAGGGCGACACGGTGCCGCTGCCGGTGATCGTGCCGACCAGGCCGTTTCAATCCACGCCCTCGTGAAGAGGGCGACGCGTCGCTGAGCCGCTTGCCCTCGCCGTCGAGATAGTTTCAATCCACGCCCTCGTGAAGAGGGCGACCGTTCGGACTTCAAACTCTTGCAGGCAGAGGGTTTACGTGACCATTTCCGCGAACCACCACTCGGGAGGCCGCAAACCTGCAAGGGTACCAGGAGTCCATTTCCTTAACATCATGTCTTGTCAGCCACTTGCGTCAAGTGCGAACCTCCCCGGAGTGGCTTCGTCACTTGAGGTTCGCGGAGGCCATTATAGTATAAGTGGGCCCTCGGGGTCATAGCTCGGTTTGGCCCCTGAATGCTCAACACGTCGCTTCCAATTCTTGCCCAGGAAATAGTAACGCAGACTGTCTTCGGTCGGGTCGCTTTCGTCTTCCAATCTGGCTTTCATCGCCACCCAAGCGGCCGGTTCCACTAGACACTCGAAAACCGAGTTCTGAACCCGCTGCCCGTGGTCTTCACAGATTTTGGCAATTCGGCGTAGTCGACGTCGTCCTTCGGGAGTTTGGACGTTTACGTCGTAGGTCACGAGCACCATCATGGGAGGTTCACTTCCAGAAAAATGCGGGGTAGCCGTCCAAATCACCTCGCAACCAGCGAGCGAGCAGTCTCGCTTGAATGTGTGGTAACAGCCCGATGGTCATTTTCTCGTTCAGAAACGGATGAACAATTTCCTCCTCCTTGCGTTTCTGATAGGCGACGAGGATCGTCTTTCGCGTCTGGTCGTTCATTTCGACGCTGCCCGTCTCGCGATGGTTGAATCCTTTGGCGTCAACCTGCTGGCGATTGATGAGTGACAGGACGAGGCGATCGGCCAAAAACGCGCGAAATTCCTCGACCAGATCAAGCGCTAGCGAAGGTCGCCCAGGCCGATCGGCGTGGAGGAATCCCATCTGGGGGTCGAGGCCGACGCTCTGGCAAGCCGATGTCATGTCGTGTGTAAGCAAGGCGTAGACGAACGACAGCAACGAGTTGCTGTTATCCTTCGGGGGACGCCGCGTTCGCTGGTGAAAGAAGAACTGGTCTTTTCGTGCAAGGATCAGTTCATCGAACACGCCAAAATAGGTTCGAGCCGCGTCACCTTCGAGGCCGCGAATGCGATCGACTGCGATTTCCCCAGTCAGATCGGTCAGCAGTGCTGCCAGCCGAGTGATTGCTCGTTGAACGCCAGCAACATCCATCTTGAGACCATGGTCCCGGACGGCGCGCTGCAAAACGGTTCGCGAGTTGGCCACCTTGGCCGAGACGATGTTTTTGGCGGTGATGGCCGCAAACTCTGGGTCAGACGTTACCGCGTGTTGGGCCCGTCGCAGAATGACATTGCCCGACTGAGGGCCTTCGACCCGAGCCAGGAACCGCCCGTTTCGGCTGAGAAACGTAATGCCGACGCCGGCCTCGCCGCACATGCCCATCACAAATGGGCTGCACGCGACGTTGCCGAAACAGACGATGCTGCCGATCGTGTGGACCGGCAGGCACATTCGCGTCTTCCGCTCGATGCGGACCAGGACATTGGTTCCCTTGCGAGCCAAATAGGCACCCTGCGTGGTCACATAGAGCGTGTTGTCATGCTTCTTCATGATCCTGCTCGTCCAGAATGTGTGAAACGGACCGGACTACATAGGCAACAGCCGAACGGCGCCCAACACCCTTGGGCAAGCACAAAGGTTGCATCGAGCAACTCTTGCACTTTGCGCCCGGCTCGGGCGGAGGTGTTTGGCCAGAGTCAAGCAATTGGTGCAACTCGGCGGCTAGGCGTTCTGTTTCCTGTCGCAGCGACAGATCGAATTCGACCGGCATGCGTCGTCGGCTCTTGCCGAAGTAGAGCGCGCCGAGCGAAACATCGACGCCCAGCATTTCTTCCAGGCAGAGTGCCTGGGCACACAGTTGCACACGGTAGGCCTGCTCGGGCTTTCGCTTGCCACGTTTGTATTCGACCGGAAAAGGCTGGCCGGGAACTTGTTCGACGACCAAGCCCGACGGACCACCGCGTTTTGTTGGTGTGGGCCGGTCGCAATGCACGATGTTGTCGCCATGAAACTCGACGACGTCGGCCACACCGAAAAGGCCCAGTCGAAGTGAAGCCAGCCGCAAACCTCGCGAGATCCGGACACCGTCATCCGTCGAATCGCTTTCCTCGTGGACGCGCCGGTGCAACAAGTTGCCCTCGGCCGTGAAGCGGTTCTCTGTCCAGAGGCCTTCGAGATGGATCAGCGCGCAGCGACGACGACAAAACCGCAAGTGCTGCAAGGCCGAAATCGGCAGGAGGTCGTCTTCGGTGTACATGGAACGTTCTTCCGAGAAAGCGCGGCAACCCACACCGCGGGCCAACCGGGGATCGGCCCGCGATGTGGGGTTTGAGGCTCGCGATCAATCAGAGAAGTTCGAGCAATTCAACGCCGTTCGGCAGATTGTCGTGGTCGACCGTGACCGTGTAGTCGGCAAAGGTGCGGGGGCTTTCGACCCCTTCCTTCCTCTCAACCTTGATCAAGTCGAACAGTGTGTGGGCCGGAGCACAGCCGAGAATGGCTTGGCGAACCCGCTGGCCGTTGTCCGTATCGGTACCGACGTGTTTGAAAGCAAACAGCTTTTGCACGGTCATTAGTCCCTTGCTGGCCGATCGGTCATGCTCGTACATGTTTTTCAAGGCATCCCAAAGCAATTCGAGATCGTCCTCGCTGAAGCCGGTCTTCTCGGCCAGATGGGCACTGATAAAACCACGGCAAGCATACAGCCCATAGGGAATCAGCGACTTGCGGCCCATGGTGCGGAGCTTGTCCTCGTCCTGCTCGCCTTCCCATTTCACATAGTCGGCACTGGACTTGGCACCCTTGACGTCCTCGGCCACGGCCATTCGGGTAATCGATACGTCCATCGGCAAGACCGCATCGTAGGAGCGGGAAAAGGCCACTTGGACCGGGCCGCGAACCTGCCCTGCATTCGGCCCGGTGCTCATCACGGCGCCGAACGCGCGGACGTCGTAGAATTGCTGACACATCCAGTCGCGGGCCTTCTCGACCTTGTCCTTGGAAGAACCCTTCTTCGTCGGCTCGGGGTTGCCGGTCGCTTCGTGGGCCATGACGATCGGCCGGTTCAGGTTGGTAGCATGTTCAACAAAAATAGCGTTGGGTGCTTCGTTATTCTTGGCAATCTGCACATAATTACGGATGCGTCGTTTGACGGCCACGTCGGACACTAGGCCGTGCATATCCTCGGGATCGATTCGCGGTGCGTTGCCCGCGTCGGGGTCACCGTTGGGGTTTCCGTTTTCGCAGTCGAAAAGACAAAGGAATTCGTAACGGTTGGTAATGGGATCAGACATCATGTTTCTCCAAATTAAAGGCGTTAGCTTCGTGTTTCGATTGAAATTCGCATGGCAATGAAATCGCGGGGTGCCCGGGCCGTAACAGAGCGTTGGCCTGGAACACAAGGCTCTGGGGCAACGCTTCGCCATGCCCGAGCCTCCCGACCCTTCGAGACTACTCCTTGGCAGACTCCTCCTGTTTCTCGTTGCTACCGTTGGCGCGATGGGCCTTCTGCTGATAGAAGCCCATCGCAAAAAGGCTCTGTTCATTGAGAGACAGCGTGTTCGGCAAGTCGTCTTTGATCTTGGCCCAGATATCCGCGATCTGCCGGTCAATCGTGACAGCCAGCCCCTTCTTGTCCTTTCCGAGTTTCCCCAGGTGGAATTGGCTTAAGCGAGTCAATCGGCCGAGGACTAAGGCGGGCGTTGCGCTCGCGGCCGCGTAGTATCGTTGGACCACGCCAGCATTCACTTCGTCCAGGGCCTTGTACTGCAGATAGTCCAGGACCGCCATGAGGCGTCCACACTGATAAGCCTTGCTCGGGTGGTCTTCATTCAGATATTCAGTCATGTGCGTATCTCCTTTGCGTTTGTGATAAGCTTTGATCAGACCCATGCGGGCATGGTTAGGGGGATCGTCGTCGATGACGGCGATGCGTGCCCGGTCCACGGCCCGGGCAATCGCCGTGCGAGGAATCGGGCCACGGCGAATGGCTGCCGTCCACATCGATGCGGCCAACGGTGCCGGTACGTCCTTCAGCTCACGAACCAAAGCACCAAGCACGGCCATGAATTTGGGCGGCGCCGCGAGCCCCTCGCCTCGGCGATGGACGATCGCCAAATCGTCGAACCAGCCGACAACACTAGCAAGCAACTCCTCGAATGAGCCAATCATCCAGTCGCGGATGACGACGCGGCCCGCGTTGCCCGACAGGGTCAGTGCGTAGTAGTGGTTGTTTGAGGTGAAGTCGGGTGCCTTGCCCGAGCGAATCGAGTCGAGCAAGCCTCTGGCCTTGAGCAAAGCATCTCGCTCCTGCTGCTGGCCACTTGCGTCTCCGTCCGGCAGGGTGAATAGCAGATTGCCCGGATTCTCCTCTTCCGGGACGTGCTTGTCGAACCAATAGGCCACCTTCGCACCGGCCAGACGGCGGCCACGGCTGGCCAGGACGTGGTTGAGCCCGGCGCGATAGGCGGCCGCCGCTTCCTCCGACATGGCCGCGTTGGCCGACTGCGACAGGCCGTAGGAACAGAGCGAGTCCTTGTCGAATGAGACCAACGACGCACCCATTGCCGAAGCGCCGACGTTGGCCAGTTCGGTGATCTTCGGATGGGTCTTGGCCGGAACAACCAGATCGCCCGTGACGAAACAACGCATTCGACCATCCGTCTTCTTCGGAGAGCGTTTCTTCTTAGCCGTGTCGGGTTGCTTGCCGAGCGTCTTGCGATAATCGGCCCACCACTCGTGCCAGACTGTGTCCTCGACGAGGAAGGGCGGGTCGCGGCCTTCGATCATCAGTGTGATCTTGTCCGTCGGTTTGGCCTTTGCCTCCTGGAGTTGGCCGATCATTTCCGCTCGCTCTGACTCGTCTTCGATCAGATCGGCGAAAAGACCCATTTCCGGACAAACGGCGGTCGCGTCGCGTAGTTGTTTGACGAAGAAAGCGCGTTTCGTTTTGAATTTATCCAGGTTCTTCTCGTCCTTGCACATGAGAAGAACCGTTTCGAGCGTTTCGACCAGAAAGTGACTCTTGCCGCCTGAGTTCATGCCCGAGGTCTCGGGACAAACGGCAAACTCGCGGCCCGGGTTTCTCTTGTCCGCCGTGTCACCCAAGGGCATTACGCCCATCAATCGGCCATCGGGCGTGGCCTGGATGGCCCACTTGACGGCCTTCGGCGCGAAACCGGGTCCGGCCAGTCCCTGACGTTTGCTGTATTCAACCAGTTCTTTAAGCATCGGTAACCTCCTTGCTGGTTGCCCGACGGACAGACGGATCGCCGTACGGCGGCACGTCGAGCACGCCGTCGCGGATCGTGGCCTGAAACAGGCTGATGGCCGGGCCAACCGTCTTCCAGCCGTTCTTCTTGCCGAGTTTTGCATGGTTGTCCTCGGCCAGGTCGAACACGTCGTAGAGCATCCAGCCGAGGTCCATCGTGACAGCCTCTCTCGGCGAGGGCGGCTCGTCCGGCTCGATCAGTCTGAAATAAGCAGGCATCTCGCGGCAGCCAAACGACGGTTGCCAGACGCATTTGCCCTGACTGGCGCGACGGCGGAATTGTGCCTCGATTCCTTGCATTCGGTTCTCGAAGCCCGGCCGAGGCACGACATGGGCCGTAAGCCGGTAGCGCACGTCTTTGAGTGCCATCGTCTGGCGCTGCGTGCGACCCCGCTGGTCACTGCCCCAGTACGACGCATCGGCGTCGGCCATGATCGGCTCGGACTGGGCCGTGCCCTTCATCCACTTCTGCACGGCTTGCTCCGAGACCTTTTCCTTCGTCTCGTTGCGCCGGAGTGCGATATAGCGGATGGGGTTGAGAATCTCGATTCGATCGACTTGCCAGCGGAACTCGGGCGGCTTGCAATAGATTGCATCAAAAATACCTCGCACGGCTGACGGCGTCGGAACGGCATAGCTAAACCGTTCCGCTTTCGCCACCGGCGAACTGAAACAGGCAAAATCGCCCCAGGCTTCGATGGCCTGTGGTTTTGGCGTCATATGGCTACCCTCCTTTCATCGAATAACAGCACTTACGTTGCGATTACGTGGAAGATCCGTTCGGTGCCGCGCAATTCCTACGCGATCCACCCACACACCGACGGTAGTTCTTTCAAACCAAGTAGCTTGCGGTCGTAGTACTCGCCGTCATCGTCCAGCAAGAAAAACCACTCGTCGGAGACGTCACCCTGATCGCGACCGCGACGCCAGCCACCACGCTCGGGCAGTGGGACCGGCTCGGCGAATCCGGCCACTCGCTCGGCCGGGCCGTAGACCGACACGGCCAGCGGCCGGGCACGGCGAATCCACTCGCCCGAGAGACCTCCTTCCTGGGCTTGGGCGCGAAGCGAATCGAAAAGCTCTCGATCGTAGGGCACCACCAGATTCACGGCCCGTCGGTCGATCAACCGGTATAGCTTGGCGACTTCCTCGAAGTCGAGGTCCTTTATCGCCTCGATGATTTCGGTCTTCATGAAGTTGCCAAGCTGGTACAGCAGGCCGTAGTATCTTGCAAACGCAGCCGGGTCATCGATATCGATTCGCCCATCGGCGGCAACTTTCAGAAGCCCCTCGGTCTGCTCGGCTGCCTGGGCATAGCCGCCGGGTGGGTAAAGGTTACTCTTGGATTCGCCGTCGCCCCCTGGGTCGGGCTGGAAGACATGGACATTGCCTTGGGTTTGCCGTCCATTGCGGTTGCACCGGCCAGCCGCCTGGGCAATGGCTTCCAGTGGCCCCATCGCCCGATAGACGGTCGGAAAGTCGAGATCAACGCCCGCCTCGACGCACTGCGTGGCAATCAACCGGCACGGCTCGGCCGATCGGTCGTCGAGCCGGTCGCGAACGTCTGCAAGGACTCTCTCGCGGTGCGCTGGACACAGGTTGGTCGACAGGTGATAGAGACTCGTCCCGCCAACCTCGTCATTCAACAACTCGACCAGCTTCATCGCATGCCGCTTCAGATTGACGATGCACAGAACCCGATCATGTCCGGCAAGTTGTTCGCCCAGGGCCGTCCAGGATATTCGCTCATTCGCCGCGGGCCAGTGGACGGCGGTGCGTTTCGCCCGATTGAAAAAATCCAACTCGCACGGCACGATCTCGCGCGGCCGCCAACCGGGGCCGCCGATCTGTTTGACATGCGAGTCGAATTGCACGAACGCCGGTTGGGTGGCCGTGGCAAACACCGTGGTGCAACCATGCCGCTCGGCCAGATGGCCAAGCGTAGCCAGCGTCGGAATAGCCAGTTCCTTGGGGAACGTCTGCACTTCGTCGAACAGCACCACGCTACGCGCGAGCCGGTGGAGCTTGCGGCATGCCGAGGATCGGTTGGAAAAGAGCGACTCGAAGAACTGAACACTCGTAGTGATAATGACCGGGGCGTCCCAGTTCTCGGCCAGCAGACGGGCCGTGGCCAGCCGGTCGTTTTCCTCGTCGTCCTTCTCCTCGCTCGGGCCGACTGTCAGGCTGTGGTGTTCCAAGATATAGTGCGGGCCAAATCCGGCGTCCTCCGCGTCTTTGGGCTCGAAGATCTCTCGATAGATGCGGGCTGTCTGCTCGATGATTGATAGATAGGGAACGACCAGGACAATACGTCGCAACGAGTGCCGCGCGGCGTGCTCCAGGGCAAAAGCCAACATGGCCAGGGTCTTGCCCGTCCCGGTTGGCGCTGAAAGTGTAAATATTCCCTGCGGGTTGCTGGCTGCCGCGCGGCAAGCGGCCAGCAGGTCGTCGCGCATCCGGACCACGTGTTCTGTCGCTTTTGAGTTCCGGCGACATGTCTCGATGTACCTTAGCACTGCCTCTAGGGCTTGCTCGGGTTGAAGCGACGGTGACGGCGGGCGCTCGTAGCGTTTGCCCGGCGCGGTTGCCTTGAAATGGGCTTCGGTTTCCAAAAAATCGGCGTCGACCAACGCCGAGAACAACATGCGGATATCGGCCATAACGGCCGCTTGCTCTTTGGCCGAAATCCGACTCCAGGGGTAAACTGACCGAAATGCTTCGGGCAGAAGCAGGTTGCCCGCCGCAAGCCATGCATCGGCCTGGGGCGTGGTCACTTCGGAAAAAGTGTGGTGATTTGCCTTGACCCGTTCTCGCCACGGATCGAGTCGCCACAGGTCGTTAAGATCGTCTTCGTCCAATCGACCGAGCCCCTGGTGGTGTGCGAGGATGCACATTGCGGCGGCGACACCTTCGGTTCCATAGCGAGTCAGCAGGCGATGGGCTCCAAAGGACCAATGATCGACTCCCCGGCCTTTTCCGTGCTTGATTCGCCTCTGTCCCGGCTGGCCGAGCTTGCCCAGGTCGTGGAGCAGGCCACACGCCCAGCCTTCGTCCTTGCAGCCCAACGCCTCCGCGAATCCGGCACATCGCGAAGCAACCGTGCTTAGATGCAAACTTAACGGCTCCGACTCGCCATGGTCGTTTTCAGAATGTCCCCGCATGTCCGCCGGATCGAAATCGTCACTTGGCATTGTCTTGCACTGCTTCTTGGTTCAGGTGCTTTGTTACACCATAGACGGACATGGCCGCTACAAATTCCTCCACGATCTCCCCCCGCAACTCCTCCGGCTCGATGACTTCTGCGTGTCGCCCAAACCCCAACAGCCACCGCTTGATCTCTTCGGTGTTGCTCAGGTCGAACTCGGCCAATAGGCTGCCGTCGCCTTGCTCGGTGAGCCGCTGACTCTCGTGCCAGCGCGATTCGCCCACGTAGCGGGCTACCTCGGGCGAGAAACGGACGACTACGTGTACATCGCCGTCGCCGTGGAAGATGCCGAACGAGCGGGCTAGGTGTTGTTTGAGGTCGAAATCCTTCGGTGGTTGGAACGGAAAGCTGGTCAGCTCGACGTCTTCGAGCCGGTCGATTTTCCAATGGCGGATCTCGTCGTGCTGGCACGAATGGCCCACCAGGTAGAGCGAACCGTGATGATAGGGCAGCCCCAACGGCCAAATGTCGTAGGTGATCGGCTCGGTCGAGCGGAGCGATTGGTACGTGATGAATACCGCGTGGCGGTCCTCGATGCCGATCATTAGGCGGTCGATCAACTCGGCCTTGCGTGAGTAGTCGCTCGCGCCCACCGTCGTGTGGTGGAACATGCCGCCGAAGCGCTCCGCGTATTTCAAAACCTCGGTGCCGAACGACGCGCGAATCTTCTTGAATGCGCCCTGCGCGGCATGCCAGAAGGGTGTGCCTGCCAGCGGTTCCAAGAGATGTTGAGCCAGGTAGAGTGCAATGGCCTCGTCGAAGGTGAACGACAACTCGGGCCGGTCGGCCGAAGGGCCAAGCCGCCATGTCTTGCGGCCGTGCGCGCCCTTCTGTTCGATCAGCGGGAACCCGGCGTTGCTCAACATGTCAAGGTCGCGGCGGATCGTCTTTTGGCTTGTGCCCGACTCCTCGGCCATTTCCTTGACGGTGACCCCGTAACGCCGCGCGGAGAGCGTCCGCAACAAACGCCACTGCCGCACCAACGGTGATTCTGCCGCCATCAGAACGCCCCCACGAGTAACACAAGATCAGGTATTGAAGAATGAATGTTGCGGCCAGTTTCTGCAACAGG
>JAFGIR010000146.1 GCA_016929515.1 Pirellulales bacterium | reverse complement strand
TCGCCGAGCACGTGCAGCTGGTCGATGGCCGCGGGGCGCTGAAGGTCGGCCGCCACCAACAACGGCTTTCGGCCACGTTCGTTGATCAGCCGCCCGAGCTTGCCGCAGGTCGTCGTCTTGCCCGATCCTTGAAGACCGCAAAGCATCAAGACCGTCACGTCGTCCCGCAAGTGAAGCGAGTGATCGACCGGCCCCATCAGGTTGATCAGTTCCTGATGGACAATGCCGACCAGATGCTCTTCCGGTCGGAGCGAGGTGAGCACCTTTTCGCCGAGCGCCTGTTCGGTGACCCGACCCATGAAATCCTTGACCGCCGGCAGACTGACGTCGGCTTCCAACAGGGCTTGGCGCACCAGTCGCAGACCGTCGCGCATATTCGCGTCGGTCAACTTCGCGTGACCACGAATGGTCTTCAGCGCCGAAGTGAGGCCTTGTTGCAGGGATTCAAACATGGGACCCGGTTGTCATCGAACGGTGCGCGTACCACGGCGTCGGACCACTGCCAAAACCAGGACTGACCTCCGAACAGACGGCCAGCGTAGGCCTTGGCCCGGCTGGGGCAAAGACGAACACATCGCCACCCGGCCTCAAACGGCCCGGTGTAGGTAAACCCATATGTTACCGAATCAAAGGGTATCTTGGCAATGCTCACATGAACGATTTATGGTTCTCTCGCGGAGCCAGCCTGGTCGAGCGGGCCGCAGGCTCCTAGAGCCCGCCCCAAATCGGTCGCTGCCGAACCCAAACCTCATCGGGTAGGGCAGGCCAAGGGCACGGGGACACATGCCCCACTGCAGGGTGGACACTCGCATCAAGGGCCGTTCGGGACTTCCGGCGCGAGCAGCTTTGCCCAGCGCCATACAATTCCAGTCGGAGAGACGGACTGAGCCAGACTGGTCCATTTGGGGCTCCTCTTGGCTCGTCGGGCCTGATCACATCCGGTGCGAAATCGCGACGCTTTGGGGTGGCTTTGCAGATTGGACGGGCATCGCCGAAAGCCAAACCAGCAGGCCATGGTCCTCTCGCGCCAAGACGTCGAATGTCGGCCTTCTCCGACGCCATGGTTCGACGTTCGACAATCGCCGCCGACAGCAACCGTGGTGAAAAGACAACCTCGCTGGCGTCAAGAAGTCAACGTTGTGCCAAAAATGTCTTCCGGAATCCGCCAACTCACGGAGTCTGTCGAACGCAAAAACCGAGGGATTAACCGTTCGATCGTAACGATCTATCCGAAGCAACCCAACGATTGAACGAGCCATGAAAAGCGAAGTTGACACGTTTCATTTTCAGTCGTAGATTACTGAGTGCTAACCCGCTTCCTTTGCAGGAACAGTCAGGGAATGGCATCTTTGATCGGATCGAGTGGGGGTGAAACCGGCGAACGGCTCGCCGGCGTCCACTTTCTTGGGCGGCTTCGTTGAACCCAACGTAACCGGCTCGACACCTGTGACACGGCGGGAGATCTCATTCATGTATCGATCGGCACTCCTTTTCCTTACTATCGTCACTTTCTGCACGGTGCCCGTCCTCGGCCAGCAATGGGCCACGGACATGTTCGAGACCACCAACCACGATTTCGGCACGGTCGCCCGAGGCGCGAAGGCCCAGTTCGAATTCAGACTGACCAATCGCTACCTCGAAGACGTTCACATCGCCAGCGTCCATTCCAGTTGTGGATGCACCGAGGCAAAAATCGAAAAACCTCTGCTAAAAACGTATGAAACCGGGGCAATTATCGCTACCGTCAACACCCGGGCGTTCCAGGGCCAACGCGGCGCCACGCTCACCGTGACCATCGACAAGCCCTACTACGCACAAGTCCAGCTCCACGATTCGGTCTACATCCGCAGCGACGTCGTCTTCGAGCCCGGCAGCGTCCTGTTCGGCGAAGTCGACGAGGGCCAGGCCGTCGAGAAGAAGGTCTCGCTCAACTACGCAGGCCGGGGGAACTGGCAAGTCGTCGACGTCCGCAGCGACAACCCCCACATCTCCGGCCGCGCTGTCGAGACGGGTCGCCAGGGCGGGCGGGTTTCGTACGACTTGATTGTCCGCGTCGACAAAAACGCGCCGGCCGGCTATCTCCGCGACCATCTCATGCTCAAAACCAACGACAACCGCATGACCCAGGTGCCCTTGCTCGTCGAGGGACGCGTGGTCTCGGGCGTCACGGTCAGTCCCGCGTCGCTGTTCCTCGGCGTCGTGCAGCCCGGCGAGACAGTCCAAAAGCGAGTCGTCGTTCGCGGACGCAAACCGTTCAAAATCCTCTCGATCCAATGCGACGACGAGCATTTCAAATTCGACAAGGCCGCAGACACCGAAGCCAAGGCGCTCCATCTCGTGCCGGTGACTTATGTTGGCAGCGACAACGCAGGCAAAGTCGCCCGGACAATCTACATCCAAACCGACCTGGGCACGACGGCCTCCGATCTGCCGGCCTACGCAGTGGTGACCGATCAGAACGAGTAACAATCGGCTCGACTCTGCCCGAGTCAAACAAAACGGTCGGCCGTGGGAATGAGGCAATTTCCACGGCCGATTGTCGTTTCTTGTCGTCCCCAGCGAGCACGGGCACCGCGGCCCAAGGAGTCTTGCGATCTCGGGAATTTATCGACAACCCCTTCGTTTTGCGTTTTAGTTGCGTCGATTTGGACAGCGGCAAGTCGTTCGTTGGTAATGGTTTGTGCTGCGTTCAGTCGCCCTATCTTTGATCCGAGTTTTCGAAAACCGGCGAAAAAACCACTCGGTTGAGCGAGATAGACGCTCATTTTTTGCCCCCCAGACGAGCGGTCTGCCGGGACCGTCCCGGACGCCGGGGCTCTGCCCGGCCCGAGGAGGCGGTCGATGTG
>JAFGIR010000145.1 GCA_016929515.1 Pirellulales bacterium | reverse complement strand
TTCTCGCTCGACTTGCATGCCTAATCCACGCCGCCAACGTTCATTCTGAGCCAGGATCAAACCCTTCGAGATAATTGCTTAACCGCCATCGACCCTTGGGTTGGGCAAAGCCCTCGCCGTCCGATCGACGCGGTTGGTTAGCAAATTCAAAAAGAATTTGTCCCTCGGTGTCATTCCCCCGGTCAAAGAGAAACAACACTTGTTACTTCCAGTCTTACACGACTGAAACAGAAATTGAAGTTGACTACCAAATTGTCAAAGATCGGGGCGAAGGGAAAAGCGTTTTTCTGCCACCCCCAACGCCGAAGTTACTGATTCTACACCTATTTCGTCAGGTGTCAACGGCGTCTGGATGAAATCCCCAAAAAAACTGGAGTTCCTCGGAACCGCCTCTCGCACGGTCGCTGGTCCGTCGTCGGCCCGCCTGGCCCTTCGAGCGATTCTCGAAAGCGACTTGCCTCGCCACGCCTCGCGTGCGACCGCCATGCAATTGTCTCTTGGCACGGCCGTTTGGCAAGGGGGTTGCCGGAAAAAACTTGGCATCGCCCTGGCAATCCATTACAATCAACACCACGTACCCAAAATCCACCCGACCACGTTGTCCCGCCGCCGATCCACTTTTGCCCCCCACAATAGGGCTCCCCTCGCTTCCCGGCCGAACCAACACGCCCATCCGTCGTACGACGTAACGGCGGTCATTTTTCTCGCCGGGCAATCGACACCGGGGCTTATCATGGTGAATAATCTAGTGGCACAGGTTGTCCCAACACCACGCCGGACTCTCTGGAGCGTCCCTCCAAAAATCCCCTCAATACCGCCCTCATAAGGAGATTCTCTGATGAAACGATCCGTTGCCTACTTGTCCGTCGCGATTGGTCTCGCCCTGTTCGGTTCCGTTGCAAGCACTGCCCGGGCCGAGGGCCATCCGAAGATCGATCCGGCCGATGGTTGGAAATCGTTGTTGGCCGACAAGGACCTTTCAAACTGGAAATCGCTCGGCAAATGGACCGTCGACAAGAATGGCGTTCTCTCGCGCGTCAGCGGCGGCGACATTTGGACCGCCGCCGAGTACGGCGATTTCATTCTTGACCTCGAATTCAAAGTCCAACCGAAGGGCAACAGCGGCGTGGGCCTCCGCGTCACGCCGGCTCCGACCAAGAAGAAACCACACTGGTACAGCGACGGCGCGTTGGAGATTCAAATCCTCGGGCCTGAAGGCCACAAGGTCAACGAGCGAAACGTCTGCGCGGCCCTCTACGACATGATCGGCCCCACCAAGGACATGCAGAAGAAGCCCGGCGAGTGGAACCGCTTTACGATCACCGCCAAGGGAAGCAAGATCACCGTGGTCTTCAACGGCGAAAAGGTCCTCGAAGCCGACCTGGACCAATGGACCGAGCCGGCCAAGAACCCGGACGGCACCAAAAACAAATACCCCATGGTCATGAAGGATTTCCCGCGAAAAGGCCACATCCTGCTCCAGGCCCACGGCCATCCGATCTCGTTCCGCAACGTCTACATCAAGGAACTCGACTAGAGGGCGCTCGACTAGCGGGTGTTTCAGAACCCAGGGGGCCGGTTCTCCTTGTCATCCTGAGCGCAGCGAAGGATCTCGGCTTGCGTGGTCGGAGAGATCCTTCGCTGCGCTCAGGATGACAGCGTGTTAGGATGACAGCGTGTTAGGATGACGGCGTGTCAGGATGACAGCGCCTTTGGAAACGGACAGCGCTCTTGGTGCGTGCAAGCACACACCCTACTGTTCTGCTCCTTATATTAAGCCCCAGCACCACGGAGAACCCGTCATGACCTCACCGAACGGCCCTCGACCGATCGTACGAGCTATGGCTCGTCGCGAGTTTCTTGTCGCTTCGGCCGCTGGGGCCGCTGGATTACTGACGGCTCGTGCCTGGGCCGCGACGCCGGCTCGTCGTCCCAAGCTCATTAGCCGCGAGGTGTTTCTCAAATCGCCGGCGCCGAAGACGAGCGTCGCCGCTTCGACCTTCTACGTTCGCGGCACGGGCCTCGACAAGCTCTGCGTGGCAACCACCGGCACGCGGTCCGACACGGCCGACACGCTGCGGAGACGCTTCTCGGCCGACAACGGCCGAACGTGGTCCGACTGGGAAGCGATTTCGTTTATCACCCGCACTCCGCAGGGCGTGCGTCGGGTGGGCTCCGGTCCCGGCTGGATTGACCCGGCCACCGGGCGAATGCTCTCGATCGCCAGTGACAGCCTGTTGCCCACCGACATGCCCAAGGAGGGGCTGAAAACCCGCACGCTCCGCTACCGCGTCTCGGTCGACGGCGGCCGTACCAATGCCGTCGACCGGCAAATTATCCAACAAGGCGATTACACGGCCAAACATCCGATCGAAGGCGTCTGGGTTGGGCGGAACTCGATGAGCGTTGGCGCGATTTCCTGCCGCCCGATCGCCCGGAGCGACGGCAAACTCCTTGTCCCCTTCCAGTCCGCGCCCGTCGGTCCCGACGGCCGATACTACAACCCGGGCGGAGGCTACACCTACGGCGACGCAGCCGTGTTGATCGGCACCTGGAACGACGACCTGTCGATCGCGTGGCACGTGTCCGAGCGAGTCGTCGCCGACCCGGCCCGCTCGACGCGCGGTTGCTTGGAGCCGACCATAGCCCAGATGCCCGACGGGCGAATCCTCATGGTCCTTCGCGGCAGCAACGACCGCAAACCGAAGCTGCCCGGCTACAAATGGTTCGCCACCAGCGACGACGGCGGCGTCCATTGGACCAAGCCGACCCCGTGGACCTACACGGACGGCTCAGGTTTCTTCTCGCCGAGCAGTTGTTCGCAATTGGTGCATCATTCCAGCGGACGCTACTACTGGATCGGGAATATCGTCCCGAAGAATCCACGCGGCAATTTGCCGCGCTATCCGTTGGTGATCGGCCAGATCGATCCGCGAAGCCTGCTGCTGATTCGCTCGACGATTGCCCAAATCGACACGCGCGGCCCGGACGAGACGGGCGACCTGCAGCTCTCGAATTTTCTGGCCTACGAAGACCGTCCCACGGGCCAGATCACGCTGCACTTGACGCGAATGTTTCCGAAAAATGGCTGGCGCGGCGACGCCTACGTCTATCAGATCGAGGTGTAGGGTGCGTGCTTGCACGCACCTTTGAAGAATGGAGAGGCACTGCTGGACAAGCCAGCAGTGGCACCCTGCGTGAATCGCACGCACCTTTGAAAAATAGACCTTGCTTCTGGTGCGTGCAAGCACGCACCCTACTTATTTCTTCTTCAGCCGCCAGGCGATTTCCTTCGTAGCGCCCTCGGACAGCGTCATCTTCTCCGACCGAGCCTCGTAGCCCGGGGCTTCGACGGTGAGCGTGAATTCCTGGTCCGGCAGCAGTTGGATGCTTCGTTGGGTCCCCTTGGGGCTCGGCATGAAGGGCACGTCGCCCATCCGAGCACGATGGGGCTCCATTCGCGGGTCGATCTTGAGCGTTCCTTCCGGATAGCGAATTCTCGCCTTGAGCCTGGGGATGGGCTTGCCGTCCTCGTCGGTGGCTCGGACCACGACCGTGGGCGAGCGGTAGCTGACAATCTCCAGCTCGGTCATGTCGCGATCGAGCGTTCCGAGAATGGTCTGCTGCTCGCTTCGAAGCGGCCCTTCCTTCGTTTCTCGCCAGCGGAGCGTCCCGGTCGGCGGCCCACTGCCGGCCGTCAGATTCAAGATCACGTCGTTCATTCCCTTGGGCATCTTGACGGAAATTTGGCCGTCGCGGTCGGATCGGCCGATGACAAAGCAATCGGAACCGTCCTTTCTGCCCTGGACGCTGAGCATCACGCCCTTGGCCGGCTTGCCCGAGCTGTCGACGCATCGGGCGTCGATCGTGACGTGGGGCACGGCGCGGATGTCGAGCGTCTTTGTCGACTCGCCCTCCTTGAGCGTCACCTCCTGCCTGAGGAAGGCGGCCGGCAACGGCAGCGACCAATACTCGCCGTCACCCGTCGGGCGATAGGGCATCTGAAGCATGATCAAATACTGGCCGGGCGCCATGCGGGTCATGGTGTACCGCCCTTGCTCATCCGTGGTCACCATGTGGTTGATGGTGTCGCTGAAGAAACCGACACTGCTGTACAGTGTCAGCGTTTCCCCTTCCTCGTTCGTTTCCTTCGACTCCCTGGGCGTCTCTTTCGACTCCTTCCGGTCGATGACGAGGGTGCCGCGGCCCACGCGTGTCAGTCCCGACTCGCCCGTCGAGGGCTCCGGTGGGCTGGGTATGGAAATGACGCTCAATTCGACGCCCGCAAGCGGCTTGCCCTCGGCGTCGAGAACCCGGCCCGCGAGCGTGATCGGCTTGGAGAGCTTGAACCGGCCCAGGTCGCCGCGCTCGGCGTGGATCTCGCGCGCGAAGGGCGCGTATTCCTTGGGCAGAAACTCCAGATGGGCCCAATGGCCTCGTCCGACCTGGGCGCGGAACACGCCCGCGCGATCGGTCAAGATCGGCGAGGGCGATTCCGACGTGCCCGAGCCGGCCAGGGTCACCGTGCCAGACAGAGTCAAGCTTCCCGAGCCAGACTCCTCACCCTCGACGCTGGTGACATTGACGGCGTCGTGCGCCATTTCCGGGCAAGGATACGACATGACTCGGACTCCGACGCCCTCGACCGGCTTTCCGTCGGGCCCGACGACCGTGCCCCAGACCGGCTCGCCGACGCCCAGGGCGATCCGCTCGAACGGGAGCGGGCTATTCAAGGTCTTCAGTTTCTCGATCGTGGCAACGGGAAGCCCTCCGACGACCGACGGCAAGTAGTCGGGATGGGACGCGCGAATCACAATATAGTCGTTCTTCCGGCTGGCCGCGTCGATCGTGACCGCGAAGTCGTAGCGGCCCGAAGCGTCGGTCCGGTGTTGGGTTTTCCCGAGCCGTTGTGGCCCTTTCGCGGAACGTGCGTGGCGCTCGACGACGACCGTGGCCCCTTCGATCGGCTTGCCGGTGGTCTGGTCGACGACCGTGCCGTGGTAGTTGGTGACGGTCGAGTTCGTAGGGTGCGTGCTCGCACGCACCGTGTTCCGCCGCTCGGCGTCGGCCTCGGCTACGCTGGTCCCGGCCACATTGGTCTTGCCGTCTGCGCTCGTCCTGCCGTCCTGGTGCGTGCGAGCACGCACCCTACTGTTCTTGAGCCGCCAGGTGATTTGCTTCGTCTGGCCTTCGGCGAGCGTCATTTTCTCCGAGCGGGCTTCATGGCCCGACGCTTCGACCGTGAGCGTGAACTCCTGGTCGGGCAGCAGATAGTAGCTGCGATAGCCTTCCTTGCCACGCATGAAACAGACGTCGCCGACGCCGTCGGCGGGCCCTACTTGGAATGGCTGCGGCGTGGAGATCGTGCCTTCCGGATAAACGGCGCTTGGCGTGAAGTCCTTGATCGGCCGGCCGTCTTCCCCGACCGCTCGGACCACCAGGGTCGGAGCCTTCAGGTGGCGAACGATGATGCCCATTACGTCCTTGTCGACCGTTCCCAGATCCACGCCGTTGCCGTATTCCACCGGCGAGTCCTTGGATCGCTGCCATCGCACCACGTCTTGGCCTCCGCTTGGCGGAAAGGACAGATGTGCCTGCTTGGTTCCAACGGGCACCTTCAGAGACAGTTTCCCGTCGGCGCCGCACGACCCCATGCGTGTATAGCCGCCGTTGGTGCCGTCGATGCCGACGAACCAGTAGCAGCCGCCCGGAAACGGCTTGCCCGAGCTGTCCACGTTTTCGACCTCGATCACGACGTGGGCCACCGCGCGAACCTCCCATGGTTTTTCGGCCGAGCTTTCGTCAACCACCAGGGTCCGCGAGGGCAGGGCGGCCGGCAACGGTTTTCGAGCGAAATCGTTGTCCTTCTCCAGATCTAAGCGAGGTCCACGAAACTCGATGTGGTACCGACCGGGCGATAACCGAGTCGTGGTGAACCGTCCGTCGGCCCCCGTCACGGCGGCTTCCACCGAGAAACGCGGTTGGCCGTCCCAAGCGCCGTTGGCCTGCTCCATTGGTGGCTTCGGCGCGCTGATGTCGCCGTAGGAACCAACCGGTAGCCGCATTGCGTCGCCGGACGCCGGCTCGTGCTTCGCCATCTGGACGTCGGACGAGTCGGCCGAGGCCACAAGGCACACGCCCGCCAGCGGTTTGCCGTCGACATCGACAACTCGACCACGAAGCGTAAGACCTTCAAGCAACGTGATGCGGCCCAGATCTCCGAGTCGCTTTGGAAGCCGATGCGCCGTGGGCGCGTATTGCTTGGGAATGATCTGAAGATAGCCTTCGCTCTGCTTGGCGATGCTCGTTCGGAACACGCCGGCCGCGTCGGTCCGAACGGCGCCGTAACCGACCAAATTGGCCATCCAACCGTCTTCCGTTTCCTCTTCAATGGGCCTAATAAACGGCATCACCTTGACGCCCTCGACCGGTTTTCCGTCGGGCCCGACGATCGTGCCCCAGACCGGCTCGCCGTCCGGGCGGGCCTTTTCATCAACCGGTTCGGCGGCGTCGGGCTCGGAAACTTCTTCCGCGATCGTGGCCGCCGCCGGTTCGCCGGCCGGATCGGCGTCGGCCAGCGTGGCCGGTTGCAGCGTGAACAGCGACACGCCAAGCGTCAGCAGCCCGGCCAGCACCAAAGCCCCGCAGCGCCAACGCCGCGAACATCGGGCATGGATCCGCCGCGTTTCGTCCAACACCATCTTGATTCTTCGGCTCAACGACGAAGGGCGCTCCCAAATGCCCAGCGCCGCCGTGTACATCGCCGGCCGGGTGTGGATCTTCCGTGCCCAATCGAGCAACTCGCGGGCGTAGTCCGTGCGGCTCGCGCGGCCGACCACCTCGGCGTCGGCCACCGCCTCTTGGTCCTCGCGGATTCGCCGGCGAAGCCACCAAAACACCGGGTGGGCAAACAACAGCACGAGCAACACGCGCCCCAACGCCAACAGCCACAAGTCGTGATTGCGAATGTGGGCCCATTCGTGCGCCAACACCAGCGCGATTCCCTTCGGCTTCGCCTCCGTGGCGAGTTGCGACGGCACGATGATGGCCGGTTTCACCACGCC
>JAFGIR010000144.1 GCA_016929515.1 Pirellulales bacterium | reverse complement strand
TGTACTCGAACGCCCAGCCACCCGGCTCGGCGTCGACCGTTTCGGACCAGTCACCCGGCGTGAGAATCTGCTTGTCCAGCAGCCAGTCGACGCCGCGGCCCAAGGCCGGATGGTCGCGGTCCAACCCGGCGGCCGCCAGCGAGCGGATCACCAGCGCCGTGTCCCAGACGGGCGACTTGCACGGTTGCAGGCGGATCGTGTCGTTCTCGTCGTCCTCGATCAGAAGCGCTTCGAGTTGACGGTGGCACTCGACCACCTCGGGGCTGTCGTCGGCGCGGCCCAGGCAGCGCAACGCGATGATGCTCCAGACGATCGGCGGGAAGATGGCGCCCAGGCCGTCGCTGCGTTGCATCCGCGCGAGCATCCACTTTTCGGCCCGGCGGATCGCGCGGGCGCGCAGCGGCGTGACTCCATGGCGCTGGCACCACTTGAGCACGCGGTCGGCCGTGCGGAAGAAACGGTCCCAACTGAGCAATCCCGTTCCGCCCGGCAGATCGGGGCATCGCAGCGGCGGCCAGTCTTTCGGCTCGCGGACAAACAACTCGCGAACGCCCCGTTCCGCGTCGAGCCGGCGCACGGGACGATAGGCCGACATGATCGACAGCGGGACAATGATCGTCCGCGACCAGGAACTCACCGCGTAGAGGTTCACGGGGAACCATTGCGGCAGCAGCACGACCTCGGGCGGGACGGCCGGGCAGTGCTCGTAGTCGATTTGTCCGAGCAACGCAAGATAGTAACGCGTGTAGCTGTTGACGACGTCGGCGCCGCCGGCGGCGAGAATTGCCCGGCGCGCCCGCTGCATGTACTCGGCGCTCGGATCGTGGCCGGTCAACTTCAGCGCGAAATAGGCTTTCACGCTGCCGCTCGGTTCGAGCCGGCCGCCGGGATACATGGCCCAACCGCCGTCGGGCAGTTGTTTTTCGATGAGGTAGCGCGCGGCGCGCCGCGCCCGATCGGAGTCTTCCTGGCCCAGATAGGCCAGAAGCAGAATGTACTCGCTTTCGAGAATCGTGTCGCCTTCGAGCTCGCCGACCCAGTGGCCGTCGTCGTGCTGCTCGGAAAGCAACCACTGGCGAGTGTTGGCAATCGCCATTCGAACCGGGGCGATCAACTGTCGCGCGGCCAGCGGATCGGGTCCGTTCCGCTTGGGCCATTGCTCGCCCTGCCGGTCCGTCGAGCGGTCGCAGCCATCCGACAAAGTCTTCATGACAATATCCGTGCTGGCGTCCTTGTGTCTTCCGTGACGTAGTAATCCTTACCACAGCACACTTGCCCGGTAGCTTATGTTATGCCTGACCGATTGACAAGGTCACCGAAGATGGGAAAAAGACAAGGATTGTGCGACCAAGGCTTGCTAGCAAGACCTGCACTGCTGGCAATTCGACGGATTGTCCAGGCAAATTGCGAAACTAAGGCTCATTGCGGTATAATGAGAACTCTGGGAATTCTGTCTTGTGTGGGCACGACGAGGGTACGAGGGATGAGGCTGGCCGAGAATTCGGACGGTGCGCGCCGCGGCCCTGAAAGGGCCGAACATTGTAGCCCAGGGCAACGCCCTGGGGAGAGGAATCACCGACCTCGCGAGTCGCCCTGAAAGGGCAGAACACGTTTGTCGGGCCCCTTCAGGGCGAGGTACCCAAGGTGTCGCTTGCGAACCCAGGGCGTTGCCCTGGGCTACCGAGTTTGAGCCCTTCGGGCTACGAAATTGGGTGCCTCGTGGCGTGCCAGGATCATGAATGCCCCATTTTCAAGGGTTGAATTGCCGGACGGCCTCAGGGTACGAGGGATAAACATGACACCGTATCGGGCGACAACGCTGGTTCTTCTCTTGGTGGTCCTCGCCGGCGGGGCCCGGGCGGCCGAGCGGCCGAGCGGCCGAACGCCGCTAGAATCGACTTCGAGCAACACGAGTACCGCGACGCCGACGGAAAAACGTTGCCCTATCGTTTGCTCAAGCCGGCCGGGCTTGATCGACGGGACGGGAAACATCCTCTCTTGGTCTTCTTGCACGGGATTGGCGAGCGCGGAACCGACAACAGGGTCCAACTCCGGCACGGCCGACCTCTGATGAAAGCCACCGCGCGCGATTACCGCGCGCTGGTCCTGGTTCCGCAATGTCCGCCCACGGCGACTTGGGCCGCCCGGCGCTGGAACGACACGAACCACGCGCTGCCCGACAAGCCGACCGAGCCGTTGCGGCTTCTCGTGGAACTGATCGAGCAGTTGAAGACGCGGTATCCGATCGATCCGGCCCGAGTCCACGTGATGGGGCTTTCGATGGGCGGATACGGCACGTGGGAGTTGATCGAGCGCTATCCCGATCGGTTTGCGGCCGCCATGCCCGTCTGTGGCGGAGGCGACGAAAGCCAGGCAAAACGACTCACCGGACTGCCGATCTGGGCCTTTCACGGATCGGCCGATCGGCTCGTGCCGCCCATCCGGTCGCGCGGCATGATCGAAGCCATTCGCAAAGCGGGTGGGCAACCGAAATACACGCAGTATGAAGGCGTGGGCCACAACTCGTGGGACCGTGCGTTTGCCGAGCCCGAGTTGCTCAAATGGCTTTTTGCCCAACGCCGCGGGCAGGGAAACCCTTGAGATTGGCGCGGCCTTCGGTCCGAAACGGCTTCGAAACCCGCATCTGGATCGCATTTTCCACTCGTTGGAAATGGGGAGACGTGTTGCTATGATGTATAATGCACAACAGAGGGAGGGCTGAAGCTGGGGTGTTTCAATGTGTCCCCAGTGGGAGATCCTGGTTGCCGAGAGGACTATCAATGAGAATACCATCTATTGGCTTTTGTCTGGGTCTGCTGGTTTGTGTTGGTTCCCTTTCTTCCGGAAGGACGAACGCCCAGACAGGGAGCCCGAGCGGCGCGGTTCTGGAGAACAAGACCTTCCGGCTCGAGGCCGTGCCCACGCCAACCGGTGTCACGATCAGGCTCCACGATCGAGCGACCCGGTTCGACCTTGCCAACGGGCCCTACCGCTATCGACTATCGCGGCGGACGAACCGCGAGATCATCACGCCCGTCCGGCTCGAAAACGTGTCGATCAAGGTCGACGGCCAGCGGCTGATTGTCCGGGGCACGCTAGGCGCGTTGGACCTGGAACAAGTCTTCACCCTGCCTAAAGACAAGCCCTGGATGCAGGAGCGAATCAGTCTGCGCAACGCGACCGATGAGGTGGTCGAGTTGGCCGATCTGCGTTTCGGCTTTGCCAGGGCCGTGTCCGATAATCTCGGCAACCTATCCGGCGGACTGAGAAACGATCGATTCGTGGCGGTCCCGTTTCGGCATCGGCCGAGCGAGCCGGGCCATCTCGACGCCGATTATTCACTCGAAGACATGAAGCGGCAGCGAGGCCGCGAGCGCGTATGCTCCGAGGGCTATGGGCGGTTCCGCGTCTGGCCGGCCGATCAGTGGTCCTCCGAAGGCTGGGCCTGGCAACGGCCCGGTCGCAGCTTCGGGTTCTTCAAGTTCAACCAGGAGGCGATCGAATTCAGCCCGCTGGCACTCGAACGCGGCGAGAATCGACTCGACCTGTGTTTCGGCGGCGCGAGCATGGTGGACCGTGAACCGAGTTGTCTCGAGCGGATCGGCCCGCGAGCGAGAATCGACTTGGGCGCGACGCGCTACGTGAGCGTGCCGGGAAATTACACAAACGCCTACTATGCCTTCCGGCGGTTTCTCGACGAGCAGGGATGTCGCTTCCCGGCCGATTTCAACCCGCCCGTCCAGTGGAACGAGATCTACGACAATCCCGAGTGGTTCATCAGCGGACCGCCGGGCTCCGAATCCAAGCGGCACCTGACACGGCGGATTCTCTACACCCGCGAGGCCATGGAAGAGGAAGCCAAAAAGGCCCGCGCATACGGCTGCGAGGCGCTCTATCTCGATCCGGGCTGGGACACGGTTTTCGGGTCGTTCGTCTGGGGCAAGGACTGGCTCGGGCCGCAGCCGGATTTCGTCCAAATGTTGCAGGAGAAGTACGGCCTGAAGCTGGCTCTGCACTGTCCGCTGGGCACTTGGGTTTCGCGCATGAGATACAGTTGGCCCACCGCGCCGACGGCCTGGCCGAAAGAAACCTATCGCAAGGACCGCAACGGCAAGTTGATGGACAAGACGATCTGCACGGGCTCGGAGCAATATCTGGACGAAGCGGCCAGGCGGCTCAAAAAACTCTGCGCCGACGGCGCCGTGTTCCTCATGTTCGACGGCAACGATTTCAACGGCGGCTGTTGGAACCAAGACCACGGCCACCCGATTCCCTACACCAGGGAAGCCCACTGCCGGGCGAATCTGGAGTTGGCCCGTCGCGTGCATGCCGAGTATCCCGACGTGCTGATCGAAATGCACGATTCGATGACGGCCGGCTCGCGGCCTCGCTATTTGCCCGTCTACTACAAGTACGGTCTGCCGGGCAGCTTCGACTCGAACTGGGGTTTCGAGTACATGTTGTATCCGCTCCGTGATCTCCGCCGTGGGTACGCCCGGAGTTTGTACTACTACAATTTGGGTTGCAACGTTCCGATCTACTTGCACGTCGACCTGCAGGACGACAACGATTGCTGCCTGATGCTGTGGTGGTACGCCTCGACGTGTCGGCATTTGGGCATCGGCGGGACGCACAACAACCCGCTGGTGGCCCGGGCGCAGCAGGCGGCGATGAAGAAATATCGCGAGCTCGACCGGTTCTACAAGCGGGGCGACTTCTACGGCGCCGGCGAGGAAGTCCACGCGCACGTTCTGCCGGACGAAAACGCCTTCGTGATCAATTTGTTCAACCTGTCCGACCAGCCGCGCGCGATCGGCGGCGTGCTCGACCTGAAGCAGATGGGTCTCGACCCGAGCCGCTGGTATACCACGCCCAAAGGCGGCCGTTTCGACCGCCGCGGAAACGTGTTGAGAATCTCGCGGCACCTCGATCCCTGGGCAACCGAGGTTCTGGAAGTGAAGTCGTACGTGGTCGAATAAGGCCCCGGCGGCCGGCTTCAGCGTTGCTCCTGCCGCTTGGGCAACCGGATGGCGAAGGCCGTTTCCTGGCCCGGCCGGCTTGCCACGTCGATTTGGCCGTGATGGTTGGTGACGACGATGCGCCAGCATTTCGACAGGCCCAGCCCCAGCCCGCGGCCGGCCTGGCGCTCGGAGTAGTAGGGATCGAACAGGTGGCGTCGGGCCTCGTCCGAAATGCCCGGCCCGTTGTCCGAAACGCGAATGACCGCCTCGGTGTCGGTCTGCTGGAGGTCGATTTCGATCAGGCCGTCGTGGCCGATGGCTTCCATCGCGTTGCGGCAGACGGCCCGAACGGCGACGTTTAGTTGCGTGGGG
>JAFGIR010000143.1 GCA_016929515.1 Pirellulales bacterium | reverse complement strand
GCCAGAGAATATTGGGCCGCGACGATGGAGTCTCTCCAGAACACGGCAATGCAATACCCCATGACAGACCAAAGATGATTACTGCCAAAAGGCGGGAAATCACTCCGAGCCGATCCATCGCGGCAACTCCTTTGATGGTTTCAGAGGCAGGGGCGCGAAGGCAGGGCATCTCGGCAATGAATACCGTCCACACCAAGACGGACTCGATTCGGCCAAATCGCAAACATGGTTGTCAACGCTAACTTCAGTATAACCGCTCGCGAACGGAAAAACCATCGGCCAAGAAAAACCCGCCCGTGGCCCCCTATTCCATATCCGGAGTCCAGAGCTTGGATTTCCCGGCTGTCGACTTTTCACTTCCTGGAGTCCATAGCTGACTGGCCGGTTGGTCCTCGGCTGTCTCGGGCACGTCGGCCGCGATGGGTCGTCCGTCGGCATCGATGATGCCGGCCCGCATCAGAAAATCGCGAAGCGCCTGGGCCACGCCCGGTTCGCGGAGGTGCTCTTGCTTAAGATGTTCGAAAAGTCGTGCCCCCTCGTCCGAATCGCCGTGCGCCAATCGCAATTCGAGTTCGCTGAGGTCCCACGAGGCCGACGACTGACCGCCCGATTCGGCCAGTTCCCGGCCACGCGCGATGTAGCCGAAGGCGCGCTCGGGATCACGTTCGCTTCGGGCCAGGATGGCCAATGCCGCGAGCAGTTGATCGGAGGCTATGTCCGGCCGCTCGACCACCGCGCGGCCAAGGACGGCAACGGCTTCGTCGGCACCATAAACAACCGCCCGGTGGAAACTGTTCAACAGCGCGTCATTGGGCAGTTTCTCGACGACGACACGATGAAGTCGAACAAGCGGAAGATCTTCCGGCGGCGATTGCTCGGGGTCGATCGGCCCGAGCGTCGGCAAGCCGAGTTGGCTCCGCAAGCGGTTAAACTCCAGCGGCTCGCCCATCTGCGAAACCCAATTTTCGAGAACCAGGATGGCGGCCAACAACTTGACACGCTGGCTCGGGTCGGCGGCGACCTGTTCGGCCGAACGACCACCAAAAACGCCAAGCGCCAGACGGGGCCACGCCTCGAACACCGAATGCTCAAGATGACGCTCGGCCAAGGCCGTGATCGTTTCGCGTGACGAGTCGGGCGGCAATCGCCATGGCCGTCGCAACAACAGCCGGGTCGCCGACAACCTCGCGACCACCTCCTGCTCGGGCGGACTGGTAATCTGTTTTTGGGCCACCTCGCCTAACGATTCAATGACTCGGTCCAGGTTCGACGAGGTTACGCCCGACACGATCAGCCGAGCTCCGCAGTCGGTTTGCCGACCGAACAACATGGCCTGGCCCAGCACGTTTGACACCGCTTCGAGTGTCAGATCCTTGGCCGATTCGGGCGTCGGCCGGTCCAACAGCCAAAACATGGCCTTAGGCGGCACTTCTTCCTCGGCGAGCGTACTTGCATCAAGCGGCATCGCCACAGCTAGCTTCCACGTAGAGAACAACCCAGCCAGCTCGTCCCCGTCCTCGACCGGAAACGTCAGCCGCAGACCATCGACCGAATCATCAAGTGGGTTGTCGGCCATCATCATCGCGGTCGCCGCAGCCTCGACCGCATTCTCCAGCGGAATGTCTAATGAAGCGAGCTTCTCAAACGCATCGATCGCACCAGCCCGATCGGCCAGCCAGCTTCGCACGATGGCCAGATTCTGCCACAAGACGGGTTCATCGGGGAATGACTCAACGAGCTTGTCAAGCCGACGGGTCACTTCGGCCCAATGGGCCTTGGCAAGTGGCTGCATTGCATGGTCAAACGAGTCCTTCCACGCAACCCCCGCCGGACATTCGTCGAGACGTGGTTCGTCTTTGAGCAACAGCGGCACGGCTTCCGATCGATTGATCGTCGTGAGCAATTCGCGCGGCTGCGGGTCGTCGCTACTGGCCATCGTCTGCAGATGCCACAGGGCTTGCGCCGATCGTAGATAGCCGGAGCTGGCCAGCGATTGAGCAACGACCGACATCGCCCCATAGACTTGGGCATACAGTTGCTCACAATCAGCTTCGAGAGCCCTTTGCAACAACTGCATGGCTGCCGGGCCATCCCTAGCCACGGCCACGTCGATGGCCGATTCGGCTAGGGCGATGGGGTTATCGGGAAAGTGCTCGACAAAGTGGTTTACCGCCGCCCGCGCGTCCTCGTCGCGCTCCGCTGCGCGAAGCAGTCGGATTTTGATGGCCAACAGACAGGCACGTGGTGACTCAGCCGATTCGATCGACTCGATGTGTTGCAAGGCAGCTTTGTATTGCTCCCCCTCCATCATCCGGTCGAGCGTCTTCAAATCGCTCAGCAGGTCGGGACAGCAAAACTTGATCTTCTTGCCCGTTCCGCCTGGGCAAAGACTGTAAGAATCAATCGCCATGACACCTTCTTTCGGCGGGCAGTTACTTCGGGGGGTTCATCGCCGGCAAGCAGGCGCAACCCAACAGCAGCGACGTGAAGCCGGACCGACTTTTCCGCTCGTACGAGCAACCGGCAAAAACATGATCGTAGCATATGACTGGCCAGTTGACGAGCAACGGAGCGTTGCCGAACGGTCGTGACGTGGGACGAAAGAAAACGATGGGACTATGGGCAAAATGAGTTTAATGGTGAATTCGAAGGTCGTCTTCCTCATTGGATCAGAGAGCGGGCGACTAGAGTGCCTTGGTGAGCCTGACGCTGTAAAACAGGGAGGACTACAGGCAATCTGGCAATAAAAGGCAGGTCTATCGATTGTGTGAATCGCGGTGACGACGGCTTCTTTGTGGATTCTGACGGTTATTCCTATTGTAGAGGCAAGCTTTGGCCGATTAGCCAGTTGTATCGTGATAAACCAGCCGGTCACTGCGCGATAGGAACGCCCGGTCGCCGCAGTGTCGAGGAAAGAACAACCCTATCGTGGAATTGGCTATGAGACGCACAACGATCTGTTTGGTGATCATCGCCTTGTTTCTTGGTGGTCCCGTGTGGGCTCAGGAGGTCGTGCCTAGTGGCCAGGCAACACTACCGACACTGCCCATGGCACCGGTAGCCGCCCCGGACGCGACTGTCCCCAGTAACCCTGGCGGCACGGAACAGACAATTCCGCAAACGTCACCCGATCAAAGCGGCCAACCGCCGCAGCAACAATGGCAACCGATGGAAACCATCGTTCCCATGCCCGACGTTACCACGTCTGGCACGACCATGCCTGATGGCGTGATGTCCATGACGCCGATGGTCGAGGAACGTCCCCACGGTCCGTGTTGCGAAAAAACCGGGCGCGGCTATTGCTGTCCACCCAACGGATACGTGGACCAAAGGGTTCGCTGGCTACACCATCCGAAACCGCGAGGCACGATCACTGGCAAGTACGGCAGCATCGGTCAAGCCTACGACGGAACCCAATTCATCGATGTATTCACAACTCGCGACGGGATGTCGACTCGCACGGTGCCGTTTGAACCGGCGGCCGGTTATGAAATCACGATCGGCCGTTATTTGGGGCGCGACTCGGAGAATCGCGACCATTTTATCGAGTTTACCTATTACGGGCTGAACAACTGGGAGCAAAGTTGCGCCATCCATGAAACCGATCGACCCCAAATAACCAATGGTACGCTTTGGCCTAATCAAGAACAAATCTCATTTAGCCAACTCGTCACTTTTGGAAATCTCTATAGCGTGTTCGACCCCGACCTGGCGGGTTTCAATCGAGCCGACGATCTCAGCGAACGCTATGCGTCGCGGTTTGACAATTTTGAGCTTAACGCTCGCATCCATCCCCGTTTGCGCCATGATCGGATGGTCCTCTATCAGAACGGGCAGTGGACCCGCGAAGCACAAAACGGTTACACCGGTTCGTTTCTGATTGGCTTGCGTGGGATATCGCTCGATGAGAGTTTCCAGTTGCTCGGGACGGGCCAAATCATCACGGATGAATACGACGTGGTGAATCCCCCGGAAACCACCACGGCAACGACCACCGGCGAGTATAACATTCGTACCCACAACGACATGGTTGGTCTGCAAATCGGTGCCGACGTCGTCTATCGACAGGGTTTTGCCGAGTTCGGAATGCGAATCAAGAGTGGCGTGTTCATCAACTTCGCCGACCAGTACTCGACTTTGGTGAGTACCGGAGGATTGGACGATCCCATGGCCAACACGGAACTCTACGACGCCAACGGCAAGTACACGAACGTCAACAACCAATATTCCGAGGAACGTTTTGGCCGATCGCGCGACGTGGCGGGCCTGGCCGAGTTCGGTTTCACGGCCAGTTATCAGGTGCGACGCAACATGGTAATCCGGGCAGCATACGATCTGATGTGGCTCAACGGTTTAGCGTTGGCACCGGAACAGGTCGACGGCCAAATCGGAGCCCCGGACCGCATCAACCGCAACGGTCTGCAAATGCTGCAGTCGTTGAGTCTTGGCGTCGAACTGGATTGGTAGCAACTCGCTCTTCAGAACCGTTTAACACCACGCTACGTGTTCGCCCGATCGATGGTGATCCAACCCTTGTGGCTTGCCACCAGGGTTTTCTTGTTCGCGATGGCCGCGCTCTCCGCACCGGTTGACAATCGGCGGGCATTGCGGCTACGCTCAAGTGGCTCACGCCAACCTTTAGCCACACCCCACTTCCCCATCATTCCCCCCAAAAACAGGGCTCGGTCGCGTAATAGTTGCGTGATTCTTTTAACCTTGAGCCTTGCGAAAATGTGAAGCTGGCGAGATGAGGCCGACTTCTCCTGCACTGCACGGCCAAACCACGGCAACATCCGGTCTGGACGACATGGACGGCCGGGACAATTATCGGTAAGCTGAGTATTCCAAGAGTTTTGCCGATTCCAGGGTGCATTGTGCTCCTGGCGGTTGTCCGCTCGACGAAAACCTCGCCGGTCCGACAGGTTACCCGGGTTGCAGACCATCCGTTGATGAGTCACCCGACCAAGCTGTTTGTCCGACGCAACGAGTTACGCATGAAGGAAACTTTCTTCGCACGACGCGCCTTCCTGATACTGGCGGTGTTGGTTTTCTTGTTGCCCTTGATTTGGGTGGGCTCGAAACAGGCGCTGCTGAAAAACCGCAACGACGTAAAAACGTGGTTGCCCGACGGATTTCAGGAAACGGCCGATTACGCCTGGTTCGACGAGCACTTTCCCCACGACCAGTTCATTCTGGCCAGTTGGGAAGGTTGTACGCTGGACGACCCTCGGCTCGATTTCTTTGCCCGAAAGCTCAGGGCACACACCGAGGAGGCTTGCAGGGAGGGGAAGCAGCCTTTCTTCAAAAACGTACTGACGGGCAAGGAACTGGTCGACCAAACCGCAAAACGATTCGAGGGAAAGCTGTCGCGCGAATCAGTGATCGAGCGACTCCAAGGGTCGCTCATCGGGGATGACAACAAGAAGACATGTCTGTTGGTGTTTCTCGCCGACGTGTTTCACGGCACCGAGTTGTCGGCCGCGATCCAGTGCGTCAAAGACACGGCCAACCAGTGCGACGTGCTCGGCGACGTCAAGACCATCCCCAAAGGATGCCCGATTCCCAAGAGCGAACTTCACCTTGGCGGTCCGCCGGTCGACAACGCGGCGATTGACTACGAGGGCAAGCGGACGCTGATCAAGCTGGCCGGGTGGTCGGCCGTCATCGGGCTGGGTCTCTCCTGGCTCTGTTTCCGCAGCCTGCGACTGACGGCCGTCATTTTCAGTTGCGCGATTCTCGCGGCTGGCATCGGGCTGTCGATTGTCTTTTACTCGGATGGGCTGGTCGATGCCATCCTCCTGTCGATGCCGTCGCTGGTCTATGTCCTCGCAATGTCTGGGGCCATTCATATCATCAACTATTACCACGACGCCATTCATGATCGAGGACTGCGGGGCGCCCCGGAACGCGCGCTGGCCCACGGCTGGAAACCCTGCACGCTGGCAGCCATCACCACGTCAATCGGCTTGCTCTCGCTCTGTAACAGCAACCTGATTCCCGTGCGGAACTTCGGGCTCTACTCGGCTTTGGGCGTTCTGGCTACGCTCGCGCTTCTGTTCTTGGTGGTGCCGGCATGTCTTTCGCTTTGGCCGTCGCGAGAATTCGCCAGGCAGGCCAAGCTTCAACGCGAAGACGAAGATCAACGCAATACGCGAAAGCACACTATCTTCCACGTGATCTGGCATAAAATCGGCGGCCAGGTGATTCGTCACAACGGCCTGGTCGTAACCGGTTGCGTGGCAGTCATGATCTTCTTCGCCCTCGGGACATTCAGAATCCAGCCGTCGATTAAGCTGATGAAGCTTTTCTCGCCCGAGGCCCGGATCCTGGCCGACTACGGTTGGCTCGAAAAGCACCTCGGCCCGCTGGTGCCCATGGAAGTCGTCATTCGCCTGGACCGCGACAAGACCAAAGACATGAGTTTCGCCCAGCGGATGCGGTTGGCCCGCGATGTCGAGTACGTCGTGGAGCATGAGCTTGAGCCAGTCGGCGGCGCGCTCTCGGCCGCGACATTCGCCCCCGACTTGGGAAAGACCAAGTTCAAATGGAGCGTCTTTGATCGCGCCGGCGAGAAGGCTCGCAGCAACAAGCTGGAAGCTCATCGCGAGGATTTCGCCGACTATCTTCGGGTCGACGAAAAGACGAATGAGGAACTCTGGCGGGTCAGTGCCCGCGTCGACGCGTTGAGCGACCTCGACTATGGTGAGTTCGTCAATGAGCTGCGTACGGTCGTCGAGCCCGAAATCCAGTATTACCGCGACCACGGCATCGACGGGATCTCCGTGACCTACACGGGCCTGGTGCCGCTGGTCTACAAGGCCCAAACCGAATTGCTCCAAGGTCTGTTCCGAAGCCTTATTATGGCCTTCGCGTTGATCGCCATCGTCATGATGCTCGTTCTGCGGAGCTTCTCCGCCGGTTTGATCTCCATGGTCCCCAATTTGTTCCCCGTCGTGATTATCTTCGGGGCCATGGGCTGGTTGGGAATTCTCGTCGACGTCGGCTCGATGATGACCGCCAGTGTTGCCCTGGGCGTGGCCGTCGACGACACCATTCATTACCTCACCTGGTTCCGCCATGGGCTCGACCTGGGTTACAGTCGAAAACGGGCGGCCATGACGGCCTATCAGCGTTGCGCCACGGCCATGAGCCAAACGACGTTGATCGGCGGCTTGGGTTTGGCCGTCTTTGCGTTGAGCAGCTTCACGCCCACGCAACGTTTCGGCTACATCATGCTGACGCTGTTGTTCGCGGCATTGATCGGCGACCTGATCTTTCTGCCGGCCTTGTTGACCGGGCCGTTCGGCCGGTTCTTCGACCGAAGGCGTGGCAAAGGAAGCGAGACACGGCCGCCCGACGATTGGTCGTCGCCCAGTCGGCGGACCATCGATCACGACGCTCAGGGCGGACGCACGGTGGTC
>JAFGIR010000142.1 GCA_016929515.1 Pirellulales bacterium | reverse complement strand
ATCCGCATTTTGTCGCCATCGCCGGCATGGCCGTCGTGGGGCTGCTTGCCTGCTCGTTGTTCCGCCCGTGGCCTGTCTGGGGTTTCCGCTCGCTGATGCTCGGTTGGGCCGTCTACGCGGTGTTGGTGGCGTCGGTTGCCTGGTGGGTGACGATGTCGCGCGGCGCGTCGGCCGCGTTCGGCTCGTCGGAAGCATTGACCCGCGCGGCGGCTGTTTGGGTGCGGGTTTCCGGAATTCTGGCCCTGGCGTTGGGACTCTGGGGCTCGCTGGCGTACGACGAACGGCTTTGGGCGGCCGGGGCCATTGCCATCGCCTCGCTGTCCGGCGCGATCATGGCCGTTTGGCTCCGCCGCGAAGGCTGGGCATTGGCCGCCGCGGTAGGCGTCAATCTGGCCGCGTCGCTGGTTGTCTGGCACCATCACGAGGTGCATTATTTTGCCGACTGGTGGGTCGACCTGGCCCGGGCGAACATCATCGCTTCAGCCTCGGCCGGATTGGTCTGGCTGGCCGTCGCGCGGCGGATCTATCCACTCCGAGAGTCGACCGTGGACGAGAGTCCGTTGCTCACGCTCCAGGTCGGCTTGCCGACGGTGGGCCAGACGATCCTTTGCCTGTTGCCGATCATCCACCTGGCGTGGCAGCCGGAACAGTTGCCCGACTGGATTGCCGAATTGGCTTGTCCGGCCGGTTGGCTGGCGTTGGCGCTGACCGCGGCGGCGGCCGGGTGGCAGTCGTTGCGGATTTCGCGAGCCAGCGCCGCCAGCGTCGTGACGGCCGCCGTGCTCGGCGCGGTGGCGCTGGGCACGTGCCACACGGCGTCGTTGGCGGCCTTTGGATCGTACTACTTCCTGATCACCGCCCTAGCGATCGTCGGCCTGGCCGTCGTCGCCGGCGGCATCCTGGCCGACCGGTCGAGCGGCCGGCACGTCGTGACCGGCCCGTCGGTCGCCGCCTGGACAACCGCCGTGGGGCTGTTGGTGATCGTGCTGTCGATCATCCATTGCGGCGAAGACCCACACCGACCTTGGTGGTTTGCCTCGACGCTCTTGTCGGTGAGCATCGCGGCCGGGCTCTTGGGCGTCTGGCTTCGCTCGGCCAGCTACGTCTGTGCGTCGGGACTCGTGCTCAACGCGGTCGGCACGGTCATCTGGTACGTTCGAGGGCCGGAAGACGTCATGAGCCTCGTCGAAGTGAACGTTCTCTGCCTGGCCGTCGGTTCGGTTCTCTGGTCGGCCATCGGCATGGTGCTCGGCACCGCGTGGCGGGGGCATGAGACTGGGCAGGACACCCGTGGCATCCAAACCAGTTTTACCACGATCTTCTATACGCATTTTGCGGCGGCCGTGGCCCTGCTTGGTTCGCTCGGCCTGGTCGCGGCCCGGCTGGGTCACGATGTGGTCGGCATCGAGCACCCCGGGGTCGGAAACCTCTCCTGGATTTCGCTCGGCGCGACGGCCGCCGCGCTTGCCATGTTGCTGGCCGACCGTCGGGCCGCGTGGTCACGGCCTGGGCTGTATCTGTTGGGTCTGGCCGGCGTGGGGTTGGGACTCGACGCGCGGTGGCTCGTCGGCCGCGAACTGGCATGGATGGCCGCGATCGAACTGGCCGAGTTCGCGCTGGCCGCCGCCGTGGTTGGTTGGTGCCTGACCAGGTGGCTGCCCGGCTGGCAATGGCCCCGGGCGAAATCGCAGGATGACAAGGACTCTGGGCCAACGCCGCGCTATGGCCCCGGCAACCGACAACTCAAGTGCGGCGAGTGGTTTTCGTCGGCGCAAACGATCGTCGTGGCGGCGGCGGCCGTTCTGGCGGGCTGGGTCTCGGTCGATTTGGCGTTCGATCCATGCGCGTTTGGGGTGCTTGCGGGCCGCGTGGCCGGGCCGGCGGCCGCGGCGCTGCTGCTGGCCGCCTCGGCGCTGATGGTTCGCCAGACGATCGGCTCGGCGCGAGTCGACTGGCAGTTGGCGACACTCCTGCTGGGATCGACCGTCCTCTGCACGTTGGGCTGGTGGCGACTGGCCGGCGATTCGCCGTCGCTTTGGCTCCATCGGACCGTGGTTCTGATGGCCGCCGCCGCGATGGGGGCCGTGGGTTCCGGGTTGATTGCCGCTCGGTCGACGTCGGGCAAGAGCGACTGGTTTGCCGCTGCAAGCCGGGGCACGATCGCGTTGGGAGGGCTGGCCGTTGTTGTGCTGGTTTGCGTGCTCGGGCTCGAAGTCTATTTCTACGAGTACAACGGAACGCCGATGGACCCGTGGGCCATCGCGACGGTGGGCGTCACGCTCCTGGGCCTCGCGGCCGGCTGCATTGGACTGGCCGTCGTGCCCGGGGCCGATCCGCTGCGTCTGAGTTTGCGGGGACGGACGATTTACGTCTACGCGGCCGAGGTGATCGGGGTGGTGCTGGGCGTCCACTTGCGGTTGACCGTGCCCGAACTGTTCAGGCTGGGCATCATCGAGAAATATTGGATCTACCTGGTGATGCTGGTTGCCTTCCTCGGGGCGGGCCTGGCCGAGCTGTTCCATCGCCGGCGCGTGAGCGTTTTGGCCGAGCCGCTCGAACGGACGGCCCTGGCGCTGCCGTTGGCTCCGGCGTTGGGATTTTGGTTCCTGCCCGAGGCGACCCCGGCGTTCTGGTTCCTCGCGTCGCTGTTCTACGGCGTGTTGGCCGTCAGCCGGCGGAGCGGTTGGATGGGGTTGGCGAGCGTGGTCACCGGCAACATGGGCCTTTGGGTGCTGTGGCACCGCTGGGAACTCAATTTTCTCGACCGTCCCCAACTCTGGCTGATTCCGGCGGCTCTGTGTGCGTTGGTGGCCGAGTACCTCCATCACGACCGACTGAAAGAAGGACAAAGCGCGGCGATTCGCTACATGGCCTTGTCGGTCATCTACGTGTCGTCGACGGTCGAGTTCATGCGCGACGTGGGCGAGTCGGTCTGGCTGCCGCTGGTGCTGATCGGATTGTCGTTGGCCGGCGTGTTCGCCGGAATCTTGCTTCGCGTCCGTTCGTTCGTCTACTTGGGCGTGACGTTTCTCTTGGTCGTGATGGTGCGGATGATTCTTTACGCCGCGTTCGAACAAGGCCAAATGTGGGTCTTCTGGTCGGCCGTCGTCGCGCTGGGGCTGTTCGTCATCGGCCTGTTCGCCGTCTTCGAGAAACGGCGCAACGACGTGATCGTCGTCTTGGAACGGCTCAAGGACTGGGAGCAATAGCCGGGGCCTCGACCAATTGCTTCGTGAGAATGCCATGGTTGGTTCGGCCCGGCCACGTGAATATGTCTGGAGTCTATCTCGAAACGTAGTCCATGCTTGTCATCCTGAGCGCAGCGAAGGATCTCAACTCGTTTTGTACGGACGAGATCCTTCGCTGCGCTCAGGATGACAATTGAACGCGAAAAGGAGTCTTGGGCTTAACCGTTGTTTAAGAGTATGCTTAACCGTCGTCGATGTGACGGGCGACTTGTTGGAAGCTTCCCGGGAACGGTCATGCCTGCCGAAAAAGCCACCGCCATCGTGCTGCGGACGATCGATTTCAGCGAAACGAGCCTGGTGGTGACACTGTATACTCGCGAATTTGGCAAGGTAGGTGCTTTGGCGAAGGGCGCGAAGCGTTTGAAAGGCCCTTTTGAGTCTGCTCTTGACCTGTTGGCCGTCTGTCGCATAGTCTTCCTCCGCAAATCGTCCGAATCGCTCGATTTGGTGACCGAGGCAAAGCTCGTGCGGCGCTTCCGTCCGCCGGGACGCGATCTGGCTGGACTCTACGGCGGCTACTACGTGGCCGAGTTGCTCAGTGGACTGACGCACGACTACGAGGCCTCGCCCGAGCTGTTCGATTTGGCCGATCAGACTTTGGCCGAATTGGCCACGGGCAAGGCGGTCGGCCGGCGCGTGGCGCGTTTCGAGTTAAGCCTGTTGCGGTTGCTCGGCCAGTTGCCGTCGCTGGAGCGTTGTGGCGAGTGCGGTGTTGCGGTTGAGCCGTCCGGACGAGTGCATTTTGGACATCTGAGCGGCGGCGTGCTTTGCACGCGTTGTCGTGACGGAAAGACGCACGTCGCGTCGATCAGCGCCAACGTGCTTCGGGCGATGAGCCAACTGGCCGATCGCGATGATCGGCGGTGGCGTCGGCTCGAAATCGACGCGCGAACGGGCGGTCAGCTTCGAGGCGTTATGAATCATTACATGGCACACGTGCTGGGCAAGAAGCCACGAGTGCAAGCCTATTTGAAATGGACGACCTGAGCGTAGGCCGGGCTGTTTGCCGGGCGGACGCGAGGGCCGAACACGCGGTAAGAATCGACCGAGGACAAGGATGTCCCGCATGGCAATTCATGGACTGAGATGTTCGCCGTGGCTGCTGGGCCTGGTCATGGCGGTGAGCGGTTGTCAGGGCGTGCCGCTGGCGCCGGGCAATACGTCAACTTCCCCCGACGGCGCCGCGGCGACCGGCGGGAACGCGTCGGCGCCTCTTTTCGATCCGGCCGTGCGGCAAACCTCGGCCGTGCAACCGTTGCCTTCACTTGAGGAGTCGAGCAAGACGAAGCCGGCGGTCGTCTATTTGGCCGGTGACGACGACGAGGAAGAAACCAGAGAGCCGGTCAAGAAGGAGTCGTCGGGCTTCGATTGGGAAGATCTGGCTCCCGAAAAAGTGTTCAAGGACATGCAAGCCGCACTGGGCTACGGTCCGAACAAGGAACTCGCGAAGCAATACCGCCAGGAAGGTTTGGACCTCTACAAGCAGAAGCGATTCAAGGAGGCGGCGGCCAAGTTCAGCGCGGCGGCCAGTCGCTGGCCCGACTCGCCCTTGGAAGAAGACGCCCTGTTCATGAAAGCGGAATGCCTCTTCTTTGCCGAGGACTACGGGAAGTCGCACGACACATTCGGCACGCTTCTTAAGAAATACGACAATTCGCGCCACCTCGACAAGGTCGTGATTCGCGAATTCAGCATTGCGCGCTATTGGGATCAGGTTCACGAGCAGTCGCCCCACTGGCCCGTCACCCCCAATTTCATGGATTCGACTCGGCCCGTGTTCGACACGCTCGGCAATGCTCGCAAGGCATACGAGACGGTGGCGCTGCATGATCCGACGGGTCCATTGGCCGACGACGCGCTGATGGCGTTGGGCAACACCTACTTCATCCAGGACCGCTACTCCGAAGCCGCCGACTACTACGATCGCCTCCGCAAGGAGCACCCCAACAGCCCTCACGTGATCGACGCGCACCTGTTGTTCATCAAGAGCAAACAGATGGTGTACCAGGGACCGCTCTACGACGCGACGCCGCTTAAAGAGGCGGGCGAAGTGGCCGAACTGGCGCTGCGGCAATTCGGGAGCGAATTGGGCGATCAGCGAGACAAGCTCATCAAAATCGAAAACGACATCCGCGTCGAAATGGCGAATCGCGACTGGGCCATGGCCAAGTTTTACGAACGCAAGCGCCAATATGGAGCGGCTCGGTATTACTATCGCCAAATCATGAAGGATTATCCCCAGGAGAAAATCGCCGACGCCGCGCGACAACGGATGAGCGAAATCGAGGACTATCCCGATACGCCGCCCGACCGATTCAAGTTTCTGACCGCGCTGTTTCCCGACGGCCAAGGGGACTAGGCGTTCGTAATTGGAGATTGGCGCTCAAACCGGCCGTTCATCGACAATTCTCGAGGCCAACATCGATCGACCATGTCTCACGCCCGACTCAACCAGCGGTTTCCACGTCTTGCGATGGTCGTTCTTCTGGCCGTCGCGCCGGTCCTCTGCGGATGTGCCGGATATCAGATCGGCAATCAGTCGCTTTATCCGTCGCATATCCGGACGGTCTACGTGCCGACGTTCGACACGAACAGCTTCCGGCGCAACTTGGGCGAGCGGCTCACCGAGGCCGTGATCAAGGAAATCGAACTGAAGACACCCTACAAAGTGGTCAATACGCCGGCCGCCGATAGCGTCCTGACCGCTTACCTCGTCAGCGAGGGCAAACACGTGGTGGCCGAAGACGCCTACGACGACCCTCGCCAACTCGAAATGAACATGAAGATCGAGGTCAATTGGATCGACCGACGCGGCCAGATGATCGGACCCGGCGGAACCGTCCCGTTGCCGTCCGAGGGCGAAATCGTCACCGGAATGGCCGATATGACGCCCGAGGTGGGCCAGTCGATCGCCTCGTCCCAGCAACAGGCCATTCAGCGAGTGGCCGAACAGATCGTTGCCATGATGGAAGCGTCGTGGTAAAAAAAGTGTGAAGTGGGAAGTGTGAAATTTCTCACTTTCCACTTTCCAATTCCTACTTCCCACTTTTTACTTCCTACTTCTAATGGCTCCGCGGAATCCGTCTCCGTCGCGTTCGTCCCGTGGACCGGCCGGTCGCGCGACCGTCTGGCGTTTGCGGACGCGGGTTCTCGCGCTGGGGCGTTTGCCCCGGTTGATGGGCGTGGTGAACGTCACGCCCGACAGCTTCTCCGACGGCGGTCGTTTTCTCGAACCGTCGGCCGCCGTCGACCACGCGCTGGAACTGATCGACGCGGGCGCCGAGCTGCTCGACGTTGGCGGCGAGAGTACGCGGCCCCACGCCGCGCCGGTCGACACCGACGAAGAGCTGCGCCGCGCGATGCCCGTCGTCGAGCGTCTTTGCGATCAGACCAACGTACCGCTGTCGATCGACACCCGCAAAGCCCAAGTCGCCCGAGAAGCGATTGCCGCCGGCGCCGAGATCATCAACGACGTGACGGGACTCGCCGGCGATCCGCGAATGGTCGAGGTGGCCGTCGAAAGCCACGCGGCCGTCTGCGCGATGCACATGCTAGGAACGCCCGAGACAATGCAAGACGACCCGACCTACGCCAACGTCGTGGGTGAAGTTCGCGACTACCTGGCCGGGCGGCGCGATGTCCTGGTCGCGGCGGGTGTCGACCGGCAGCGGATCTGCCTTGATCCGGGCATTGGCTTCGGCAAGACGACCGAGCACAATCTGGCGCTGGTCGGCAGAGCAGGGGAGTTTCACTCGCTCGGTTGCCCACTGTTGTTTGGTCCTTCGCGCAAGGCGTTCATCGGCCGCGTGCTTGCCGACCCCGAAACCGATCGGACGGCCGGCACGATCGGCGTCACCTTGGCCCTGGCCCGCTCGGGCGTGCAGATCATCCGCGTTCACGACGTGGCGGAAATCCGCGAGGCGCTCGTTCTCTTCGAGGCCGCCGGGGGACTGGCTTGAAGCGGGGCCGACGTAGCGGTCACGCACAAGCGGCCCAGGCCGTTTTGGCACTTCTCACGGGTTTCACGCGGTTCGTGGTTTTTGGCGATTGAGTTGCGTCGATCATTAATAGCGCAACGCATTATGGAACAATCATTTAGGCGACGGACAGTCGACCGAAGTGTCTTCTTTAATTCTGGTCGGTGGCGCGAAATTCCCTCTGTTATGGGGAGGAAGTGTGCCGGAGAAACACCGGTTGGGGGATGCCGCTGCCTGAGCGGCCATCGTGCGGCGACAAGTCATTCTGGGAAGACCGACGAATCTGCCCGATGCGAGTGCATCTCCCAAAGGTGTCTTGGGACTTGGTCCCGCCGCTTCCAGAACCGGTGCTGTCGCGTGGTTCGACGTTCTGGCATGGTCAACCGCGGTCGCCACCCCTGACGCAACAGTGCTTTTTCACGAGGACCAAGACCGGGTGTACTGAACAGGCAATTTGTTCATTGTGGGCGGATCATGCCGATGGGTCTACTTCTGGTTTCTCACGCACCTTTGGTGGCCGATAAGAGAATGACAGGTTGTCGCGGCGTCGCGAGGCCCGGCGGGACAGAGAGTGCGGCCAATGAGTGAGCCCAGCTCCACACAGAGCGGTCGTTGGCCTGACCAGGAGGAACACGCGATGATCGTGCAAAGAAGCACGCGTTTGATGCATATCGGCCTGTTGGCAATCGCCATCTCTTTCACGGGGCCGATGATGATTGGCTTTGCCCAGGTGCCCGATGATCTCTACCAGTCGGGTCCTGATCCGATCGCGCCGACAATCGCTAATCCGAGTGCCAAGCCCGCCACGGAAGGGCAGAACGTCGAGCAAAAGTCGTCGGAGAAGAACGGCAAAGACGACCTGGACATGCTCGACATGAATCTCAAGGAGTTGTCGCAGGTAGCGGTCAAGCCGGCTTCGTCCGCGATGAACGCGGAGGTGTCGACCGTTTCGCGAACGGAGAGCACGGTGGGGCGTTCGCCGGCGGCGGTCTATGTCATTACCAACGAAATGATCCGCCGTAGCGGCGCGCGAAACATACCCGACGTTTTGAGGCTTGCGCCCGGCGTGAATGTCGCGCAGATCAATGCGCATAGCTGGGCGATTTCCATTCGCGGGTTCAATGCTCAGTACGCGAATAAACTCCTGGTGCAGATCGACGGTCGCGCCGTCTACACGCCCGGCACCGCCGGCGTCAACTGGGACCAGCAGCAACTCTTGCTGGAAGACATTGAACGGATCGAGGTGATTCGAGGGCCCGGTGGAGCCGTTTGGGGCGCCAATGCCGTTAATGGCATCATCAACATCATCACCAAGTCGTCGATCGACACGAAGGGCATCTATGTCTACAGCGGCGGGGGCACGGAACACCGATCGTTCAACGCGGTCCGCGTTGGCGGTCAACAGGGCGACCTGCACTGGCGACTGTACGGCATGCAGAACGACGACGGACCCACCTGGTCCCCGAGCGATGCCCTCGATGCGTGGCAATTTGGTCAAGGCGGATTTCACCTCGATTGGACGCCCACTCATCGCGACACCCTGACCTTCCAGGGCGACTTCCTCAAGGCGAGAGAAATTGATGCGTTGCTTTCCTTGACGCAACCGACAAACGTCAATGCGACGAACTTCCTGGGGCGATGGACCCGGAAACTCGACGAGGACCGCGACTGGGCCGTCCAGATGTACTATGACGACTACAAGTGCATGCCCACCGAAACGGATCCGCGAGTACTCTGCGTGAACACTTTCGACCTGGACGCCCAGTATCATGCGAAGCTCGGCAGTCGGCACGACGTCGTCTGCGGGTTCGGCTACCGGGACTACGAGAGCATCGCGGCTTTCCCCGGCATATTCACATTCGTCCCACCGTACGACACGTTCGACATCATCAGCTACTTCGTTCAAGACACGATCGAGCTACGGCCCGAGCGCGTCTTCCTGACGGCCGGCATCAAGCTGCAGCACAACGATTTCACCAACTTCGAATACCAGCCGAGCGTCCGGCTGTTGGTGATGCCCAACGACCGGACCGTGATGTGGGGCGCCATATCGCGCGCGGTCCGCACGCCCTCGATCGCGGATCGCGACACGTATTTCACGGGCTATACTTACGGCAGCAGGAACGTGCGGAGCGAGGACGTTCTGGCTTATGAATTGGGCATGCGCCGGCAGCCCACGGACAGGCTCTACTGGGACCTGGCGGTTTTCTTCAATCGCTACGAGAACCTGGTCGGCGTGACGCCGGCGTTCCCCGTCTTTCCCGAGTTCGTCTCGAACGTTGGTCGCGGCGACACGTATGGGTTTGAACTGGCCGCCACCTACGAGGTCACGCCCGACTGGCAACTGCGCGGCTCGTACAGTTTTCTCGTCGAAGACATCGACTACCCGGCCAATACGACTGCGTTTTTCATCTATCCGGGCCTGAGCCCCCGCAACCAATGCTTCCTCCAGTCCGGCTGGAATCTCTCGCGGAACACGAAGCTGGACATGATCTGGCGGTATGTCGACAACCTCCCGGCCGGCAACCCGCACTATCTCGTCATGGACATTCGTCTCGCGCATGAGTTTTCCAACGGCATGGAGGCGGCGATCGTCGGACAGAATCTGCTGGACAACCACCACGGTGAATTCACGAACTACGGCACGATTAGCGAAGTGCAGTCGGGCGTCTACGGCATGCTCAGCTGGACGTACTAGCGCGAGTTTTGGATAACCGTAGCGGGTGCCATGGCCACGACAAGCGTGAAGGTGTTCGGGAATTAAATACAAAGAAATCAACTAGGAGGACAGGCATTCTTGCCTGTCTTACCAGGGGGCAACCAAGCCAGACAAGAATGTCTGGCCTCCTCGATATCTCCAATTCCCGTCTCGAATTTTCGGACGGTCCCACGACCGGCGTGGGCACGGCACCCTAGCTCTTCTTGCCAAAGAACACGCGGGAATGTCAAGCAAGCCGGAGGCAACGGCAGAGCCGGACGCGCCCGTGCCATCCAAGAACACCGAAGACGGCAATTGCCCAGAGCACGGCCGAGCCGGGCTCGGGAACGCCCAGCAGTTCGCCGATCTCGGCCGAATTCAACGCGCGGTCGAAAAGCACGACCTCATCGAGGGCGCCGTGGGTTTTCGCTCTTTTTTCGTCGGTTTCTCTCGGCCGTTCCCCCCCGAAACGGCCCAATCTCCGTTGACTCGGGGGGCCTTCTCAAGGATACTCCCTTGAAGTGTGAAGGTAGAAGTGTGAAGTAAGAAGGGTGAAGTGAGAAGAAAGAGGGGGGGACATGGCGAGGAGTGCCCAAATGGCCGATGGCGAGCGTGATGATCTGAAAGCCTATTGCCTGGACGTTGCGCGGCGGGCGCGGCGCGCGGCGGCCGACCTGGCTCGGACGACAGGGGCCCAGAAACGGCAGTGGCTCCGTCGCAGCGCTGAGTTGCTGTTGGAACGTTCGGCCGCGCTGGCCGAGGCCAACCGGCTCGATATCGAGGCGGCGCCGCGTTTCGGGCTGACCGATGCCCAGGTCGATCGCCTGCGACTCACGCCCGAGCGAATCGGCGCGATCGGCCAGGCGCTCGACGAAATCGCGCGGTTGCCCGACCCGGTGGGCCAGGTGATCAGCTCGTCGGTGCGTCCCAACGGGCTGGACGTGCAGAAAGTTCGCGTGCCGCTGGGGGTGATTTTCTTCATTTACGAATCGCGTCCGAACGTGACGGCCGACGCGGCGGCCCTGTGCGTGAAAAGCGGCAACGCGGTGATTCTTCGCGGCGGCAAGGAGGCGGCCCATTCGAGCGCGGCGATTGCCCGGGTCATGGCCGAAGCGGCCGTCGAAGCCGGCTTGCCGGCCGACGCCGTCCAACTGGTCGACACGCCGGACCGCGAGGCGGTGGGCCATTTTCTCAACCTGCCCGAGTATATCGACGTGGCCATTCCGCGCGGCGGCGAAGGACTCATCCGCCGCGTGACCGACGAAGCCAAGATGCCGGTCATCAAACACTACGCGGGCAACTGCCACGTCTATCTGGACAAGGCGGCCGATCCGGACCTGGCGGTGCGGCTGGTCGTGAACGCGAAAACGCAACGGATGGGCGTGTGCAACGCGGCCGAGTCGTTGGTGGTCCACGCCGACGTGGCCGACTCGCTGCTGCCGGCCGTCGCCCGGACGCTGCGGGAAAAAGGCGTCGAACTTCGCGCGTGTCCCCGGGCCAAGAAGCTCGTGCCTGAAGCGGCGGCGGCGACCGACGAGGATTTTGGGGCCGAATATCTCGGTCCGATCCTTTCGATCAAGGTGGTCGACTCGCTCGACGAAGCGATCGAACACATCAACCATTACAGTTCGAAACACACCGAGGCGATCGTCACGCGCGATCTGAACGCCGCGCGCGAGTTTGCCACCCGGATCGACAGTTCGGCCGTGATGATCAACGCGAGCACGCGATTCAACGACGGGGGCGAGTTTGGGCTGGGCGCCGAAATCGGCATCAGCACCGACAAGTTCCACGCCCGGGGACCTTGCGGTCTCAACGAATTGACGAGCTACAAATACGTTTGCTACGGAACGGGCCAACTTCGCGAGTGATGGAACGATGAGCGGGACGGATCGATGGACAAGGAAGAACTGACACAGGAGGAGATCGACTTGCTGTTGGGCGGCGCGCCGTCGTCGGGCAAGACTCGCATGCAGCCGGTCGGGCGAGTCGATCTGCTCGAGGCGAAAACCGTCGACGCGTTTCGGGCGTTGCACGAGAGAGCAGCGGACCGTTGCGCGGACCGGCTGTCGACCATGTTGCGAACGGCGGTCGAGGTGAAAGTGGCCCGGGTGGACCAGCGGACCTACGGCCAATTTCTGTCGAGTCTCGAAAAACCGACGTGTTGCCACGTCATAACGACGAAGCCGCCGTCGCGCGAGCTGCTGCTGGACGTCGCTTTGCCGATTCTCTATGCCCTGATTGGGCGGTTGCTGGGCGGCGAGGCCGAGCGAGACGCGCCGGTCGGCCGCGCGATGACCGAAATCGAACTACGGCTCGCCTCGCGGGTTGTCCGTGCGTTGTTGGACGAGTTGCAGGAGGCGTGGCGCGACGTGCTGGACCTCGAACTGGAAGCGACGCGAACCGAAAGCGATCCCCAGGCCGCGGAGCTTTTCGCGCCGGGTGAAGTGGTCGTCGTGGTGGGGTTCGAGTTGACCTGCGGCGAGTCGCGCGGGCGGATGACCCTGTGCATTCCGTCGAGTGTAATCGAACCGGCGACCGGCAAGCTCGTCGCGACGCGTCAAACGGCTGCCGGCGATTCACAGCCTGATGCTCAACGGGAAGGTTCGCCCGAGAAATTCGAACGGATCGAGCAGGCAATCGAGGATTCACTGGTCGAGCTTCGGGTCGACCTGGCCCGGGTGGAGATCACGGCTGGCGAGTTGATCGACCTGGGCGTCGGCGACGTGATTACGACCGAACAGCGGGTCGACGAGCCGTTGAAGATCGACGTCGACGGCCGGATCGAGCTGCACGCCCGGCTGGGCACGTTCGAGGGCAAGAAAGCCATTCAAATCGAAAAGCCGATCGACCGGTAGAGTGCGCGAGAAGCACGCACTGAAAAACGCGGCAGGTTGCCATTCGATTGTCTGTACCTCTTTATACCCCAAGGAGAACCATCATGCGAGGAAGAATCTGGTTCGCGGCGGCGATCGGTTGGGCGGTCGTTTTCGGCGTCGTCGCCGTCTGGGCCCGTGCCCAAGGCATCGAAGAAGGGGAGCTTGCCGCTTCGCGATTCGACGCCAAAACGATCGTGGCCGTCAATCTGAGTTCGAACCTCGAAGCCGGCGCCGTCTTGAGCGGCGTGGAAGTCCGGCGGCTGGGCAATCAATCGTTCCTGGTCGGTCGAGGCGTGGAAACGGGCGTTGGGCATAAGGGGTTCCAGGGAAGAGTCACTTGGGTCGCGATTCGCGACATCAGCCTGATCACCGAGTTTCCCGATGTCAAAACGTACAGGGAAATGATTGAAGCCACCGGCGGTTCGGCAGTGCCCACCGACGACAGTCGGAGGATTTGAGGCTCCGAAGCATGCGGAGCGCTCGGTCATTCCGAGCGCAGCGAAGAACCTCGGACGACGTGGAGAAGTTGGGCTCGGTGCGCGCGAGTACGCACCCTACGAGACTTGTCGACGGCCCGTCACTCGTCGAACGGTTGGTTCACCGTCTTCCACCGGCCGACTACCTGGCGCGTCGTGCGGAAGTCGACCTGGCCGTAGTCCAGATCTCCCTCGTTGGGATGTTGAAAGACGACGTGATGCACTCGGCCGGGCAACTGGTCGACCGTGCAGGGGGTCACCAGCAGCGTCTTGCCGTCGGCCGCCTTGAGCGGCCGGCCGTCGAGCAAAATGGTCGCGTCGAACGTTGGGTACGTGATGAAATTCACGCTCACCCGAGGAACGTGAAAAAACCAAAACGCCGCGCCGACGACCAGCGCGGCCGCAACCACGCCGAGCAGACCGGCGACCAGGAGGCGGCGCGGCTTGGCGGGGCAGGGGGGCTCGTCGAGACGCCGGTCGAGCGCGCGGAGCATCTGGCCCGCCTCGGAAAACCGCGAGGCCCGATTCCGATCCGACGCCGGCTCGCACGCGTCGAGCGCCAGTCCCATCAACGCGCTCAAAGTCGGATCGTCGAGCACCGCGGCCGAGCGGTCGCCGAGTTGCGGAAACCGATCGGCCGAATAACCGGTGATCATCTCGTAGATTACCAGCCCGGCTGCGTAGACGTCGGCCCGGGTATCCATCCGCCCGTCGGGCGGCATATATTTTTCGGTGCCGATTCGCGAGACGTTCAGGCCGGTTCGGGTCAACAGTCCGAAATCGGCCAGCCGCAACTGGCCGTGGATGAATAGGCAATTGGCCGGTTTCACGTCGCGATGGACCATGCCCGACTCGTGCAGCGACGCCAGACCCGCCAGCAACTCTCGCGCGTGGCAAAGCGCGTCGTCGGGCGTCATCGGCCCGTTGTCGAGCCGGGCCCGAAGCGTGGCCGGCTCGTAGTCGTCGGGTTCGATTTCCGCCATTCCGTTCCCATCGTCGGCCAGATCCATCACGTAGAAAAGATGGTCGGCCGTCTGGCCCACGTGGTGAATGGTCAACAGATTCGGATGCTGGTGGCGGAGGTTGGCTTCGAGCCGGGCGATCGAGGCCATCTCGCGGCCCGCCGGATCGGCCGTCCCCATCCGCGACTTCGCGATCAGTTTGATCGCGCGGAGCCGGCCGGTGGTCCGGTTGCGCGCCATCCAGACGCGGCCAAAACCGCCTTCGCCGATCGGGCGGATCAGCTCGAAGTCGGGGACGTCGTTCGGGCGTTGCTCGTTGGCCTCGGGGGGCCGTTCGCCGGCCGATTCGTTCACGACGAAATGCCTCCGGTGGTTCTCTCTCGCATGGTCTTCTCCAACCGGCCGGTCAGCGATCGTTCGACGGCCGGGCCGGGATACGACGCCAGAGCCTCGCGGGCT
>JAFGIR010000141.1 GCA_016929515.1 Pirellulales bacterium | reverse complement strand
GATGATGGGCGTTACGTGTGGCGCCCACGTCGTATTGAAACATCTGCTGGCCGCCCGCATCGACAGCGCGAGAGAGATGCTCGAATCGTTCGGCAACGTTCCCGAAATTCTAGGCCAGTTCGCGACCGTGCCCCTTGAATTGTTCGTTTGGGGCGTGCTCTTCTCGCTGGTCTGTCGTCGCCCGTTGGCGGCGGCCATGCTCGGCGGGCTTGTCGGCGCGAGCGTGGCCGCTCTGCCCACGGCGGCGCTCGACCGGTTATGGCTCATGGCCTTGCCTGTCCGGCTGGTCGTCGTGGGGTTGGTCGCATGGATCGACGTCTGGCTTGCCGGGCGTTGGTTCCACGACGATGGCGTTTTGGGTTTTCCTCGAAGACCGTCGCACAAAACACCTTTGCCGGCAAATGAGTCGGTCGGCTCGGATCGTCCTTCTTCCACAACCACCACCAAACCGACGTACGAGTTCGGCCGGCTCAGTTGGCAGCAATGGCGTCAGTCGCGGAGAATCCTCGCCGCCTTTGGCCTGGTGGCGCTGTTGGTGGCAATCGTCTCGGTGGTCTTGCCGTGGCTGTCCACCAACGACATCAACGGGCTATGGTTCGTGGCACTAGTGTTGATTCCGCTGGCCGGGGTATGCGTGTTTCGCGGCGACAGTCAGGAGAATCGCGTCCAGTTTCTTGCCCAATGCGGCGCGCGGCCGGGCCGGGTCTGGCTCACGCGTCAACTGGTCTGGTTCGTGGCCGCAACGGCCATCATGCTGGTCTTTCTCGTTCCCCTAATAATCGCGGCCGGCAACAATCGGCCGCCGGACCCGGAAGCCGTCCCGGCGATAGGTTTCTTGTTGGGCACGTGGTGGATGGTCTCCTACGGTTGCGGTCAGTTCTGCTCGATCTATTTTCGAAGCAGCATCCTGGCCGCCATGGTGACGTTGATGCTGCTGGTCACCGTGACGGTTTGCGGCTTTGTCGCGGCGGCCGTCGACATACTCCTGGTCGTCCTGGTAATTCCCTTTTCAATCATACTGCTCGTGGCCACGCGGCTGCGAACCCGCGATTGGATGCTCGGGCGAACCGACTGGCGCGCCCGACGACGCGCCGCCGGCGCCGTGCTCGTGCCTTTGGTCGTGCTGCTCGTGGCCATTCCGTTCTATCAGGTCTACTCGGTGCCCGGCGGCGGACCCGGCTTTTCGGTCCAACAATACACGCGGCCGCCGACCGAGGCCGAACGCGCCACCGCGAAAATGTATCGCAAGGCCTGGAACGCTCAGCGATGGGCAAAGGGCGTCAGCGGTAATTTTTCGCAACTGTCGGGCGAGTACCAATCGACCGACGACTTGGTAATCGATAACAAGCCGCTTTCCCGCGATCAAGTCGCTTGGATCAAGGCCAACGCGAAGACCATCGACCTGACCGTTCGGGCAAGCCGGCAACCGGAGTGTTTCCGTTCCGATGCCTGCGGTCGTTCACCCCACTTGGGACCGCACGAAGTGGCGTGTCTCGGTCATCTGGTTGCCAGCAGCGCGAAACAACTCACGACCGACGGAAAACTCGACGAAGCGCTGGATCGCTACCTTGCAGCGCTGCGCGTGTCGCTCCAGTTGCGGCCTCACTGCTCATTTCCCTGGCCGGTCGACCGCCTCGAAGCGAGAGTCGAACGAGGTCTGATTGGTTGGGCCGCGCACACCGAGCAAACGCCCGAGCGAATCAAACGTGCCCTCGACGAAGTGGCCCGACTGCGTTCCACGACCCCTTCGCTCGATAGCTCGATCAAGGAAGAGTGGTGTTCCGGTCTCGCGAAACTCGTCACGATCGTCAGTCAACCGGTGCACAGAGAAAACCAGCAGTGGAATGAAATAATTCAAACGGCCGCGCTGCGATGGTTTCCGTGGGAACAGGCAAGGGCGAGGCGCGTGCTTAACTTCCTCACCCGAGAAAACCTGGCCATCGTCGACGAAGTCGAAAAGGCCGTCGCCGGCGGCCAACCGATGGGGCAATCGTTGCGCAGCTTCTCCCGGAAATCCACGATGCACAACATCTGGAAGGGATGTCTTTACCACAATGTATCCCCGCATATTGGTCGCCTTCAAGTCGTCCAGCGGCGAGTTCAAGAGTTCGTCGCGTGCGAGAGCCGATACCGCGCGTTTCGGCTCCAATTGGCCCTGGCCGCCTGGCGACTTGAACATGGCGAAGTGCCGGCGACGCTCGACCAACTCGTCGGAGCGTATCTCGACGCCGTGCCGATCGATCCCTACACGGGCCGCCCGTTCCGCTACTTCCCCAAAGGCCATCCGGGCGGCGCCGTTTCGACGAGCCGCATCGATCCCGACACGGGCCGCCCGTTCCGCTACTTCGCCATGGGCCACCGGGGCAGCGCCGTTGCGACGAGCCCCAACGAGCAGCCCCTTGTGGTCGTCGAGAAAGGCATCGGACCGTTCCTCTGGAGCCCCCGGGGCATCGCCGCCGACCTGGACGAAAGTCTCGACAATTTCCAGGCCATGCAGAGACACCTGTCGAGAAATGGTCGGCCTGAGTATCTGTCCGAATGGGATTTGCTCCGCAGCGGCCAGATTTTCCCCGTCCCTTGACTCGCCCCACTCTTTCAACAAGCCCGACCCGGCAACGCAGTCTCCGATCGAGCACGGGCACCGCGTCCACGCTCGCCGCGATCCTGCTCGGTCACCGAGCAAACGTGCCGACGGCGGGCACAAGTCCGCCACGCAAGCGGAACGAAGGGGTTTGATTCCGAGCCGGTTTTCGGTATGCTTGATAGGCGGTCCCGGGGCAACCCGACCACGCCGGACGCCCTCGACACGCGCCTGTAGCTCAGGGGATAGAGCAACGGTTTCCTAAACCGTAGGTCGCAGGTTCGATTCCTGCCAGGCGTACTTGTACTGTCCTTTCCGGTCGACCGTTGTGGTCAGGGGGCCGCGTTGAGCAAGCCGCGAGTCAACCGCGTGGCCAGTGGAAGCGCTTCAGTTGCTCGTAGACCGTCTGGCGATTGCGCGGCGAGGTGGCGCTGGGGTTGAAGAAGAGCAGCCCGGCGAGGTTCTCGCCCGGATACGAACGCACCCAATCCAGCACCTCCGCGAGGATCTCGGGCGTTTTGATCCAGAGTTTGTAGTTTTTGGGGCGCTGGTCGCGGGTGCAGAAGTGAAGCACGCAAGGATTGGGCGCCAGGCGGCGGAGCTTCTTGTATATCCTTTCCCGGGTCTCGGGAAACTGGATCGTGTGGGGCGCGAGGCAGTCGATCCCGTTGGCCTGCATCGTCGCCGGATCGTGCCCCCAGGTGGGTGAACCCTGCGTGTGCATCCACGCGCCGGTCTTCGGCTTTGTCCGGTGTATGTGTTCGGAATACTGCTTCAACAAGCGGCCGATACGTTTCGCTTTCCAGGCCACGATTGTTTGGGGGTCGGCCTCGAGCAGCGACCGGCCGGTGTCCTCGCGATAACGCTCCTGGGTATGCCGGCAAAAGCACTGTCGGGCGTTGCCGTAGCTGAGCCGCTCCAGGCAGTAGCTTTTCACGTTCGGGTGGTCGTAAAAAGCCAGTAGATCGGCCACTTCGTCCAGGCCGGCCTGCCACGCACCGGGCGAATCGGGGCAATGCAGCCAGCCGCGACCTTCTTTCTGCGCGATGGCCTCCTGCTGGGTCATCTGCGCGCTGGCCGTGGGGTAGCCCTGGCGAATCCGCCGAGGATTCCAGATTCCCCAATTCATGAACAGTTGGACTTCGATTCCACGGTCGGCTGCGGCCTGAATCGCCTCGCCGACGAACTCCGTCTTGGGCTGCCCGTTGATCGACTTGTCGTCCCAATTGGGTTTGAGCTTCGGGTTGCGGACCGGCCAGCAGTAGCCGTCGTGGTTCGGGTCGAAATAAGCGTAGCTGAGCATCATCAGGCTCAACAGATTCATGCGATGGAGCGCCATTTCGTCCAGCAGACGCATCAGTTCGTCGCGGCTCATTCCGCCGGGCCCGGGCGCTTGGTACGTGATGCCGGCTTGCCAGCCGGCGTAGCGGATGGCCCGCTCCTTCGACGGCTGCGTGGCGCCAAGCAAGTGCACGGCCGGCAACCCGCAAACCCCCATCAACGGGAGAGTCTTCAACAACGTGCGGCGGCGCATCCGCGGTCCACGAACGTCGTGGTCGATTTCTGGCTGGCCCATGATCTTGCGATCCTCGGGGTTGCTATTTGCGGTCGTAGCTGCCTTGTTTGACCGGCGGCGAGAAAACGTAGAAGACCTTCAGATCCTCGCCCTCGTCGGCTTCCAGCGAATGCTCGACGCCCTGCTTGGCCAGCATGAAGGTGCCGGGCTCGATTGGTTCGGGCACACCGTCGAAGTACATGCGGCCCTTGCCCGACAAGACATGGAGAATTTCCTCGGCCGCGTCATGGACGTGGGGCGGTGCGTGCTGTCCGGCGGGGAAGACGGCCACGCCGGCGCACAGCAGATCGCTGCCCAGATTTTCAGGTTTGACAACCATCTTATGGTCGCGGCCGGGCAGGCTGACCGATTCCACGTCGCGTTCGTGAATCGTGTATTTTCCCATGGGGTTGTTGTTTCCTTTGCTTCCACGTATCAACTTTTGCGTGTTTTCAACGATTTTCTCCGTCGTGAGACCGACGGCGGCAAGCAGCGAATCGTGCCGGCCGGAGCCGGAGAAGACGTCGGGCACGCCCATCAAATGCATCGGCAAGGGATGGTTCTGGGCAAGAACGCTGGCCACCGCCGTGCCCAGCCCTCCGTGAACGTTGTGTTCCTCGACGGTCAAGACACAGGGAACGTTCTTGCTGATTTCCAGCAACGTGCGTTGATCGATCGGCTTGATGCAGATCACGTCGGCCACGGTGACGTGGATGCCTTGTTCGGCAAGCCGGCCGGCCGCTTCGAGGGCCCGGTGCAACATAAAACCGTTGGCGAGAATCGCGGCGTCTTTTCCCTCGCGGTGAATTTGAATTTTCGCAACGTCCAGCGGGGTGTTTTCCTCGTAGATGACCGGTTCGCCGTCGCGCAACCCACGGAGATAGACGGGCCCTTTGTGATCGGCGGCCCAATGAACGCACGCCTTGCACGAGGCGGCGTCGGCCGGCGCCAGCACGGTCATGTTCGGCAAGGATGTCATCACGCCGATGTCGGCGATGCACTGGTGGGTAGGGCCGTTCTCGGCCGTGCACAGCCCGCCGTAAAAACCGACGATCTTGACGTTCAGATTGGTCAACGCGACGGAAGTGCGGACCTGCTCGCACGCCCGCATGGTTGAGAAGACCGCCAGGCTGGTTGCAAAGGGCGTCTTTCCACACGTGGCCAGACCGGCGGCGACGGTAGTCATGTTCTGCTCGGCGATGCCGATATTGAAGAATCGCTCCGGGTAGGCGTCGGCGAACATGCTGGTTTTGGTGGCCTTGGACAGGTCGGCGTCAAGAACCATGACGTCGGGATGGGTCCGGCCAACCTCGACCAGCGCCTCACCATAGGCACTGCGCATAGAAGCGGTCGGGGTCGGAATTGAGCTCATGTTGCATTCTCTCCACGTATTTCGTCAGCAGGCCGTTGTCCATCAGGCTGTGCCAAAGGAAGGCGTTTTCCATGAAGTCGACACCTTTGCCCTTGATGGTGTGGGCAATGATGATGGTCGGCTTTCCGCGGCATTCGTTCGCCTGGCGGAGGCTCCCCAGTATTTGCGGGATATCGTGGCCGTCGATCTCCAGGACGTTCCAACCAAGGCTTTGCCATCGTCCACGGACGTCGCCCGGAGCACAGACTTCGTCGACGGCTCCGTCGAACTGGAGCTTGTTGTAATCGAGGACGACCGTGATTTGGTCCAGGTGAAAGTGCGATGCCGACGCCGCGCCTTCCCAGAGCTGTCCTTCGTTCATCTCGCCGCAGCCAATCACGACGAAGACGCGATAATCACGACGGTCGTGCCGCCCGGCCAAGGCCATTCCCACCCCGGCCGAGAGCCCCTGGCCCAGGCAACCAGTCGTCATGTCGACGCCCGGCGCGCTGATGTCGGGGTGGCCGTGCAGGAAGCTACCGATTTTTCGGAGGCTTTTCAACTCCTCGACTGGAAAGAACCCCTTTCGCGCCAAGGCGGCGTAGAGAATCGGCGCGCCATGTCCCTTCGACAGAATGAAACGGTCGCGATCGGCCCAGTCGGGCCGGCGTGGATCGACGCGCATGACCTCGAAGTAAAGGCACGTCAAGATCTCCGCCATCGACATGCATCCGCCCGGATGACCCGAGTCGGCATTCGAAATCATCCGCAGCGTGTCGTAGCGCAGCAATCGCGTCCAGCGGGTCAGATTCCGCACGATGTCGCTTGATTCGGCTCCGGCGACCGTGGTCACCTCGGCACCCTCTCTATTCATCACTTCTTTCTCCCCATCACCTTGCGAGCAGCCTCAATGATGTGCCGGGCGTCCATGCCGTAATGTCTCAAAAGGTCGTCATACGCCCCGCTTTCGGCGAATGTGTCTTGCAGTCCGATGCGCGTCATGGGCGTGGGCCGGTGCTCGCCGAGCGTCTCGGCCACGGCGCTTCCCAGGCCGCCCACGACGTTGTGGTCCTCGGCCGTTACCACGGCGCCCGTTCTCATGACGGATTCCAGGAGTGCTTCTTGATCGAGTGGTTTGATTGTGTGCATGTCCAACAGATCGACGCCGATTCCCTCGATGGCCAGTTGCTCGGCCGCGTCGAGGGCTTGAAACACCATGTCGCCGATCGCCACGATCGTCACGTCGTTGCCGCGGCGCAGTCGAATGGCCTTGCCGATCTCGAAATCGGGGCCCGCATCGTAGAGAATCGGCATTCCGATGCGGGTCAGGCGAAGATACACCGGGCCATCGATCTTGGCCGCCGCCATCACCGCCTTGCGCGTGCTGGGGGCGTCGCACGGCTGCACGACGGTCATGTTGGGAATCGATCGGACGATGCCCAAGTCTTCGATCGCCTGGTGCGTCACGCCGTCGTCGTAGGCGGTCAGCCCCGCGTGGCTCACGGCGATGTTGACGTTGAGCTTCGGATAGGCGACGCTCGTCCGCATTTGCTCGCACGCTCTCATGCTGCCAAAAACGGCGTAGGTGCTCACGAACGCGATTTTCCCGCAAATGGCGGCGCCGGCCGCCATGGCCATCATGTTTTGCTCGGCCACGCCGACGTTGAAAAACCGGTCGGGAAAAGCCTCGGCAAACCGATAGGTCTGGGTGCTTTTCGAGATATCGGCTTCGAACACCACAACCCTGTCGTTGAGCTTGCCAAGCTCGACCAGCGTCTCGCCGTAGGCATGCCGGGTCGGGATCGTCTTCTCGCCTTTGAGTGTGCTGGCCATTAGGGGTCGAGCTCCGCCAATGCGATTTCAAGTTGTTCGGTCGAGGGAGCCACGCCGTGCCAGTTCAACTGGTCCTCCATGAACGACACGCCTTTGCCCTTGATGGTCTTGGCGATAATGACCGTCGGCCCTTGATCGTGGGCCGCGGCCCGGTGCAAGGCATCGAGAATCGCCCGCATGTCATGCCCGTCGATCCTCAGAGCGTTCCAACCGAAGCTGCGCCACTTGTCGTCGAGGGGTTCCAGCGGCATGACCTGGTCGTTGGTGCCGTCGAGCTGAAGCCGGTTGTAATCGACAATGGCCGTCAGGTTGGCCACGCGAAATTTGGCGCCAGACATGGCCGCTTCCCAGATCTGGCCCTCGTCGAGTTCGCCGCAGCCGAGCATGACGAACACGCGGTAGGGTTTCTGGTCCCGCAACCCCATCAGGGCCATTCCCAGTCCAACCGAGAGCCCTTGGCCAAGCGAACCGCTGGTGGAATCGAGGCCGGGCGTTTTTCGCATGTCGGGATGGCCCTGCAAAATGCTCCCGAATTTGCGGAGCGTCTCCAGATGGGATCGGTCGAAATAACCCAGCCGCGCCAAAGCGGCATAGAGCACGGGGCATCCATGGCCCTTCGACATGATGAAACGATCGCGATCGGGCCAGTCTGGCTCCTGGGGACAGAGATTCATCTCATGGAAGTAAAGCGCCGTGACCAGATCGGCCGCCGAAAGCGATCCGCCTGGATGGCCGCCACCCGCGCGGTGAATCATCCGCAGCGAGTCGATCCGCAACTGCCGGGCGATTTCATGCAACTTCTCGATATCGTGTTCTTTCTCTCGCAACATGGCCGGCTAGTTCCCTCGCATCGAACAGGAAGTCACGGAGACGAACTTCAGCAAAGTCTTCCCTTGATTCACCCATCGGTGCGGCCGGAGCGAATCAAAAGTGATCGAGTCCCCCTTGTTCAGCTCGTAGAAACGGTTTTCGATCTCCAAGACCATCCTCCCCTGCAGCACCAGCGCGCATTCCGTGCCGGGATGCGAGTCCTGTTTCTCGCCGCTGCCGAGCCCCGGCTTGGCTTCGATCATGGTGAATTCCAGCGAGGACTCGTTGGGGTCGGAAATGAACTCGTGGCGCACCCCGTGGTCGTGGCTGTCGAGCAAATATCGATTGCGCGACGAACGGACCTCGGGTTCGGTCTCGTGGGAAATGAAAAAGTAGAAAACCGGCACGTCCAATACCTGGGCAATCTTCCGCAGCGTGGTCAACGAGGGATCGGCCGAATGGTTTTCTATTTGGGAGATCATTCCGTTGGTGACCCCCACTTCGCGGGCCAGTTGCACGATGCTCCACCCGCGCTGCTGGCGAAGCTGCTTCAGACGCGTGCCCACCTCCGACGAAACACGATCACGCTCGTCCTTGGTTTTCCTCGGCGTACTCACGTTTGGGCTCCTTGTCATCGATCGGAAGGCAATCCCTGCTCGGCCTGCTTCTTCATGTCCGGATCACGGTCGAAGACCCAACCGGCGGGCGAAATAATCCAAAGCGCTTCGAGCGGCGTCTTGCTGGGGTTCTTGATCGAGTGGTACGTGCCGACGGGAAAGAACACCGCGTCCTTCGGGCCAATCGGAATCTGTTTCTGGTCGTCGTCGGCAATCACCACGCCGTTGCCGGTCAGGCAGAAGAAAATCTCCTCCTGATCGTCGTGCACGTGCCCCGGCTCGCACGTTCCTCCCGGCTCGACTATCACCATGCCGAACGTCAGGTGTTTCGATCCGACGGTTGTCGGGTCGACCATCTTGAAATTCACGCGCTGCGACAGAACGATCGGTTCGCAAAGGTTCGGGTTGACTTTGACTGCCTTTGAATCGGCCATGGTAAACTCCGAGCAAATAGGTCCCGCGAGGTTGTTTTTCGTCGGTTACAACAGTGATAATCCCACCTGAGTATAACGAGGTTGGAATGCCCATGCAATAGGCTGATTGAAATAGTTTAACCAGACTAAACTACCGATCAAGTTCGAACTGCTTGGCGACTTCCACCATGACGTCGATCTTGGCGGGCGCGATGCCTCGGTTCATCCCCCCGCCCGCCGAGAGGATGAATCCGCCGCCGGCCGACGCCGTCTCCAGGCAAGCCCGCGAGGCGGCCCGCACGTCGTCGAGGGTGCCGTCCTGCAGGACGCCGACCGTATCGATATTGCCCATCAACGCCATGCGATGCCCGATGGTTTCCTTGGCCCGCCGCAAGGAGGTCGCCTGGCCAAGCTGAAAAACGTCAAACCCCGTATCCGCAATCGCTTCGAGGATGTGGTCGGAGCGGGTATCGTTGTGAAAGACCATCACATGATCAGGATGCCACTGACGAATTCGCTGATGATGCGGCAGCAGAAACTCCCGATACATCGACTCACTGACCAGGCCCGACACGTCGTCGGTAATCAGGGTTGCCTGGGCGTGGGGCAGGACCTCAAGCTGGGCGTCCAACCAACGGATCACCAGGTCGGTCGAAACTTCCAACAGCCGCTTGACGAAGTCCGGATCGTTGCAAAACCCCTCGGTCAACCGCATGAGTCCGCACAGATACGAGGCAACCTCGCCGGGCCCCATCGACCAAAGACAGTTCAAATGCCCAGCGAACTCGTCGCGCCGGGCCGCGAACCGCCGCAAGGTCCGCAGGTACCAGGGCCAGAGTCCGTCGGTCTGAGGATTCGGCATGCGAAACCCGACCAGTTTCTCGACGGAATCGTATCGATGATCGCGCGTGGCGCACGTATCATTCGGAATCCATTCGGCTCGCATGCCCAAGGCGGTGAAGAACCCCACGCCGTAGTCGGGCCAACACCCGGGCACGAAGGCCGCGTCGGGAAACCGGTCGAAAGTCGCTTTTTCGGCACGGATCAATTCGTTGGGGTCGTAGTAGAACTCCGTCTGGTTCACGCCGGCGAAGTCGGAGAAAAATCGGGCCGTGCCGATCAATGCGACCGGCACTCGATCGACCGCCTCGCGCCGGGCAGCGGCCATGAATCGTTCCCAAGCCGACATGGATGACATCGATTTCTCCTGCTCTTCAGGCGACACAGTACAATCCTTCGTGGAACGTGCCGAACTCGCCTGGGCTTCACCTCTAAGAAAACATCGAAACAACCGCCTTCCACAGCAACGGCGCATAGGAAACCAGCAGCAAGACGGCCCAACTGGCAACCAAAAACGGCAACGAGGGCCGGAACATCCGGCCAATATCCACTTTGCTCACCGTGCAACCAATAAACAGCGTGCTGCCGATCGGCGGCGAGGCCTGGCCAATCGAAATATTGAGGTTCATCAGAACCCCAAAATGAACCAGATCGATTCCGAAACTCTGGGCCAGCGGCGCCAGCACGGGCGTCAACACGACCAACAACGCCGAGGATTCCATGAACATCCCCAGCACGAAGAGGAAGATATTGACCACCAGCAGAAACACGATCTGACTCGACGTGACCGACAACGTGCCTTCGGCAAGTCGTTCCGGCAGCCGATCAATGCTGAAAATATGGTTCAGCAAACCTCCGACGCAAAACAGCAGAACGGGGACGGAGGAGTTCAAGGCCGAGCGGGCGAACATGGGATAGATTTCGCCCCAGCGGAGCTCCCGATGCACGCACAACCCGACGAACAGCCCATAAAAAACGGCAACCGCCGCCGCCTCGGTCGGCGTGAAAAAACCGCTGAAGATGCCGCCCAGGATGACCACGGGCATCAGAATGGCCCAAAACGCGCTGCGCAGCGCGCCGGCCGACGCCGCCCACCCGGCCGACGGCTCGACGTCGATCTTCTCTTTTCGAGCCTGGTGGTACGACACGAGCATCAGAGCCAGGCCTGCCAGAATTCCCGGCACAATCGAGGCGAGGAAGAGTTGGCTGATGGAAACGCCGGCCAGCGCCCCGTAGATGATCAAGGTGATGCTTGGCGGCACGACGATGCCGAGCGAGGACGAAAAGGCCAGCACGGCCGTTGCGAAAGCCGGCTTGAAGCGGTTGCGAATCATGCTGGGAATCATGATCGTCCCCACCGCGGCCGCCGTCGCCGCCGACGAACCCGAAATGGCCGCGAACAACATCGACGCCATCGTGGTGGTCAAGCCGGCGCTACCGGGAATGTGCCCCATCAGGCAGTCCGAAAATCGAATGATCCGTCGCGAGAGTCCGCCGCGATTCATGACTTCGCCGGCAAGCATGAACAACGGCACGGCCACAATCGGATAGAGATTGCCCGAGTAGAACATCCGCTGGACGACGATCAACAGGCTGGTGTCGCCGGTCGCCAGAATGGCGATGATGCATCCCATGGCAATCGCGAACAGCAACGGCACGCCGACGGCGGCCAGCACGACCGCGATTCCGATGGTCAAAAGCGACATCATGGCTCGGTTTCTCCCAGTGCATCGGTCGCGCCGCCCGGCAGCCTTCCCCGGACGATGGCTTCCACGAGGAACACCAGGAGTCCCGCGCCGCTCAAGGGAAACACGAGATAGACCCACGCCATGGAAAGCCCCATTGCCGGGGACACGTGCAACCGAGTTCGCCAAGCAACCACGCTGCCGGCAACGACAAAAACGGCCGCCACGACCAGACATGCCGAGTCGACGAGAATGGTCATCCATCGACGCCCCCGCTCGCTCAGCAGGCCGTCAAGAAGATTGATCCGCAAGTGCAGCCCTCGGCGGACTCCCACGCCCGCCCCGAGGTAGATCATCCAGACGAACGCGTATTGCACCGCCTCCTGACTCCAGGAGAGCAACTGCACCACGGCCCCGGCCCACTCCGGGGAGTAGCAGAGCAGGTATCGAGCCACGACCTGGAAATTCACGCCGACGACCAGCAAGGCCATCGCCACGACCATGACGAAGCAAGTGAACCGCTCGACGTGATCCAGGCTCCGCGAGGCGCCTTTTCGGGAAACGATCGTCATTTGCTCGTCTCCTCGGTTTGCTTTGGCGCGCCGGGCGGCGTGATCAGCGCCATGAGATCTTCCACGTGCAGTTCCTTTGCGTAACGCTGGTGCATCTCCAGGACCTTGTCGCGAAAAAGAGCCTGGTCGACCTTGATGATCGACACTCCCTGGGCTTCGAGTTTCCGCCGGGCTTCATCGAGACGACTTTGCAGTTGATTGCGTTCTCTCTTGGCTGCCTCGCGACACGCCCGCGCGAACAACCGCTGATCGCTTGGCGAGAGCGTTTCGAAACGTTGGCGATTCATGATGAGCGGATAGACCAGCAAGACGTGGTTGGTTTCCGACACGTGTTTGCAGGTTTCGTGGAAGCATGCCCGCTCGATCGAAATGAGATCGGTTTCGGCCCCGGCGATGACGTTCTGTTCGATTGCCGTGTAGACTTCGCCCCAAGACAAAGGAATCGCCATCGCGCCAAATTGGTTCATCATTTCGAGCCACACGGAACCTTCCGGAACGCGGATTTTGAGGCCGCGCAGATCGTCGGGCACGCGAACGTCGCGATAGCGGTTGAAGATGTTGCGGCCAGCATCCGTGAAGTAGCCGAGCACCACGAGCCCTCGGGCCTTGGCCCGTTCGGCAAGTGCCTGCCCAAACGGCCCGTTCAGGTTCTCGGCCGCGTGCTGGGTATCGACGAACAGATAGGGAAGTTCCAACAGGGCCATTTCCGGCACGATCGGCGACAGCGGCGCCTCGCACGATATGTCGAGTGTTCCGATGGCCGTCGACTCCATGACGAGGCGTGAATCTCCCAGCTTGCCTTGCCCGAACACCTCGACCCGAACGTGTCCGTCGGCCTCGCGGTTCACGATGTCGGCAAAAGTCGCGGCGGCGTTGAACAGCGGCTTGCCCGGCACGCTGCAATGACCAAGCCGCACGACTCTCGTCTCATCGTCCACCGCGTGGCCGCAACCTGCCAGATGAAGCACGAGAATGCCACCACCAAGTAGCTGGAGAAAACCGCGGCGCGTGTTAACGACGGATGGCATAACCACAGGACTCGCGAATGATCAACTCGGGGGGCAAGACGATGCGTTGCGACGGATGGTTGGGTTCCTTGATCCGCCGGCAGATCATGTCGACCAGCAACTGCCCCAGCAGTCCCTTGGAATAACCGATGGTCGTCAGTGGTACTTCGCAGAAGCGCCCCAATTCGATGTTGTCGTACCCAACCACGGCCAGATTGTCGGGAATACGGCGTCCCAATTCTCGTGCCGCCCGAAACGATCCCAAAGCCAGTTGATCGTTGTGGCACAGGACCGCGGTGATTTTTGGATGGGCTTCAAGCAGACATCGCATGGCGTGATAGCCGTCCTTCACGCGATATCCGCAATAGATCCGGTACTCTGGATGGACACAGATGTCTTCCTCTCGGTGCGCGCGGGTATAACCGTCCACGCGGCCCGTCTGACGCTCCTTCGCCGCCTCTTGGAGAATCATGCCAATGTGTCGGTGGCCCAATTTCAAGAGATGCCGCGTGGCCATGTAACCTGCCATCTCGAGATCGACGGCCACGAGATCCACGGTCCCCGGAGTCTCGGGACCGGCTCGAAAAACCATCGGAATGCGGTCTTCCAGGAGCCTCGTGTAAATCTCGTGGTTTTCCTTCAGCACGTTCGCCATCACGATCAATCCATCGACCGTCCCGTCCATCGCAAGGCTCAGGAACTTGGCTTCGCGTTCGGGCACGCCTTCGGAATGAAGAAACAAGCAATCGTAGCTTTGAACCTGGGCTTGAGCCTCGATTGCCGAAGCAATATCGCTGAAGATCGTGTTGCGACTGTCCGGGAGAATCACGCCGAGCCGGTCGGTTCTTCCGCGTACCAGATGCCGGGCATGCGCGTTGGGGCACCACCCCAGCCTCGCGGCCGCTTCGCGGACCAACTGGCGCGTCGTCGCCCGAACATGCGGCTCGTTGTTGACAACCCGAGTCGCTGTTCGCAGGGAGACGTTGGCTTCTTTAGCCACATCTCGAATGGTCACCGCCATAACAAATACCGATTTTTGGAATTCACGGCCGCTAGGACACCGGCGTATTAAGCCAATTATTCGTCTATTGTAACCTGGCCTTCGATAGCCATACAAGTACCTATTACGGCCATTCGCCCCGCATTTCATACTTTCCCAATTTTGTCAACAAACGCCACGTTTTAAGCCATTTCATGGAAACTCGCGCTCGACTATTGACAAGCCCCCTGTGTTGGCTTACGATAGCCAAATAGTTACTTGGCCTTCGATGGCCAATGTCCGAGGCTACGCGGGTTGTCGAATCCGTTTCGCCAGTCGTGCGGAACGGCCCGTCCCGCGTGTCCGCGCCCTAGGTGGCGCGCAAGCGATGTTTCGCGGATCGCCATGGAGTCCGTGCGAAGGAGGATTACTTCATGCCAAAAGTCCTACTCTTGTCGGTTCTCCTGAGCATTGCCGCGTCCGCCGTTGGGCAAACGCCAGCGAAACCTGAGAAGTTCGTCGTGCTTTCGGAGTTTCAGGTTTGGGCGGACGCCGCCACGCCCAAGGTCTACGAGAAATTCAACAAGCTCTATCTCACCAGGGGGCGTTGCCACTCTTTCATGCTCTATCCGCATTACGAAAACTACGTCTGGGACGTGGAGCGGATGAAGCATTGGGTGGACGAAGCCGTGGGGCTCAAGGCCTTCAACGTATTTTGCATGGGTGACGACACGCGGACGGCGCAAGGGCGGCTTTTCACCGCGAAGGGCCTGAGCCCGAAGCTCGCCGAAACGTACTTTCAGATCGTCGAGTACGCCCATCGGAAGGGACTCATGGTGGCCGTCGAGCCGGTCGGGCTGCCCAAGCCGCGCGATAAGAAGCACTTCGTCGCATGGCTGAAGACTTGGGTGGGCCCGGACGTTCCCAAGGCCCGGCGAGCCGACATCATCAAGCTGAGCATCGAGTGGTTCGGCGCCTTCGGCAATCCACCGAACATGGCCTACGAGGTCGAAGCGTTTTTCGAGGCAGCCAAGGAAGTCAATCCCGACGTGCTTGTCTACGTCGATTCGATCGGCGGCCAGTGGAAGAAGCCGCAGCCGTTTCACCGCTGGCTTCTTGCTCAATACTCGGGCACCATCATCAGCCATTACCTCAACGTCGACCAGGTGGACGCGTTTCGCGAGATGGGCGCGCGAAACATGATGGTGCAAATCAATCCGTGCGAAGCAGTTCTCGGCGGACCGTCCCACTTGTTCCTCTATTTCCACGAGACGGTCACATTCCTGCAAAAGGCCATGAAGAAACGGGTGCGCTACGTCTCGCTGGCCGGCGTGAACTACGCCTATAGCCGGCGGGATTTCGACCTGTTTCTCGACGTTATTCGTCCCCACTTGCGGCTCGCGTCGAACGTCGACGAGCTGCGCAAAAGTCTCGTTCAGGACGAAATCACCGAGCCGATGACCAAGGAGGGCGTGAAAGCACAGCTCACCGAGCTGCGCGAACAGAAAAAGAAGGGAAAGTGAAGGCGGAGGGAAAAGGCATTACGGGATTCCATTTCTTCGATTCACCACGGGAGACTTGCCATGAGATGTAATTGGATTGTGCTGCTTCTGGCCGCGTGCGCCGTCGGCGCCACGGCAGCCGTCGCCACGGCGTACACGCCCGCTGATTTGTACGTGCACTACGCACTGGATGAGACCTCCGGCACGGTGCTCGATGATTCCGGCCCGAACGACATCGACGCCACGTTCTACCGAACCCTGAAATATGGCGATCTTCCGGGCATCGACGCCTCGAATGTTTCCACGACCGGGCCGACCAGCTTCGGCAACGCGCTGGGCCTTGGCGCAAGAAGCGTCGGCGGCGTCAATCACGAGGTGTTGGTCGACCTTCCAGCCTCCACCAATTTGCCTGGCGCGGGCGACAGTTTCGCGGTCTCGTTCTGGGCTAGTACGGACAGTTGGGCCAACACGTACGGCATGCTCGCGTCGTACAATCTCAACGGCCTGGAGTGGAGCATCGGTCTCCACAGTTCCTACGACAGCCTCGTCGCCTGGACCGGCGACGCTCCCACGACCGGCACGAGCTACGCCTGGCAGGCTGATTGCTCGACCCTTACCCCCAGCGCCTTTGCTCATTTCGTCGTTCAATTCGAGGGGACCGCGGGCATCACGGGTGTCTATGTCAATGGCGCCGCATCGACCGACGCGGGAGACGCCAACTTCTGGGGCAATGAGCGCGAAGGCTTCACCTTGGGCGGACGAGTCCTCGATGCGCGCGGCTATACGGTTCCCGCCTACGACACGCGGATCGACGATTTCGCGATCATCAACGGGGTGGTCGACTCGGCCGACGTGGTTAACCTGATGGGCTCCGGAGCGGGAGACGGCAGTTTCGACGGTCGGCGCTTGGCCCACTACGCCATGGAAGAGGTCACCGGCACGCAGTTGCTCGACTCCAGCGCCAACGCCAACCACGGGACGATCTTGGGCTATGACTCAACGACGATGGGCCTTGCGGCCCGCGAAGTCTCGACCGCATCACGGACGGGTGCGATCGATAACTGCATCGAATTCGCAAGTGGCCTCGCCATTGAACACGCCGACATGGACGCGGAAATAACCAACATGCCAGGCGCCGGCGAAGCGTTCACGGTCTGTTTCTGGATGAAACCCGATGAGAACATGGCCGACTTGTACGGCTGGGATCAGCCTGGAATGATTTGTTCGTGGTCCAACGACATCGAGGGTCTAGGCCTTTCGGTCGCGCAAAACTACCAGTCGCTCGACGGTTCCATGATCGTCCGGCGCACGACCGGAGACTACACGAGCAGCGCCGATCAGGACGTCTACGGCGTCTACCTGGGCAACGGCGACGCGACGCACCCGGGGTTGCAGTTGGATCCCCATGAATTCCATCACTTCGCAATCACGGTTGCCGCCAATGGCGATATCACGGCCATGTATGTCGACGGCGAATATGCGGAGTCGCTCTACGCAAATGGTTTTGGCGTCACCGACGAAGACACGGGAATTCTCGGCGGCCGGATCAAGAGCGGAACTCTTGACACGGGTCTCTGTGCTTACATCGATGATTTGGCCGTGATCGCGGGTGAACTGCCCGAGGCTCAAATCGAACGGATCATGACTCTGGGCGTGGCCGGCGCGGCCGTTCCCGAGCCGTCGACATTCGTGTTGCTTCTGGGAGCCATGTTCGCCACGCTCTTGATTCGTCGAGCGCGCGGTTGAAAGAGAAGATGCAAGAGACATCGGCACGTGAAGGGTTGCCGGGACCGTGAACTTGCGGCTCCCGGCAACCTTCTGTCCCAGGACGACATCGCGGCCGTCGGGGCGATTCGTTGGAGCCGCATGCGAAATTCGGCGGGGCCAGAACCGCGGAGAAGCAAGGCAACAGAGTTCGGCGCCGCTCGGCGAACGACCATCGCCGCGCGGAACAGCGTGTCCAGTTGTGGCGTAAGAACTTTTCCTTTTCGCTTGGCTTGAGCATGGGAGACTTGCAATGAAACCGTCCTTTTTTCTGGTTCCTCTCTTGGCGATGTTCGTTCTCATCGCGACCACCCCCAACGCCTCGGCGCTCCCGCAGACTGATCGTCTCCTGCATTATCAGTTCGACGAAACGTCCGGCACCACGTTTGCCGACTCGGGCGTGAATAGCATCGACGCGACGTTCTATCGGCCGTTGAAATACGACGAATTGCCGGGCATTGACGTCTCGAGCATCACTCAGGGCGGCATGTTTGGGCCCTTGGGCGATCCCTACATTGGTTTGGGCACCCGGGCAATCGACACGGGCGGCGGCGTTTACGTCGACCACCAGATGATGGTCGACGTTCCCACGAGCACGAACTTGCCCGGCGCCGGCGACACGTTCGCCGTCTCGTTCTGGTTGTCGCTGGACGACTGGACCAGTTCCTACGGCTTGATTGCCTCCTACAACTACAACGGGCTGCAATGGTCCATCGGCCCCCACAGCTCCTACGATGCCCTCGTGGCTTGGACCGGCGACGCGGACCCCAGCGGCACGAGCTACGCCTGGCAGGCTGATTGCTCGACCCTTACCCCCAGCACGTTCGCCCATTTCGTCGTTCAGTTTGAGGGGACCGCGGGCATCACCAACGTCTACGTCAACGGCGCCACAACGACCGACGATGGAGACGCCAACTTCTGGAGCAATGAGCGCGAGGGTTTCACGTTGGGCGGACGCGTCCTCGATGCCCGGCCTTACACCGTTCCAACCCAGAATCCATTCCTTGAGGATTTTGCCATCATCAACGGAATCGTCGACTCCACCGACATCAGCAACCTCATGACCAGTGGGGCGACTAGCCTCGGCACGAGGCGTCTGGCCCACTATACCTTGAACGACACGACTGGCACGCAGATCACCGATTCGAGCGCCAACGCGAACCACGGAACGCTCATCGGCTATGACTCGACAACCATGGGCCTCGACGTCCGCGACATGTCAGGGGCATCTCGCCCCGGTGTCTTCGGCAATAGCGTCGAGCTCGCCAGCGCCTTTGGCGAACACGCGGAACTGCCGACGGAGATGATCGACGAACTGCCCGGCGACGGCGAGGCGTTCACCGTTTGTTTCTGGATGAAGCCCGATGAGAACATGGCTGACATGTATGGCTGGGACCAGGCGGGCGTGGTTTTTTCGTGGTCCAACAACGTCGAAGGGTTGGGATTCTCGGTTGCCCAAAACTACCAGTCGCTCGACGGTTCCATGATCGTGCGACGCACCACGGGAGACTACACGAGTTCCGACGACCAAGACGTGTACGGTGTCTACCTGGGCGAGGGCGACGACACGCATCCGGGCCTTAACTTGGATCCGCACGAGTTTCACCATTTCGCGGTGACCGTCGACACGGACGGCGTCATCACGGGAATGTACGTTGACGGCGTCCATGCGGATTCATTTTACGAAAACGGCTTCGGTGTCACCGACGAGGATACGGGCGTGGTCGGCTGCCGGATCAAGAACGGCGCGGTCGATACGGCCGTCTGTGCCTACCTGGACGACCTGGCCGTGATCGCGGGAGAGCTGACGGAGACACAAGTCCAGTTGGCCATGACCCAAGGCGTCGCGGCCTTGTTCGTGTCGGTTCCCGGCGATGCCACGGGCAACGGCGTGGTGGACGATGCGGACGCCCTGATACTCGCCACCAACTGGGGAGCTAGCGGCGAGACCATTGGTTGGGATCAAGGCGATTTCGATGATGACCACCTTGTCGGCCCGAAGGATGCGGCCATCATGGCTGCCCATTGGGGCTACGGCGCCCCGTCCGAAGCGAGCGCCGTGCCCGAGCCTGGCACGATTGTCCTTTTGTTGACCGCGCTGTTGGCGGTCGTCGCCGTGTCCCGTCGACGTGCATGAGACGGAGACTCGCGAGCGAGGGAAAGTTGGTCGATGGGGATGTGAATGCCGCTCCATGGCGCCGCCTCGAAGAAAAGAGGTGGCGCCATGGTAGGCAAGTTCATCACAAGAGCAAGAAGAGACCTGTTCGTAGTCAAACAAAGCGGCAAATTGGATGGAGACGGATAATGGTCACTCGAAAGAAGACCTGCTTGAGAAAACGCCACGGTTTTACGCTCGTTGAGCTATTGGTGGTTATCGCAATAATCGGCGTTCTGGTCGCAATGCTACTGCCGGCGGTCCAGTCCGCGCGCGAGGCTGCGCGCCGACTTCAGTGTAGCAACAATCTTAAGCAGTGGGGGCTGGCCATGCACAACTATCACACGGCCCGCAACACGTTTCCACCCGCCGCGTTCCTCGGTTCGGACAACACCAATCGCCGGGCCGGCCTCCCCGTGCTCCTTCTCCCCTATTTCGAGCACGGCATTCTGGACGAGATACACGTCGACAACCTACACGACGTGGGCGGAGTCAACGCCGATCTTGGTCTGATGGTTGTCAAGGTGATGATCTGTCCGAGCGACGACGAAGCGGCCACCGACGACTGGGAGTTGGCACCCAACGGTGAGCACTGGGCGGGCACGAGCTACAACGGCGTCATGGGGCCTGGGCTGGCGGTGCCGGGAGGAGGTGGTGCCAGACGCTGCGTCACGCGAGGCGGACACTGCGGCAACTACAACACCGACGGCGTCTTCACCGCCGACAAGCCTAATTCCATGTCCGACATCACTGATGGCACGGCGTCGACACTGGCCATCGGCGAGCGAACACACCATCTTCGCGGCTGGGTCAAGGGCGGCTATGATAACGGAAGCGTCGCTTGCATCTTCTGCGCCAAAAATATCAAGTACCCTCTCAATTCCGATTCGTCAGAGTACTGCTACACGGCGGACGCCAATTGTCCTTCGACAGCCGTTAGGATTCCGTTCAACGACCTTTATTTCGGCAGTCGGCATCCGGATGGGGCTCAGTTCTGCTTCGCCGACGGGAGCGTCCATTTCCTGAGCGAAGAAATCGGAATGCCCGTCTATCAAGCACTCGGCAGCATTGATGGCGGCGAGACCATCGACCCGGGCGACTACCTGTAACCCGACGCTGGCGTGGGCCGAACCGGTTTACCCCTGGTCCGACCGAACGGCGGAACTTTTTCCGTTTCCACATTGGTACTGAGCGAGAAGACTATCATGCTCCCAAGACGATGCGTTGCCGTCTCTCTTCTTCTGAGCCTAGTGGTGGTGGGCTGCGGGGAGTCCGGCCCACCAACCTTTCCAGTCACCGGCTCGGTTACCTATCAGGGAAAGCCGTTGCCGCTGGGCTCGGTCATGTTCGTGCCCCAGGACAAGCACGGGCAGGCCAAGGGCTCTCCGATCGACGCCAACGGCCACTATCAGCTCGATGCGGCTGCCGGCGAATACATGGTCGAGGTGCAGATGATCGCGCGGCTCCGTAGCCAGCCGGCACCTGATGGCGAAGGCGCCAACATGGACATGCCCGTGGTCGACTGGTTGATTCCCGAGAAGTATAACCAGTTCCAGACGTCCGGACTCAAGGTCGTCGTCGAACCGAAAGAGACCAACCAGATTGATCTCCCGTTGCCGTAAACGCCGCGCAAGCGGCCTTCTTGGGCAGAGCGAACCGGCTCACGCGTCGTGAACGTGCCGAGACCCTTCGACGTTGCTCCACAAGGTGATTGCCGCTCGTCACAAGTCACGCTGTCGAAGATGCTCGAAACTTGGTATGATAAGGGAGTGTGCGAAGACGGCGCCTTGCGAGCCTGGTGCCCGCGCGCGAGAATGGACACGTAAACCGCGTCAAGTGTTTTTCCTTGCCGCCGGATGCAAGACATGCGACGACTCGCGCATTTGATCCCGACCTCTTTTGTCAAAAGAGCTTCCGTCGTTCGCGATCAAGCCTCGCCACCTCGACCGAAACACCCATACCGATGAGACTCTCCCTTGCGATAGCTCTGTTGGCCGCGTGTTTGGTTGGCATTCCCGCGGAGGCTGCTTCAAAGCCCAACTTCGTTTTCTTCCTGGTGGACGATTTGGGCTGGACCGATCTCGGTTGCTGCGGCAGCACGTTCTACGAGACATCCAACGTCGATCGGTTGGCGGCCACCGGGATGCGATTCACCAACGCCTATGCCTCGAGTCCGGTATGTTCGCCAACCCGCGCCAGCATCTTGACCGGAAAGTATCCGAACCGCGTACGCGTCACCATGGCCGTCAGCCCGACGGGCAAGTACAGCCCGGAGAACTGGCGACGTCGCACGCTGATGTTGCCGGCGAGCATGCGTGATCGGCTTTTTTTGGAGGAAGTCACCGTGGCCGAGGCGCTTAAGCAAGCTGGCTACGCGACGTTTTTTGCCGGGAAGTGGCATTTGGGTCCAAGAGGTTTCTGGCCCGAAAATCAAGGCTTCGACATCAACCGGGGAGGCCATCACGCGGGCGGGCCGTTTTGGGGTAAGCACTACTTCTCGCCCTACGGCAATCCTTGCCTGAAAGACGGGCCCGACGGCGAACATCTGCCCGCTCGGTTGGCCACCGAGACGGTGAAGTTCATCGAAGAGCATCGCGACGACCCTTTTCTGGCCTATCTGTCGTTTTATTCGGTCCACACGCCGCTGATGGCGAGACAGGATCTCCGAGAGAAGTACCAAAGCAAGCGCGAGTCGGTTGCCCACGACGGGCCGCGCTGGGGCAAGGAGCGCCAACGCAAGGTCCGCCTGATTCACGATCATGCCGTGTATGCCGGCATGGTCGAGGCGATGGACCAGGCCGTTGGGCGCGTGCTGGACGCACTCGACCGACTGGGGCTTGCGGAAAACACGATTGTGATTTTCACGTCGGACAACGGGGGACTGTCGACCTCCGAAGGCCATCCGACGAGCAATCTGCCGCTTCGGGCCGGGAAGGGCTGGCTGTACGAAGGCGGAATCCGCGAGCCCATGATTGTGCGTTGGCCCGGCGTGACGCAACCGAATAGCGTGTGCGACGCGGCGGTGATCAGCATGGATTTCTATCCGACGATTCTCGAGATGGCCGGCCTCGCGCCGCGACCCGGCCAGCACGTCGACGGACGCAGCATCGCGCCACTGTTGCGGGGTGAGAGGCGGGAGCAACGCCCGTTGTTTTGGCATTTCCCCCACTATGCCAACCAGGGCGGCGCGCCGGCCGCGGCGGTGCGTGACGGTGACTGGAAGCTGATCGAGTGGTACGAAGACGGGAGCCTGGAGTTGTTCAATCTGTCCGACGACCCCGGGGAGAAGAACAACCTGGCCGAGGTGAAACCGGAAGTCCGAAACTCGCTGCACCGGAAGCTCGACGCGTGGCGCAAATCGGTCGACGTTTGGATGCCCACGCATCGGGCACTCGATGATCCACTCAGGCCAAAGGGGCGTTAACGCCCGTGTTCCTCTGCCCTAGGTGATTCACGTCGCACGGTGTCTCAAGAAACGATCAAGCGGCCGCTCACCTTCAGGCAAGCGGCCGCTTGGTTCATTGCACGTAGACGGCAGCGAGTGGTTTTGATCGATCTCCGCGTCAAGTGATGAAGGATAACGGGACGCCGCGTGCATTTCGACTACGCCGTACGTCGACCGCTTATTCCTTCGAGGTCGAAGACCGGGAAGACTACCTCACTGTTCTCCAAAGGATCAACGGGTTACTCGATCAACCTATTTTCCGCAGCAGGCGGGCTCACAGCAGGCCGGTTCGCAGCAGGCGGGCTCACAGCAGCAGGGCGCACAGCAGCAAGCAAGCTTCGCGCGGATCCGTGCAAGCAAACCGCAACGCGGCACGCAGCAGCAAGGATCGCAGCATTCGGGCTCGCAGCAAGCGGGCGCGCAAGCCGGCTCGCAAGCCTTCGGCGCGGCACAGGCCGGTGTGCAAGCTTGGGGAGCTTCGCAACAAGCGGGCTCGCAACAAGCCGGGGCACAACAACTGCGGTGACACCGACCGAACAGGCCGGCATCGGCCGTGGTAGCGCTAAGCATCAGGGCAACAGCCACCAACGCCAGCACTGGAAGATAAATACGACGGTTCATGGGAGGTACTCCTGTAGAGGAACCAAAGGGGACACACAAGAATGTGTAACTGGGATTTCTTGCGCTAATCCTACGGTCTGCTATCGACGACCACACCGCCTTGTTTTTAACCAGATGCCCCAGGTACGCCATAGTTCTCAGCTCACGCCGCCGTTTGTAGCGAGCAACACGATTATCCGGAAAGAGTCGGGGGTGCAGCGTCCAAAACGCCCCGATTTTCTACGCCATTAACCACGAAGCGTGGAATGTCCCGAGACTACCCTGCCTTTGAGCAAGCGGTGAATTGGCATAACCGTTACATTCGGACACAAGCCACGCCAACCGCGTATCATCGCCAAGAGCCCCTCGGAACAGCATTCTCGACAACGATCGTTCGGCCGAACGTTTTAGGCTAACCGAAAATGTGTCGCCCACGGCCGCCAGCACCCATCGACCCTCCGCCAACAAGAAACCGTCATGCCGCGACGATGCCCGACGTGTTCTATAGTTACTTTGAGTAGTCCGAACGGAAACTTTCAGCGACCAAGGGGCCGAAGCCATGACGTCTCCCAATCCATCACAGACCGCCCCCCTCTATTCCCCGTTGGCGAGCGATCCCGACTTGAGTGAACTCGTCGACCTGTATGTCGACGAGATGCCCGATCGAATCGCGGCACTTCAGCAAATGCTCGACTCGTGCAATTGGGAAGAGCTTCGTCGGTTCGCCCATCAGACGAAAGGGGCGGCGGGCAGCTATGGTTTCGAACCCATAAGCCCGGTGGCCGGCCGAGTCGAGGATTCCATTCGCAACGGGGCTCCCGAAGACGAGATTCGCCAAGCGGTCGAGGAACTCCTCGCCATCTGTTCACGCGCGCGGGCGGGCGTGCCTGACTAGGACCGCCGACGAGAACGAACTCATCTCCGAAGCCGTCCTCCGCATCGTCTGGCGGCCATTGTCCGATCTCTTGACTTCCTTCCCCTCTTGGCTTAGGCTCGGATGGGCATGATCCAATGGGGCCAGCGAAGCACCGAGCGACGCACAATCGCGGAACGGCCGCCAAGCATCACCACGAGGAGGCATTTGATGAACACAAAACTGGATTACCTATTCTCCAGACGCAGCATTCGTGCGTACCAAGCCGAGGAAGTGGGCGAGGACCTGGTGCGCGATCTTCTCGAAGCGGCCATGGCGGCGCCGTCCGCCGTGGCCAAGGACCCTTGGGACTTTATCGTGCTCCGCGATCGCGACATGCTGGCCAAGGTGGCCGAAGGGTTGCCCAACGGAAAAATGCTCGCCGGCGCTCCGCTGGGGCTGATCGTCTGCGGCGATCCGCGGCGCGCCCACGACGGCCAGTTGTCCTATCTGTTGCAAGACTGCTCGGCAGCCATCGAGAACCTGCTTCTGGCCGTGAACATGTTGGGTTTGGGCGCGTGCTGGCTGGGCGTGCACCCGCGGGAGGAACGCATGGCGCACCTCCGATCGTTGCTCAACATCCCCGACGCGATCCTGCCCATCGCCGCCATTGCCATCGGCCGGCCGGCCGAGTCGAAAGAACCCAGAACGCGCTACCGTGAAGACGCGGTCCACAACGCGACCTGGTAGCCATGCGCGCGAGATACGCGGTCGACACTGCCACGAGATCATGGCCCCTGGCTTGCTGAATGAACCGAGGACGAGCCTCGGGAGTTTGAGTCGCATAGCCGTCAATAACGGTTGCGCAAGCAAGAAATGAACGGCCGGGCAACGCGTGGAAGTTGCCGGAAGAACCTGCTTCCGACGATCCCCCCGCCCGTTGCCCGGCGCGTGCGTCATCCGATGGCCGGATTTCTCTTTTATCGGCGGCGTCGCAATATAATCGTTGCCAACAGCCCAGCCATGACGACTGCCATCGTCGACGGCTCGGGCACGGCTTGCAGCTTGTAGATTGCGTCGCCATCCTGCTCGGCGATGTACAGGTAATTGCCATCCGCCGACATAACTAGCTTCGACCGATTCATCCACGTCGAGAACGTGCTGCCGTCGTCGACATCCCCGTATCCGTCGAGCAGCGTGTCAACGATCGTCGTCACGTCGCCCGTGACCGAATCGATGCGAACGATCTTGGTCGGCTCGACGTCCGAGTCGCACATGACAATCAGATCGTTCGTTTTCGGATCGACCACAATCGAAATCGGATTATCCAGGACCTCCGACGTGGTGACTTCAGCCAACGAACCCGTGGTCAGATCCATCTTGTAGATCTTGTCGGCGCCGTTGTCGACCGCGTAGATCTCCGAATCGCTCACCGTAATATCCACCGGATCGCTCATCTCGGTGCCGTCGTTCAGGAGGCTGTAGGTCTCGGCCGAATCGGGCGACCAAATATAGATGTCGTGGTCACGATCGACGACCAGACCGTCGCCCGCGCCGACCAGGCTGCCCGCGCCCCCGTCGAACGTATCCGGGACGATCAGCAACCCGATCGGGTCGTCGTCCAAGCCGTCGCCGTCCGGGTCGGTGACCCAATCGCTGACGGTGCCGGTGCCGGCGTCCATCCGTCGGATGATGCCGGCATAATCCGAGACGAAGAAGATGTCACCGTCGTTGTCGACAGTCAAGTCGGCCGTCATCGAGTCATCGGCCATTAAGGTCGTTGTGTCGTCCGTGTTGACTCGATAGACGCCCCCGTCACCACCGTTGGCGGCGTCCTTGGCCCGACGAGTGGCGTAAAGCGTGCCGTCGGCAGCCAGGGCCACGCCGGCTGGGTCGTCGGTGGGCAGGATGTCAACCAATGCCCAACGGTCGGTTTCGACGAGGTTGAATCCGCGGTCCGGCGCGACATCGGCGGCCGCCGTACCCGGGGTTGCGGTGCCGCTGACGATGGAATCGACCACTTCGGCGGAAGGCTCGTGACTGAACACGGCCACTTCGTCCATGTATCCGTCGAAGTTGCGGTCGCCAGCCTCGCGGCGCGAACTACCGATGTAGAACTTCGTGCCACGGTCGTCGAAGGTTTGCATCGTGCTGGGAATGGTCCGGTAGTCGCGAAGCACGCCATCGTGGTAATACTTCACGGTGTTGAGCGGGCCATTGTACACCGTCAGCATGTGGTGCCATTCATTCTCGTTGATCAGCGGACCGGTCAGGTCGTTGAACGTCCCGCCGGTCGTGTCGTAGGCCCAACGCTGCAAATCGGTGCTGTAGATGGAGTTCGACACGGGAAATTCCGGATCGGTTTCCCACAAGTAGCGCCAGCCGTCGATGACGCCGCCATCGATGTTGGACCACTTGTACCACCCCATCACGGCGATCACCGGATCGGTGTCCCAATCGGCAATCTCGGCGTTGACTTCGACACAGTGTTGGGTACCGGTGGCATTGTCATCGATTTTCAACCCTCCGATCCCCGCGGCAAACTCGCCGGCAACACCCGTGATGCCGACATTGCCTACGGCCGAGCCGTTCATCGTGCCACTGTTCACCGCACTGGTGTAATCAGCGTCGAACGACCAATAGGCCGTCACGGCTCCCATTACCATTTGGCCCGGCAGGATCAAAGCGATCAACGCCAGGGCCAACAAAACACTCTTGATTGTCATAAGGGGTCCCCTCTCATTGAAGCTATCGACAAATCGTAACCAGACAAACTACTGTCTGACACCCACGCTTCTTCGTTCTGTTCGCGGATAATTTGCAGGTCTCTCCGCTGTTCCACGTGTGTTTTCAAGGGAAACGTCCCACTTTCGCCGTGCGCGGCATGCGTCCCTTCATTCGGCTACGCGTCAACGGCGTCGTCCGAGCAGCAAGGCTGCGGTTGCCATGCCGAGCAGCGCCATCAACGTGGACGGCTCGGGAACCGCCGTGCTCTCCGCGGGCACTCCGTAATGCCAGTTGGCGGCCATGATGGCGGCATCCCTCGGGCCGACAATCTCGTCGCCATCGAAATCGCCGTCATCGGCTCCATTGGTCGTTGGGGCTCCCCAATTCATTGCCACCTTCTGGGCATCGACCGAGTCGACCCTCCCGTCGTGGTTCGTATCGCCTGGGATTTCCTCGACGGGACGATACAGGTCGTAGATAATCTCCGCATCCGGTTCGACAACGTATAGGTGTGCCCCGTTGGATGAAAAGTACACCGTCGGCCACTGCGAGATGACCGTGTCCTCGTCCATGTCGGCCAACTGGTCGATCACCGTCGTCACGTCGCCCGTCAGCGGATTGACCCGGAGCAACTTCGTGCCCGCGACATCTTCTTCGTCGGTAATCACGTACAGGTCGCCACTAATCGGATCGGCGGCGATGCCGATCGGCGAGATGATGGGCGAGGAGGTGGTCAACGCGGTCGCCGTGCCGTCGATCGGGCTGATCGAGAAGATCGCGTCGGCAAGCCGGTCCGATACGTAGATACCTGAATTCGTGACGGCCAAGCCCTGGGGATCGATCAGGGGGCTGCCTACGCCGTCGGCCGCGTCCGCATCGTCATGCAGAATGATCTCCCCTTCCGCGGTGGACGTGGACCAAATGAAGACCTTTTCAAACCCGCCGCTCCCGCGATCGACCATGAGGCCGTCACCGGCGCTGACCTGACTTCCGACTCCGCCATCGAAGTTATCCGGGACAATAACGATCGTGGTCGGGTCGTCGTCGGACGTATCCCCATTCAACTCCGAGACCCAGGTGTCCAGGAGAAGCCCGCCCCATTTGCTAATGGTTCCCGCGCCATCCTGCGCCATGAAGATGTTGCCCGACGCATCAATCGCCAGTCCGTACGGGCGGGCGGCTTCGGCGAGCTGTGTAGCGCTCCCATCACTCTCGATTCGGTAGAGACCTCCATCCGGAGTATCGTGCCGCCGTGCCACATAGAGGTGGTTGTCACTCGGATTGACGGCCATGCCGGCCGGCCGGCTGAAGTTGATTGTGTTGCTGAGCGTCCAATCCGTTTCGACGATGTCTAGGCTCGGCGCGGGCGCTTGGTCTCCCGGCAAGGTGGCCGGCGTATAAGTCCCGTCGTAAAGAGCCGCGATCATTTCCGCGCTTGGCTCGTGGTCGAAGACGGCCACCTCATCGATATAGCCCTCGAAATTCCGGTTCAGGTAGTCGTAACGCGAGCAACCGATGTGAAAATGTTCCGAAGCGGCCAGCGCCACCAGGTACTCATCGGTGATCACCCGGGAATCACGCAGCACGCCATTGTGGTAGTACTTTGCCCGATGCGTGGTCGGATTAAGAACCGTGACGATGTGGTTCCACTCGCCATTGTTGATGGATGGTCCGGTGACGTCGTTGAACGTGCTTCCGACGGCGCCGCGCGTGTCGTACCCCCACCGCGTGTTGTCGTAGCGAATCGAAGCCGAAACCGTGAAGTTGTTGTCCGCAACCTCGTCGTAGAGTCCCGATTCCCAGATGTAGTTCCACGAATCCATGTCGCCGAACATGTCGATACCGACCCGGTTGTACCAACCGGCCACGGTGATAATGGGAATGTCGGTGGCGGGATTCGTGATGGGCGTGGTAATGCTGGCAATCGTATTGTTGATGCGTACTCCGTGCTGAATGCCGTCGGTCGAAGAGTCGTCGATCATCAAGCCGCCGCCACCGACCTTCGCGGCACCGGGGTCGATACTCGCGCCCGTGCCGAGGAGCACGCCGTCCATGCCGCTTGCGCTGCCAGCACTTGTGAGATCCGAGTCGAACGACCAATAGGCAGTCAATCCTCCGAACGCCGTGCCTCCGGCCAACATCAACACAACCAGGACAACTCCCGCTGCCAAGCCGCTGTAATACGCTCTCATGATCGGCGAACCTCCTTTGAACGGAAAAGTAATTGACGCGCGTATTCGACTGCGCCTGGACCTCTTTTCAATTGAACCTGGCCAAACGGCGCATCGCTGAACGATGCCAGGGCAACCCATCGGAAGTCCGTTTTCTGCCACGGGGCGCGCCGATCGCCGGCCGTTTGTCCCTAACACGGACACACCGGCCATGACCGTTTACGCGCGCCAGACACAATAGACGATTGACCACGGGGCGTTCCCGCGGACATTTCCACGAGGTGGACTTCGATAACCACCAACGTTGTGCCAAGGAGAAATTTCCGGCAGACCTAGCCGGGATTGCCAATCGAGGAAAGTCCCTCGCGTGACGGTTCTCAGCGACCGTCACTGATCGCGCCAAGGAAGAGTTTACGGCGAATTTCGCCGGGAGTGCCAATCGGGGAAAGATATTCCCTAAAGCCCTATTCATACTGGAACGGAGCAAAATGTCAAGACACAAAAAATGGGCACCGCTCAAATTCCGCAAAAAATGTTTTGCGGAGAACCACGGTTTGTCGACGACCAACAGCGGTCGGCGCGCATCTATTACATTTCTAGTGAATGAACCAGGTCCGACCGACGGCAGCACGGCTTCAGCCATTCCGTCATGAACGATCGTTCCACGACCACACAAGCATCAACAAGATTTTGCCCTATATACGAGAATCATCTTTCGCCAAGCTCGATGAAGTAATAGACAGTGTGGCTTGCGATCAAGTTTGCTCTCGTGAATCCGCAATCCCCACGGGCGTCGGTCGCTCGCGAGAACCAGAACCCCCATCCGGGATTATCACGAGTAGAATTCCGAGCACCCTGCGTGCTTTTTCCGAAAACCCTTCGATATCAATACCTTGCGCGCAGCCCCTCGACGATTTGCAGCGGTTGACTTGAAACGGGATGGGTCGGCGCACACAATTTCGGTGGCAGATTCCAATCGCTCAGGACGTAATATCTATAGGGTCCGTATGTAATCACTTTGCGAAATGGGTTGTGGTTTCCGCGCCGGTGCGTGGAGCCGTGTCCCGTTCTGGCGTTGTATTGTCCGATGGGAAACGCATCTCCATCCGTGTCCTCGAACGAAACGCGCAACGAGCAGTTCGTCTCGCTGTTTGTGCGAAATCAGTGGGCATTGTTCAGCTATATTTTTTCGCTCTTGCCAAGCTGGGCAGACGCGGAGGACATGTTTCAACAGACCAGCATGATCCTCTGGCGCAAATTCGAACAGTTCGACCAGAAGGATCCCCAGAGCAACTTCGTCCACTGGGCCTGCCAGATAGCCCGGTTCGAAGTGCTCAACTATATGAAGAAGAATCGCCGCGACCGGCACGTGTTCTCCGACACGCTGTTCGAAATGCTGGCCGAGGAGGGAATGTCGGAGACGGCGCGGCTCGAGAACGAACGCCGCGCGTTGGCCGGCTGTTTGGACCAATTGCAGACCGGCCATCGACGCCTGATTCAGCAGTGTTACGCCGGCAAGGACTCGGTCACGCAGGTGGCCCAGTGGATGGGCTGCACCCCCAATAGTCTCTACAAACGCCTTCACAGAATCCGCATCGCTCTGCTGCGGTGTATCGAACAGACTTTGGCGGCGGGAGGCAAGTTGTGAGTCATCCCTTCGACCAAAAAGAGCTGATGGATCTGGTCGACGCGGTTTGCCGTGACGCGCTCGATCACGACAGTTGGATTCGACTCGAAGAACTCCTGCTGGCGAATCGTGACGCCCGGGCAATGTACCGTCGATACGTCAATTCACACATTGGGCTCAAACAGTATCTCGCGACGCGCGAGGTCGGGCCGCCGCAGAAGCCGGCAAAGTCGCCTGTTCTTGGAATGCTCGGCACGGGCGTCCAGCGGGTTGTTGACTTCTGCTGGAGCGCGACCCCGTTTTCCATTCTCGTGGCCGTTGGATTGCCGCTTGTCTGCGTCCTCCTCCTGGTCATCCAGGTTCGTCGGCCCGAACCCATTCAGAACGCGACCGTTTCAGCGCCCGTTCGAGTCGCCCGATTGAACCGGACGCTCGACTGCGAGTGGACGGATGAGGCGCCCACGCCCGTGGTTGGGGAGTCGTTTGCGACCGACCGGCACATTGGGCTGGTCCGGGGGTTGGCGGAGATGACGATGGCCGATGGAACGACCGTCATCGTCGAAGGGCCGGCGACGCTTCGGTTCAGGTCGCCTCGGGAGGTAAGTCTGAAAAGCGGCAAGCTCACGGCCCAAGTTCCCAAGCGAGCGCGAGGGTTCACCGTCATGACACCTCGCGTGTCGGTCGTCGATTTGGGGACCGAATTTG
>JAFGIR010000140.1 GCA_016929515.1 Pirellulales bacterium | reverse complement strand
CGGCCGTCTTGTCGAGCGCCTTGTCGTCGGGCAATGTCAAGTCGGCCGGCGTGCCGATGAACTCGATCGTATAGTGCGTGTCCGGCTTTGGAACCACCTCGACGTGAAGCGTGCGACGTCGCGGGTTGTAGTCGAGCTCGGCGAGTTCAACGCCCGTCGAACTGTAGAAATCGCCCTCGGCCATGGCTCGAAGCAGCGCGCGGGTTTCGAGCCTCCGCGCGCGCACAACGATCCATCCCCGGCCGGGAATCGCCCGGCTTGGGCTCTTCGTGTGATAGTTGTGCGAATCGTCGCTGGCCACGCCGTAAATCGGGGGCACCTTCTTCTCGATCAGCCGCAGCGTATTGGCAAGGTCCCAAAGACGTTCGACGCTCGGGTGGTTCTTGTCGCCGTAATGACACACCCCGTTGTGGTTGTTGCAGATTTCGAGGAAACGCACCTCGGGCACTTCGGCCAGATCGCGCGCCGTGATGCTGTAGCCCCCGAAGTTCGGATGATTGACGTGGGTTAGAATGGGGCGTCGCATCTGCCGGGCTTGTTCGTCGGCGGCCGCGATGTCGCGCCGCATCGTCTCGATGGCCGAATCGCCGCTTTGAGGGCGTATCAGCTTGACGAGATTCAAGGCGTTGATGTGTACGCAACGAGACGACGGAGCCTTGCTCCGGTCGGTAATCTCCTCGCCTTGGATCAAGAGGAACCTGCCGGGCTCGGCAAACCGCTTTTCGATTTCCTGGAACGTCTTGAGCCGCACTTCGCGCTCCGAACCCTCGCCGCGGACCTCGACCCAGTCGGCGCCAAAACGATCGATGTATTTCTGAAGCACTTCTTCTGAAATGGGTCGGCGTTGGCGGACCAGCTTGACCCAGCGATTGCCCTCCATGATTCTGTTGTGATCGGTCAGCGAGAAGAAATCGTAGTCGCGGCTCTTGAACCAGTCGACCACCATGTCGGGAAACTGATCGCCGTCGCTCCAGAAAGAGTGCGAGTGGGTGGTTCCCTTGAACCATCGGTCTTCCGACGCGCCCTCGGCGCTCACGGCCGCGACAACCGGCAGCAAGAGAAAAGCAAGAAGCAAGACGCGGCGGCTGCACGTCCCAAAAAAGTGTCGAAGGTGAATAGACCGGCAGGCTGTGGGCATGAGGGGGCTCCTTGAGGAAGGTAATCAACGGTGGCCGGAGAACCGCGGCGCCGCGGCAACGGTGAACATTGGCCGCGCGGCCGTCAACGGACCTCCGATGGGAAGTGGACCTCCGGACGAGAGCCGTGTCCGGTCGGTTGGCGTCGGCAAGGCCGACCCGCGCAGGTACCAGCCCGACCAACGGCCGTCTGTCGACGCGCCACCGACCGAGCCCACATCCCAAGGTCCAATTGTCACAATGTGCCGCGACAGTGTCAAGTTTCGACGGTTGGGGTAATTGGGGCCAGGCCGTCGCAGTGGTTCACCATCGCGATGTTGACCCAATATGTATCAACCATCATACTGGGTCTTTCCCATCATATTGCCACGTGGTCGCCATCCGCCCGAAGGAACGGTCCGCCGGATGAGTTCGAAACGAAACAAGCACCACAACAGCGGGGGGGCCGGCAAGTCGCCGGCTTCGAATCAATTCGGCACGCCGTGGCCGATCGTCCTGGCCGCCGCGTCTGGCCTGTTGGCCGCTTGGGTTGCCGCCGGTTCGACCGGCCTGCTGGTCGACCCGCTGCGTCACGGGCTGGTCGCGTTGCTTCTTGGCGTCATGATCGTCGCCCTCCGACCGTCGTGGCGCCACTTGGCCGCCGTGGCCACATGCGTCGCGCTCGGCGTCGTGTTGAGTCGATTGGCCGGCGGCTGGCCGGTCGTCGACGTCTCGGTCGTGGCCGCCATCCTGGCCACGATGGCTTGGGCAACGACCGGCCCGCGACGCCGCACACTGCTGATTGTCGCCGCCGCGGCCGCCGCGTTGGCCGTGTTTCGCGCGGCCTGCTTCACCGTGCCCACGCTTTGGACTACCGACCAGGCGATTGGAACGGCGCTGGGCTGGCTCGGCGGTCGATCGCTTTGGATCGGCGGGTCGCTTGGTGGGCTCGACCTGCTGATCGTGATGGGCGTGTTCCACGCCGGGTGGCTCCGCGCGACGCGGCCGCCGCGCCGCGCGAGGGCCGTTTATGCGGCCGTCGCCATTCTCGCCGTGCAGGCCGTCTATCTGGCCGGCTTGTCCCACGCGGTGAACCTGGCCGACCGACTGCCCGAGATACCCAGGTCCGAGCCGGCCGACCCAGGCGATTATCGTCCGACCGACTGGCACGCCGCGGCCGAGCTTCGCGGCGGTCTGCCGTGGAACCTGCCGCTGCTGGCCACCGTGCTCCAGGCCGGCCTGGCAATGGTTATGCTGCGGTGGACGCGGATCGAGCCCAAAGAGGGGATCACTGGGGCACCGCTTCGCTATGCCCCAGCCACCCAAGATTCTGCGTCATCTGCCCAGGGCTCGGGCAGCCAGGGCTCTGGCCCGGACGACCAGCCGGGCGCGCCGGGCCAAACACCAACGACACAGGCCGACGACGGCGAGGACGTCGCCACGCCCATCGCCGGCCGGCTTGCCCGATTCGCTCGCTGGGGTCTGCCGGCAACGATTCTCCTGGTTGTGGCGACGGGCCTCCTGTCCGCCTGGCCGCCGAGTGGGGGAGACCTGTCGGACAAAACCGTGCTGGCCTATCGCGGCGGCTACGTCGACTGGAACGTGCCGACCCACGACGCCCTGGGACCCGACCAAACCGGCGTCTACGGCCTGCTGCCGTCGCTGGTGGCCGATCTCGCCGGTCACTGGGCCCTCAGTGCCGCCTTGGCCAACGAAGACGACGAGCTGTCTCAGGACGAACTCGACGGGGCCGACGTGCTCCTCGTGATCCAGCCGCTCCGATCCTGGCCCGAGGATCGGCTCAAACGGGTCGAAGAGTTCGTCCGCCGTGGTGGGTCGCTTCTGGTCGCGGCCGGGCCGATGGTCGAAGCCGAGCTCGACGGTCGAGCCAATGCCCAGACGGCCCCCCAGGCCACGGACGAAACACCGGCCTTGGTCCACGACGTCCGGCCGGTCAGTCAATTGCTCGGCCCAACCGGCATGGCCGTGCGCCACGACGTGGCTCTGTCGGCGACCGAGTTTTGGACCGGGGCTATCTCGGGCTCCACGCATCCGGCCGTCTTCGGACTGTCCGACCGGACGCTGGGCCTTTCGCTCCGCGAGAGTTCCACGATCGCGATGGGCTGGCCCGCCCGGCCCATTCTCATCGGTCGTTGGGGATGGAGCCAGCCGGGCAACGACGTGCTCTACAACGGACACGCCGCGATTGAAACCGGCCAGCAGTGGGGCGACCTGGTCCTGGCCGCCGAACGTCCGCTCGGCCGGGGAACGGTCGTCGCGCTGGCCGACCCGTGGTGCCTGACGAACCTGGGGCTGGCCGATGGGCACGAATTGGCCTCGCGGCTTCTCGTTTATCTGGCCAATCGACCGAGTAGCCCCCAGTCGATGTGGCGTCAAATCCTGGCCCTGCTCGGCTACGCCGTGTTGTTCGTGTTGATCGTCCGGCGAACCAACGTCGCGCGACTCGTGGCGATCGTCCTAACGCTCTCGGTCGTGCTCGCCGCGGCGACGCTTTTCGGCCGGTCGCAAGGACCGATTCCCCGGCCCGACGGGCCGAGCAGCGTTTCGTCGAACGAGAACTCTGGGGCACCGCTGCGCTCTGCCCCAGCCACCCCAAACGCTGCCCCAGACGGCCCACAAGCCGATTCCGCCACGCCGGCGAAGGACGAGGGTCCAAGCCGAGTCGCGCCGGCGCGGCCGATCGCCTACGTCGACACCTCGCATCTGGAAATCGGCAACGATCAGCCTTGGGCCAACGACGGCGTGGACGGATTCTTGATGACGCTTGCCCGCAACGGCTATCTGCCGCTGAAGCTGCACCGTTGGGACCCGGCCCGGCTGGAGCGTGCCGCCGTGCTGGTCGTGATGGGTCCGGCCAAACCATTTTCGGCCGGCGAGCTTCGCGACGCGCGCGATTTCGTCGAGCGGGGCGGACACGTCTTCTGCATGATCGGCGCCACCGAAGCGGCCGCCGGCCGTGGGCTGCTCGCCGAATTTGGATTCGACGTGCGCCCTTCGCCTTCGCCGACCGGCTCCGGCCGGAGCGAGGCCCAACCGATGGCACAATTCCCGGACGACTTCGGCCGGTTCGACACGCCGTACCTCAACGCAGCCGATTACGACGTGGGCAACTACCTGCTGCACGTCTTCTTCTTCACCGGTTGGGCCGTCGACTCGTCGGCCGACAACGCCGAGTCGCTCGTCTTCAGCAAGTACGACAATCGCCCCTTGGCAATGGCTCGCACCGTTGGCAAAGGCAAAATCGTCGTGATCGGCGACAGCCGTTTCGCCCTGAATCATAATCACGGCTACTACGACGGGCGGATGACCCAAGGCGTGTATGACAATGCCGCTTTCTGGCGATGGTTGCTCACGCGGATCACGGGCCAGACCGAGTGGATTCCGCCGGAGCCCGCGCCGCGAAGCGGCCAAGAAACCTCGCGCGACGGCAGGAGGACCTTGCGATGAATTTGCGCGCATGGTTGGCCGTGGGCGTGTTCGCCGCGGCGTGGCTGCCGGGGTTGGGGTACTATGGACCGGCGAACGTTTGGGCCGGAGGCCTGCTCGTGCTCGTGGGCGTGGGACTGCTGGCCGGCCGAAAGCTCCCTCTGCCCGACGGTCGCGACGGCACGATCGCGCTGGTGTTGCTGCTGCCGGCCGTCTGGTTCGTGCCTTGGCCGCAGAAGACGGCCGCGGCGCTGTTGGCGGCCGGGCTCGCGCTGGCCGTCGCGCCCATTCCCCGCGGCTGGCCGCGTCGCGTGGCGCCGACGACCATCGTGGCGGGCAGCGTTCTTCTCGCACAGTCGGTTGCGGTCTACCTCTATGCCGTGTTGACTGCCCGATCGCACGACTTGCCTTGGCCGCTGGCCTCGTTGGCCGGCGGCGTGGTTCGTCTGTTGGGTGCCGAGGCGGTCACCGCCGGTTCGACGCTCGCCCTCAGGGGAACGACGACGGTTCATCCGCTCGCGGCAACGTGGGACGCGCTGCTACCGCCGACCGTCGTCGGCTTCGTGGTCGGGGGAGCCGTCATGTTGGCATTCGCGTCGGCCGGCGCGCCGCGCCGCAAGACCGACTGGCTCCGCGCGGCGGGCCTCTTGCTTCTGGTCGTGCTCGCGTGGCTGCCGATCCGCTGGGCGCTTCTGATCGGACTGTACACCCAGCGAGTCGCCATGGCCGATTCGTCGGCGCCGCTTTGCGTGATGAACCAGTTTCTCGCGTGGTGGTTGCCGGCCGTCTTGTTAGCCGGGCCCGTCCTGCTGGCTTGGTGGTTCGTCCCGCTCCGGATTTCGTCGGGCACCAAGGAAGAGGCCTCGGAAGACGTCAATGGCTTCACCACGCGCCGGCGGCTCACCGTCGTCGGGCTGGTCGCGCTGGGGGCGGCTCTGCTGGCAATCGTTTGGGCATGGGACCCGATCGGCAACCCCAAGCAAGGCCGCATTCGGATCGTCGAACGTCATTCGCGTTGGGAACCGACCGACGCCCCGTACGACGAATCGTCGTACGGCGAAAAGGCCAGCTACACGTACCGCGTGATCTACGACTATGCGTCGCATTTCTTCACGATGTCGCGGCTCGACCGATCCACGCCCATCTCGGCCGAGTCGCTGGACGAGTGCGACGTGCTGGTGCTGAAAACGCCCACCTCGCGGCTGGCGAAAGAAGAAGTCGACGCGATCGAGCGTTTTGTTCGGCACGGCGGCAGCCTGCTGATGGTGGGTGACCACACGAACGTCTTCCGGTCGAGCACGTTTTTGAACGACGTCGCGCGGCGGTTCGGCTTCACGTTTCGCAACGATTTGCTGTTTCGCGTCGGCGACGCCTACGAGCAACCCTTCGCGCCGGCCGCCGTTCCCCACCCGGCCGTGATGCACGTCGACCAGTTGGATCTCGCGGTGTCTTGTTCGATCGACCCAGGCTGGAGTTGCGGACGGACCGCCACCGGCGGCACGGGGCTCTGGAGCCTCCAGGCCGAGTACGAAAACGAAAACTACCATCCGCCGGCCGAGTATCGGCCCGAAATGCGCGTCGGCCCGTTTGTCCAGCTTTGGGCAACCCGATTCGGCAAGGGCCGCGTCCTGGCGTTCACCGATTCGACCATTTTTTCGAACTTCTGCATCTTTCAGCCGGGCAAGGCCGAGCTGATGCTCAACATGCTCGCCTGGCTCAACCACGGCAGCCCGTTCGACAGCCGCTTGACGTGGTTGTCGCTGGTCGTGCCGCTCGCGTTGGTCGGATTGATCCTGGTCGTCGTGGGTGCCTGGATGGCTCGCAAGCTCCCCGGCGGCTGGCTCCTGGTTCTGGCGGCCGCGATGTTCGGCGCGGCCGTTTGCTCGGCGGCGGTGACTGCTCGGGCACGCGCGGCCATGCCTCTGCCCGACGTGCAGCAACCGTTGTTCCGTTTCGTCCTCGACCGAAACGTCTCGGACGTGCCTCTGTCGAAAGGCGCCTATATCCAAGGCGACGGCCGTGGCTATGGGCTGCTGGAACAATGGATCACGCGGCTGGGCTACTTCACCGCGCGGCGCCAGGGCGACGACGTCTTCGACGCCGATGTGCTCGTCGCGATTTGCCCGACCGGTTCGATCAGTGACGAATATCGCGACCGGGTAGTCGACTTCGTTCGCCAGGGTGGCCGGCTGCTGGTCCTCGACGCGCCGAGCAACGTCCATTCGACGGCCAACCGGTTGCTGTGGCCGTTTGGGCTTTCGATGCAAATTGGCCGTCCATTTCGCGGCCCGTTGAGCACGTCGTCCGGCGCATCGGGCGTCGAGGTGGACGAGGCCTGGGCGGTCGCCGGCGGAACGCCCATCGCCGGCGTCGGCCAAACGGCCGCCGCCGCGCGAGTCGCGTTTGGCAAGGGCACGGTGACGGCCATCGGTTTCGCCTCCGCGTTTGACGATACGGCGATGGGCCGGGAGTGGCTGCAAGAGCCCGACGAAGCGCTGCGCCGGCGTTACGCGGTGCTTTACTCGCTTCTGCGCGACGCCGCCCAAGGCGATCGCCCCGCCACGGAATCGTCGCAACCATGATTAGCGGGATGACCCGCGTCGCGCCGCGCAAATCTTCATCTCATTCCACCAATCCTGGTTAAACGGCGCGAAGCCATCGACCCAAGTGTCTTGTGCCCGACAAGCGCGGCTCGCAGAAGGATCATCCGATCATTATCCACGCAGGCATCAATAACTGTCCGGACCGGTTGACTTCTTCTCGACTTATGCCGAAAATCGCGGCAGCGAATTCCCGCGATTCGCTCTCTGGCCATTGGCTAGTGTTCTGTTGCAGTAATAATTCAGGGTGTCGTGGGCGTCTTGCCCATGTTGGGGGAAGCGATGGACACGGCCAATCCCCGCCTAGAAAAGACCAACGTGACAGAACACGAGCACCTTTCGACGATTGTTCTTAACGTTTGGGCACCTGCGATAGTTTGTTCGCCACTCGATCGGCAAGAGTGGCTAGGCTGCTCGCGGCATTCATGGGTTTGACAATCACTGGGTGCTTCGCAAGGCTCCATGACAGGAGAAAACGTGATGTGTGAAGGATCGACCGGCCGGATCTACGACAATATCACCGAGTGCATCGGCAACACGCCGTTGGTCCGGTTTCGGCGCCTGACCGATGGGTGTCGGGCCAAGGTGGTGGCGAAGCTCGAAAACTTCAATCCGCTGTGGAGTGTCAAGGACCGCATCGGACTGGCGATGATCGAGGCGGCCGAACGCGACGGTCTTATCAGAAAAGACACCGTGCTCATCGAGCCGACGAGCGGAAATACAGGCATCGGGTTGGCCTTCGTCTGCGCGTCGCGCGGTTACCGGCTCGTGGTCGTAATGCCCGAAAGCATGAGCGTGGAACGCCGGCGCATGGTGTCGGCGTTGGGGGCGGAACTTGTCTTGACGCCGGCGGGCGACGGAATGCCCGGCGCCATCCGCAAGGCCGAAGCCCTGGTGGCCGAAAACCCGAACTACGTGCT